>JAEDLK010000025.1 GCA_016295355.1 Clostridiaceae bacterium
AGCGAGTAACGGATTATCTGACATACATATATGGTCGACGGTAACAACGCATGGATTTTGTGTTGATGTGATGGTGATTCAGTAAAAAAACAGCCGTTCATACGAACGGTCGTTTTTTGTGTCGATGGTGTTATATTGTTTACAACAGATTGATGATTTGAGAAGCACCTCTCCTGCGGAAATCTCCCGGCGTTAAACCGGTTTCACGCTTGAACACGGTATGGAAATAGTTGACCGACGAAAAGCCCAAACGGTCGGCAATTTCGAAACATGAAACACCCTCGTCCAATAACTGCATGGAACGGCGTAGCTTTACCGTAAGGAAGTATTTGGCCACGCCACGGTCACAATACAATGAAAACAGGCGTTTCATATTGCTGGTACTGATGTGGCAAAGATCGGCAATATCATTTACGCATAAATTGCTTTCGCAGTGATTGTTCATCAACTCAACAATGTCCTTAAATCGGGCCTCATCACGGGATGGCTTTCTTTGCGGTGCCATTTCCTTTTGGCATAAATGCAGTAAAAAATCTTCTAAAGCAGTGGCGGTTTGGGAAGAGAGGAACTGAAAGCGAGAACTTTGTCCGTTAGCTTCATACTCCTTTTGCGCCGATGAAAAGTGAGAAAACATATGGCGAAAGCTGTGCCATTCTTCGCTCGATAAATCAAAGCATTTTCGCTTAAAATGTTCCATTCCGTTGCCCGTCGCAGCAAAGGAGATGATCAGCAGATGGGGGGCACTTTTGGCGGCGGACCGGATGCGGTGGAATTCCATAGGTTGATGAAAGAGCAGTTGCCCATCCTTCAGATTAAAAATCTGCTCATCAGCGGCGGCAACGGCCTGACCGCTTTGAACAAAAACGGCCTCCCAAAAATCGTGCATTTCTCCCGGAAAAACAAAGCCTTCTTCCCGCACAACATCAAGACAACTGTTTAGGGCTTCAACCTTAATATACCGTTTGATGGGCTTAAGCGTATACATGAGTACCACCTGACTAAATTTATACTTTTTTTGTCCAATTTTCTATTTCATTATAAATTCAATTGTGCTATATTGCAAGTATAATCAAAAAACTTATTGAGGAGGTTTTTCGATATGGAAAAATTAAAAGTCGGCATCATCGGGCTGGGATGTCGTGGGTATGTTATCACCGACGGAATTTTGGCCGCAATGTGCAAGGATGATTTGGAAATCAAAGTGGTTTGTGATCAGTTCGCCGATCGGGTTAAGAGAACGGCCGATACGTTAGAAAGAAAAACTGGTTATCGTCCGGATGAAGAAACCGATTATAAGGCCGTTATTGCCCGTGATGACATCACGGCGGTGATTATTATGACATCTTGGCGCACCCATCTGCCGATGGCCATTGAGGCGATGGCGGCCGGTAAGTATGTCGGCATTGAGGTTGGCGGCGCCTACACCTTAAAGGAATGCTGGGATTTGATTGAGGCCGGCAAAAAGTACGGCAACCGACTGATGTTTTTGGAAAATTGCTGTTACGGCGACCGTGAACTGATGATTACCCGTATGGTTCGTGAGGGTGTGATGGGTGAGGTTATCCATTGCTCCGGCGGGTATATGCATGATTTGCGCGAGGAAATCATCAACGGTAAGGAAAACCGTCATTATCGGTTGGGCAATTATCTTAACCGTAATTGCGAAAACTACCCCACTCATGAGTTGGGGCCGATTGCCAAATTGTTGGACATCAACAACGGCAACCGTTTTTGTACCTTGACCTCTACGGCTTCCAAAGCAGGCGGGTTGCACGAGTACGCCCTTCAAAACCGTCCGGCGGACGACCCGCTGACCACGGCTACCTTTGCCCAAGGCGATATCATCACCACCGTCATTAAGTGTGCCAGAGGTGAAACTATCACCATTACATTGGACACCACACTGCCTCGCTATTATTCCCGCGGCTTTACGGTACGGGGCACCAAGGCCGGCTATTTCGGCGAAAACGACAGCTTGTTTATTGACGGCGAACATAACAGCTATGAGTTTAAGGGCAGTGAACTGTGGGGCAATGCCAAGAATTATATTGATCAATATCGTCATCCGATTTGGCAGAATTACGACCCGGTGGGTGGACATGACGGCATGGATTGGTTGGTTTACCGTGCCTTTGTTGAGGCGGCCAAGGCTGAAAAGCGTGCGCCGATTGATTTGTATGACGCTGTTACCTATATGTGCATTACCGCTTTGTCCGAGCAGTCCATTCAACGTGGCGGTGCTCCTGTAGACATCCCCGATTTTACCGAGGGAAGATGGTTTATGCGTGACGATATTGATTATGATGATCCGTATTGTTTGGAGGTTAAACAGCCGTTGCGTGACGGACTGGTCTAAAGAAGGAAAAAAGGTATGCGCACTATTTCGTTAGTCGATTCTTATGCGGCAGCCGAGCGGTTTAAGCTGCCGGGAATCATCACCGGTATGATCCCTTACGGTTGCGGTCATATTAACGATACCTTTTTGGTTGAAACACAGGGAGAAAACGGACGGTTTCGTGCCATCCTGCAGGCTGTCAATACGCTTGTGTTTCCCAATACGCAGGGTCTGATTGAAAACATTGATAAGGTTACCTCATACTTACGGCGTGACGAGCCGGACCCCCGTCGGGTCATGGTGCTGATTGAGGAAAAGGACGGTTCCAAGTGGCATCGTGATGCCGCCGGTCGCTGTTGGCGGATGTATGCTTTTATTGAGAATTCTCTGTGCTTACAGCAGCCGCGCAATGAAGAGGATTTCTTTCAGTGTGCTGTGGCATTCGGTGATTTCCAGAGGCGTTTAAGTGATTTCCCGGTAAAAGAGCTGTGCGAAACCATTAAGGATTTTCATAACACACCCAAACGGTATGACAATCTGTGCAAGGCGGTCGAAAAGGATGCGGTCTGTCGCAAGGCAACGGTGTCTGCGGAGATTCGGTTTTACCAGGAAAGAGCCAGTTTTTACGGCTTGCTGTTGCAAAAGAATCGAGAGGGTCGCCTGCCGTTGCGTGTGACCCACAATGATACCAAGTGCAACAATGTTATGTTGGACGAAAAAACCGGCAAGGCTCTTTGTGTGATTGATTTAGACACCGTCATGCCCGGCTTTTCGGTCAATGACTTCGGCGATGCCATTCGATTCGGTGCCAATACGGCGGCCGAGGATGAAACCGATCTGTCGGCCGTGCGGTTGGATATTGACTTGTTCCGCTCCTATACAGCGGGATATTTGCAGGGTTGTGACGGACGCTTGACCAAAGAGGAAATCATGTTATTGCCCGAGGGGGCTAAGATGATGACCTTGGAGTGCGGTATGCGGTTCTTGACCGATTATTTGGAGGGCGACCGCTATTTCAAAACGGCCTACGCAGAGCATAATTTGGTTCGTTGTCGTACCCAAATCAAACTGGTGCAGGAAATGGAAGCCCATTGGGACGAGTTAAAGGATATGGTGGCCTCCTTCTTGTAAAAATATAACGGTGCTTTTGTTTTGTGACCAAAGCACCGTTTTGCCGTATCGGCATATAGAGAGGTGATAGGAATGAAAGAAGCCTATGAATTGATTCGTTCGGCACGAAAAACGCTGTCTTTAGAGGTGCGTGCCGATGGGACTTTGCTGGTTCGATCCCCGTATCTCGAAAGTGCCGAACGGATTGACCGTTTTGTGGAGTCCCACACCGTTTGGATTGAACGTACACGGAGCCGTGTCAAGGCAAGAAGGGAGCTGTTTCCCGAACTGACCAAGTCAGAGTGTGAAGAACTACGAAGAAAGGCACAGGCTGAATTGCCGGAACGAGTGGCTTATTATGCGGACTTAACGGGTCTTTACCCGACTTCGGTGCGCATCACATCCGCAAAAACCCGATTTGGCAGTTGTAATGCCCAAAACGGTATTTGCTTTTCGCTGTATCTTATGCGTTATCCGGCGGACTTTATTGACTATGTGGTTTTACATGAGTTGGCTCATACCAAGCATCACAATCACAGTGCGGCGTTTTATGCACTGATAGAACGGTATATACCGGATTATAAGGAACGCCTTCGTCATCGCCTGTA
Source organism: Clostridiaceae bacterium (assembly GCA_016295355.1). GTDB lineage: Bacteria > Bacillota > Clostridia > Oscillospirales > Acutalibacteraceae > SIG607. The sequence continues at coordinate 4,054 of JAEDLK010000025.1, forward strand.
GACAAAGACCGTTGACAAATGGCTTGGGCAGGCGTATAATACCGTTAATGAATCATCCTGGGTGTATCGGTGCAGTTGCACCGAAGACAGGGGTAATAATCCGGTAAGAGGTGACTGATACCGATGAAAATTATGTATCATCTGGAAGATCTTGACTGTGCTCACTGTGCGGCCCGTATGGAGCAGGCTGTGTCGGCCCTGTCGGGTATTAAAAGTGTAACGGTTAATTTCTTGGCCGGTTTGATGACGGTTGAGGCGGAGAATGTCTCGTCTGATGAATTGATGCGGGACATTCAACGGGTTTGTGCGGAAATTGAACCCGACTGTCATATCAGTTGTTGAGTTGTTTTTAGTATATTTTGGAAACTGACCGTAATGGGGTTCTTGATAAGCGGTAATCGTTAACAGCGGCGTGCAACGGCACGCCGTTTTTTGTTGACAAGAATCGACAGAATCGGTATAATAAAAGAGAAATATATTATGGGACGGTTAGCGTAATGAACAAGAAATCAGTGAAAAGTATGGCTTTTATACTGTGCCTTTGCTTGGCGCTGACGGTATGGGGTTGTCCCATCGGCGTACAGGCCACGGAGTATCCGTTGCAGGGCACGGTGAATGACAGCGGTGTTCGGCTGCGTTCCGGCCCCGGTACCGATCATTCAATTCTCGGTGTGATGGATTTAGGCGTGCAGTTGACTGTCACCGGCGAGCAGTATAATGCCAAGGATGAGATGTGGTACAGCGTGACCTTGCCATCCGGGCAGAGCGGCTATATCATCAGCACGTATGTGACGGTGAACGATCCGCAGGAACAATTGGCGGTCACCACCGACAACGGCGTTAATGTACGCATGGCTCCGGGCACATGGAATCCGAGTATTTATAAATTATCATATGGTGTCACCGTGACGGTCCTGGGTGTTGAAAAGGATAGAGACGGAGATGAATGGTACTGTATTCGCTTTTCTAACGATGGAAAGCCGGGTGTCGGCTATGTGTTCCACACGCTGTTAAGATTTGTTTCGTCCTATACGCCGAATCCCGATTTTGAGCAATACATGGATGAACAGGGCTTTCCCGAAAGCTATAAGCCGTATTTGCGACAGCTACATGCCGAATATCCAAACTGGATTTTCTTAGGCGATAAAATGCCTGTTACCTGGTCGCAGGCCATGGAAATTGAATCTCGTTTGGGCACCAGTTTGGTGCAGACCACTTATCAGGCATGGAAAACCATGGAAAAGGGCGCCTATGACTGGGAAAGCGGCACATATCGGTCGTTCGACAGCGGCAATTGGGTGGCCGCACACCCCGATGTGGTAGCCTATTATTTGGATCCGAGAAATTTCCTTAACAGTGCTTCGGTGTTCCAGTTTGTGGGCATGTCATACAATCCGGCCGTTCATAACAAAGCAACCCTGCAAACCATTTTAGAGGGCACCTTTATGGAAGGCAGTTTCCCGGAGGAGGGGTATGACACCTGGGCCGATGTGTTGATGGATGCGGCGGTGTCCAACGGAATGAGTCCCTACGCTTTGGCGGCCATGATTCTATTAGAGCAGGGTCGTAACGGGATCGGTGCTTCCATTTCCGGTGTACAGCCGGGGTATGAAGGGTATTACAATTTTTTGAATATCCGTGCGTATGCGGCAAACGGTAATTCGGCTGTCACAAACGGGTTGATTTATGCCTCCGGCAGCGGTTCTTACGGCCGCCCGTGGAACAGTCGGGCGAAGTCTATAAAAGGCGGTGCGGCGTTTTATGCGCAGGGATATATCGCCGTTGGGCAGGATACGCTGTACTTAAAGAAATTTGATCTCAAAACAGCACCTTACGGTACCCATCAGTACATGAGTAACATACAGGGTGCCAACGGTGAGGCGGCCAGCACCCAAAAGGCCTATCAGTCTATGACGGATGCTGACTTGGTGTTCCAAATTCCGGTTTATGAGGGAATGCCGGATGCACCCGCCGCCTATCCCACCACACAGGGAAACAACAATTATTATCTTAACAATCTGGAAATTCAATCCTTTTCACTCGATCAGTCCTTTGATTTGTATACTAACGGGTACACAGCCAGCGTTCCGTATGAGGCCTCAAGCGTCTGTGTTTCTGCAGTGCCAAAGGATAGAGATGCCGTTGTGGTAGGTGTTGGGGAGACCCCGTTGCAGGTAGGAGAAAATCGTTTGGAAATTACGGTGACAGCTACCAGCGGACGACAAAACACCTATCTTCTTACTGTGACACGAGCAGAACCATCGGCCTATATTCCTCCGTCTTATCAATTGGATTCCTTTACAAGAGAGGGCGCTTTATTAAAGAACATAGCGCCTTACACCGATCTTTCCTCTCTTGTTGATCGGTTGGCGGTTCAGTACGGTTCGGTTCGGACGCTCTCTGCTTCCGGCATAGAAAAAAGCGGCTGTGCGGCAACAGGGGATATCTTGGTAATTGATGATACCTTAGGGGAAGAGTATGCACGGTTTACGCTTTGCGTAACGGGGGATCTTAACGGCGATGGCAAAATCACATTGCTGGATCTTGCATGGTTACAACGCCACATATTGGGAATAGAAACGCAAACCGGTGCTAATGCGGCGGCAGCCGATGTCGATGGGGATTCAGCTGTCACGCAGCAGGACTTAACCCGGTTGCAAGAGCATCTGCTACAGATTAGCCTTTTGCAGGATAAATAACAGGGGGATCAAACATGAAACAAATGGTTCGAACTTTCTTTGCCGTTCTGATGGTTGTTTGTTTGCTGTTTTCGGTTGTGCCTGCCGTGAATGCCGACGAGCCAAAAACCATTTTGATTTTTTCTTCAAATGTGGTGGCTGCTGGCGATACACTGACAGTTACAGTCAGCAGTACGGCGGATCAAACGATCACGGCAGGTTCGGGTGTGATTACCTATGACAGTGCCGTTTTAGATTATACCGGCGGCGCCGGATCGTCCCTTGTCTCTGCCGGCAGGGTCAAGTTCTCTTACAGCGGTTCCGGAAAAACGCTTCGTGCCAGTATAACCTTTAAGGTTAAAGGTGGCTCCGGCAGTTATAAAATTGCAGCGGTGGAGTGTAAAATCAACGGTCAATCGGTGCCGGGCGCCGGCGCATCTATTACGGTTAAGGCCGGTGCTAATACACCGTCAGACGTTTCTCACAATGCGGATTTAACCAGCTTGACGGTAGCCGCGGGAGAATTATCGCCGGCTTTCTCGTCGGCAGTAACTGATTACACCGTTGTGGTGCCTTATCAGCAAACAGATGGTGTTTTGTACGTCAAGACGGCCGATGGCAATGCAAAAATAGCCTTTGGCGGTGAACGTAACCTGTCGATCGGCCTAAACACACGCACTGTTACTGTAACGGCCCCCGACGGAACGCAAAAGGTCTATACCATTGTGTTTAACCGGTTGGATGAAAACGGACAGGATGTTTCAAAGAAAGATGCTGAAGGTCCGACTGTCACCATTGACGGCAGGGGCTATTCCGTGTGTGCTACGATTGATCGAGAGACGGCACCCAAGAGCTTGAGCGTGTTGCCATATACTTATGAGGGCGTCGAGGTCGAATCATTGAGCGATGCTTCGGGGAAAATGGTGGTATTGGCCTTAAAGGATGAGGAAGGCAAACAGAAACTATTCCGTTTGGACGGTTCTGTCTTGACACCGTTTGTGTATGTTCAAAACGGGGATAACCTGTATGTTGTCGAGCAACTGCCGTCTATCAGCGAAGTGCCGGCCGGGTATTTCTTGACCCGTTTTACCATCGGCGAGAATGCCGTGGATTGCTATCGTTCTTCCGGCGACAGCGCCGGCCGTTTTGTTGTGCTATACGCCACTCCGCCCGGTCAGACATCAGCCTATTACCGATTGGATACTGCCGAAAACACGCTCCAACAGTATCCCGATTTTGGTCGGGAGATCGTGGCGACGGCGCAAGAGCCGACCGTCAGCCCTTCTCGTCGCACCTTGGGTATCGGGTTATTGATTGTCGGTGCTGAATTGCTGATGGCCATTTTAGTGCTCGGTGTGATCCTCATTATTCGTCGAAACAAGCGTCAAGAAGAGGTTCACGGGCAAGAGGACTATTGGATTGATATGGACAGCGACGATCCTAACGAGTGATTAACGGATATCCTGTCGGGCGAATCCCATACGGATTCGCTCGACGCCTTTTCTGAACGGCTTTGCGTTTGTTTTTGCAAGGCATCAGCCCTGTTGCCCATTCACGGCTTTACCGTACGGATCATCCGGTGGTAAGACCTTCTTTGTACCTTACAAGCAGAAAAATCTTTGCTTTAGGGAAACGGCAAAGTGCTGTCATACCGGTGTAAGATGAGCGATAGGGTAAAGTGAAACGGAAAACTTTCATTTGTAGGGCATACGCGGTTCGATTTCCTTTGCTTAAGCAAAAAGACAGGTCTGTATGACCTGTTTTGAAAGATAAAAAGAGAGCTAAAAAACGCAAGCGTTTTTTAGCTCTCTTTTTGGTTATTAAAAATCGGGCGTTGTGCTTACTAACTCCTGGCCAAGGGACAAATATCCTGTTCGGTCAACTCCAAAACAGCGGCGGCAATATAGTTGTAGGGTAAGTTGTTTTGTCCGTCTTTACTGTGGGAATCACTGCCGAAGATAAACTGACAGCCGCATGACTTGGCAATGCGAAACATCCGCATGATGGGCGCATCCTTAACTCCACCAAAACTACCGCAACAGCCCTCTAAACTGGAGGAGTTGATTTCAATGGCGATGTTTTTTGCGGCGGCGGCACTAAAGCACTCGGCAAATTCTTCATCTGACAAAACACGGAAGACATTCTTGTTGTTGCAGTCGAATGGGTGGGCAATCGAAGTGACGTACTTTGCATTCGGGCTGTTGACGATGTCCATAAAAGAATCACGCAGAAAGAGTGCCGTGGTACGGTCGGATTCGGCAAAGCGCTTGGGCATAATCAAATGGGTGTGCGAATGAGGAACAACCAAAAGGTCTAACTGTTCGGCGACTTGTGGTGTGATAGCAATGTCACGGCGTTCGTAATCGTATTCGCATTCACACCCGAAAAGCACTTGAATATCCGGGTGTTCCACAGCGTCAAATTCGGCACGGGAAGCCAGCGTGTGGGTGTAGTTCTGCTTGTTGTAGCCCTGTAACCATTCATACGCCTGTTCGGCGTAGTCCTCTTTTTTCATCAACATCGGCAAATGCTCTGTATCCCACATATGGTCGGTGATGCCCAATTTCTTGAAACCGAATCGACGGGCGTTGTCAATATAGGCCTGTGCGGTAGCCGAGCCGACGGCACAAAGTGATAAATGTGTGTGAAGATGAAAATCGTGATCGATAAACATACTATCTCTCCCCTTTATCTTTGTCCTCATTATAAAGGCTTTTAAGAAAAAGTCAACCCTTTCTCATGCACTATAGACCAACATTGAAAAGTATACGAAAGGGTGGTACAATAAATGTGTTGTAACGTTTCAATGAACCCAAAGAAAGAGGAAAGCGGCATGACGACAATAAAACGAGCAGCGGTAGGACTGATTTTGTGCTTATCGGTACTTTTGATAAGCGGATGCAGTGAGGAGCCGAAAACAGACCGTAAACCCTATACAGTTGAATGGCCGGCTCATATCACAACCGGCTATGAATGGCGGTACTCGGCCAATCCGTCCGATATTGTTAAGGAGGTGTCGGCGGAGTATTTGCCGTCCGATGCCGCCGGGGGGCTGGCCGGAACCGGCGGAACGCAACGGGATGTCTTTTAGGGTGTTCATGAGGGCGAAGTTGTGCTGACTTTTACCTATGCCCGGCCGTGGGAAAGCGTCCAACCGGCACAGATCAAAAAGATCACCCTGTCGGTTAATCGGTCGTTTGAAATCACACAAATCAGCCAAGAATAAGAAGTCCCCGTCAAGCATGAAGAGGTTGACGGGGATGCTTTTTTGATTGTCGCATAAACGGTACATAAATCAATGACGGCCATAAACCGACTGCATTTGGCGGACATTCCTCTGCCTCAACAGGGTAAATGGTACACGCCTTCTATTGCCTTATTGGCCCAGGAGGAATGCCGGACTTGATCTGTTTTTGCCGTCACATATATTCTTCGTTCATCCATCTGCTGCGCAGGGAAATGCCATAACGAGGTTGTTGCGTGCTGGGTTGTTTTGCCATCAAAAACAGCACTTCCAAAGAGAAGAGCTGATCATTCATTTATGAGAGGACAAAACAGAAGCAGGCCAAAAAGGCGATAAGAATTTGGGCAACAACGACTTTTGTCGGGCGTTGCTTGAAGAAAAGAAAATCGAAAAAGGCCGTGAAAATAATGGGCAGACAAAAGGAAACAGAGGCTTGTATAATAATCGGCAGGTTTTTGGTGCAGAGCGAAACAAAGGTTTCGTTGGCGGTAATCAGCAGGGCGTAGGCGACGATGATCAAACCGGCGGACTTATTTATATGAGCCGATACCGTTTTGTTCCTTATTTTCAAGAAAAGCATAAAAAGCAGGGCCATGACAGCACTCGTGGCCATGTACAGGCTGATAAACGAATAATTTTTCACGGTCGGCCGATAGGTGGTGACCATTTTGTAGATGACTAGTAAGCTGCCGTTGGTCAAGAAGAGAAGACCGCATAACAGCGTAAACAATTTTCCGCCCTTTTTGGCTTGGCGGTTTTTTATATAATCCATCAACACAATGGTAAGAGAAAGCGCCATACCGATAATTTTGCCGAGATTCAACGGTTCTTTCTCAATCGCAATGCCGTAAACAGACGGAATGACCAGCGTGCCCAAGACCGCATATAAGACGAGGACAGGCAGGCTGCCGTGAGCGGTGCCGATGATGCAAATCACAACGGCAGCCATGGCGAACACGGCGAAGATAAGAGCCAAACTGCATAACAACAAATCGGGAACAAAGGGGCCGGAGAGAATAAAGGTGAGAACGGCCGAAATAGACGAGTAAACGCATAAAAAGAGAAGGGACGGGTAGAGAGTTGCCCCACAAATCCTCTGGTATTGCTTGCGTATCAGAACGGCCGAAGTGAAGCAGAGGGCAGAACCAATTAAAAACAAATATGACATCATGATGTTATGTTTCCTTTACGGATGGTTTGCCAATTTAAGTCTTGCAGTTATGCAAAACAGCCCCATGACCGTTGTTTTAGGCGGCTGTCGAAATCGAAAAGACGGAACAAAGAGCGACGGGTACTTTGGAGAAATGATTATTTATTAAGGTTAACCGTTTTAGAGGCCGGGACTTTGATAACGGTCGTCTTATCCTTTTCAAGCCAGACGTCGATACAGGAGGGGTTATAAAAAACGGTTTCATCGGCGGATATCTTCAGCGATCGCTGAGCCGCACAATACTGAACAATGTCTATGTTGGTGGCATACCAGATCCGCCGGTCGCCGGATAGCCGTTTCAAAACCGCTTCAAACTGTTGCCAGTCTTGCTCTGTTTGCAGATCAGAGCTGTGACCCCATATATAGAGTAAGGGCTTGGCCCATTGGCTTTCAAGGGTGCTCATAAATGCTTCAACCAGCGGCAGGGCTCTTTTGAAGTGGCAGGTCGGATGCCAGACAAGGAAGTTTTCGGGCAGATCAAAATCGTTTGTGCTTACGACGGTTCTTGCATAGTCTATCCCGCAAGCGCGCATAGTTGCCACAACCTCGCTGTTATACGAACCGCTGGGATAGGACATACCCGTTACCGGATATTGGGCTATGTCTTCAAGGATTTTTCTGTCCTTCATGATTTCACCGACAAGCGATGCCGACGGCATTCTTGATGGCCAGCCGTGCGAAAAGGTGTGGCAGGATATTTCGTGATTCTCGTATTGCGTACGCACTTTTTGCCATTCTTCTGCTGTGCTTTTGGCATACTTTTTGCCGTTTAGATGGAAAGTTGATTTCAGATGATACTTGTCAAATAAGTCAATCAAGGGTGAGTCATTTTCAGAACCGTCGTCAAAACTAAAGGTGACGATTCTGCGTGTTCCGCCGGGATAGATGTGATATTGCAGCATAAACAACAGCTCTTTTCAAAAAGATATAGAAGGCCACCGTTGTGACGCCGATCAAAGCGATGAAACGAAAGTTGGTTGATTGAAATGCTTTTGGCGCTGTAACAGCGAATCATAAAAGGCGATTATATGCCATTGTACACACAAGCGCAAAAAAAGTCAAGAGCCCTTCGCCGACATGCCTTTCTGCTGATTACTTCCCTTTGCAAGGGCGCTTTGGCTAAAAAAGACGGTTACTTTCGTAACCGCCTTTTCTGTGCTTGACGTTCGAAACAACAAAAGATATGAACGAAAGAAAAACAACCCTTAATCGAACACAAACGGTTGCGATTGTAGGGTTGTTTCAACTGGGAAGTTTGAACTTAATGGCACGAATGGAATGTGCCTGAAAATTGAGTATTTTCTTTACCTTCTCTTGTTTATCTCTTTAACTAAACTGCGGTTAGTATTAAAAATTTTAATTTCAAAATTTTCTCCCGAAATCACAACCTGTGAAGTTCTCCCCGTAATACCTGCCGAAGAAGGTATATACTCGACATTTTTGATCTCATTATATTCCATACATCCATTTGTTTTGTTGTGTCTTGAGTTTATTCTTGTTTCGGCATTAAAATAATAGAGTTTATCTTCTGCCAATACACATAAAATTTTTCCAAAAACAAACCTGTTTAAGATTGCTAGTAATATGAACGGTGAAAAACAAGTAACAACAATAACAATATTCATAAAATTATTTTGAAAGTTTTTAATATCAAATAAACACCATATTATATAACAAATTGCAAAAACAAATACGCCTATAAGCAACCCGTCAAAGTATTGCTCCCTTATCTTCTTGCCGTCTATATCTTTTGCAACTAAATTTTTATTATTTCTTGGCATACATCATCACCGCCTTGGGTTTAGTATAGCATAACAGCGGCGAAGCCGCAATACTTATTACCTCTTACATATTACTTCTTACTTCCCAAAAATCCCATAAGGAGTTTGGGACGAGGTAAGAGTGAAGAGGTAAGAGGTAATAAGTAAAATCCCGCCCGCAAAAATGCGAACGGGATTTTTGGAGGCACCACCCGGATTTGAACCGGGGCATAAAGGTTTTGCAGACCTCTGCCTTACCACTTGGCTATGGTGCCGTTTAGATATTCAGCGAATGTGATTATAGCATACTGTAAGTGCTTTGTCAAGGATTTTTTGCTTTTTTGAGCAATTGATTTTCGGTTTCTTCAAACGGATGAATAATGGCTGTTTTCAATGTTTTTATACTTTCTTTCACGCCTTAAAACATCTGTCTCAATAAATCTACCTTTTCTAATAGGATAGAATAGCTGTATAGTGCCGTTTTACGTCAGTATGCTCCCAAACCGCATCAAAAGAAGTATTGTGTTTTACGGCTTGATATGGTACAATGAACAAGACCGAAAACGCTTTTTTGATAGGGAGACGACCGCAAGGATTTACAAGGAAAAACAGCGGTGTTTTTGGGCGACAGCGCGATAGAGAGCGTCGGTGAGTCTGATCGGGAACACCATCGGTATGACCATCGTCTTAAGAAGATGCTGTCCTAAAATAAAACTACGGCATCGGCGGAACAGGATTGTCTCACCAACGCTGTCTGAGTGATAAGCCTCAGTATGTTTTATGCTTTTGCGGTCGTCCTTATGACATGATTCAAGAGGCCGAGTGGAGCATCGTCTGTATGATCACCTGACGATTGAAGCCAATATGGTCAAGGATGGGGAGGCATATACCGTAAATGTCCTTTACTTGAATGATAGGGGACATAAAAAGCTCGCAGAGCGTTTGGTTGATCTTTTGAAGTGTTTGTAAAAGGAGGATTCTATGAATACTGTAGAAGTTCTATTACGCTTATTGGCATCGGTGCTGATCGGAACACTCATTGGCAGTGAACGGGCGAGACACGGCCGAGCGGCCGGTATGAGAACCCATATCTTGGTTTGCTTAGGGGCTTGTATGACGAGCTTGACAAGTCTGTATGTCGTTAAGGTCCTGCAAATACAGGGCGATGTGTTCCGTATACCGGCACAAGTGGTGTCCGGCATCGGCTTTTTGGGCGCCGGTATGATCATTCTTAAGAGCAACAAGGTCATTACCGGTTTGACAACGGCCGCCGGTGTTTGGGCAACCGCCTCGATCGGTGTGGCGCTGGGTTATGGTTTTTACAGCGGGGCCGTAGCAGTGACACTGTTGTTTTTGGCCGCCATCATTCTGTTCGCTAAATTTGAAAAAAGGCGCAAAAGTGCTGAGGTTATTTACATAGAAATTGACGATTTGTATGAGGTGAATGCGGTTCTATCCAAGCTGAAAAATACGATTCCACAGCATTTCTCTTATCAAACTTTTGCTCCCAAAAGTGCTAAAACGGGCAATCTCGGTATCCATATCGTTATTGATAAACGCATTGATTTTGATATAGACAGCCTTTGTGAGATTGACCATGTGGCATTTGCCGTGGAGGAGTGAGCGGCGTTTTGGCGGCAAGAAGACATGTGCCGATTCGGTTCTTTTTTGTTACCGGGATTTTCAACAGGCTTTCTTGCTTCATGGCCCGATTTTGGCGTTTGCGTGCATTTCCGTTTTTCTTTTGTGATATCTTGTCCGACTGAAAAGCTGCTTGAAAAAGACTTATATTCCCGTCGGTTTTGTGGTATGCTACGCTTAGACGATGCAGGTGTAAAAGAAGGTAAAATATCTATTTTGAAGTTTGACAAAAAGCGCTTTTAGCGGTATGGAAAACGGATGACGGAGGTATGGATGATGTATAAAAACATTGAAAAGCATAAGAAAATCAGTCTGAAGGATGAAATTGACTATCAAAAGGGACAGGTTGTCAGCAAAACGCTGGTTCAGAACGAGGCAGTCAGCATGACGCTGTTTGCTTTTGATCAGGGAGAAGAAATTTCCACCCATGCTGCTGCAGGAGATGCCATGGTCACGGTGCTTGAAGGCGTCGGCCGTTTTACTGTGGGCGAAGATGTGTTTTTGCTGTGTGAGGGCGAAACGCTCATCATGCCTAAGGACATTCCTCACGCCGTATACGGCGAAGAAGCCTTTAAGATGCAGTTGATTGTTTCATATTGATATATTAACAAAACCACCTCTATTCGTATTGGTTCGAATAGAGGTGGTTTTTTGACGCTTTAATAGATGAAATATCCTTTCATGACACTTATGCATGATAGGCTTGCAAGTATTTCTGATAATCCTCTTGAAATTGACAGTTATTCGTTTTTGCTCTTTTAAGGGTTTCGTGAAGGTTCAAAGTATGCTCGGCGTGGTCGATGACGCATCCGGCAATGTTAGAACAATGGTCGCTGACTCTCTCCAAGTCGGTCAGCAGATCCGACCAGACAAAACCGACCTCGATGGTACATTTTCCTTTCTGCATGCGCCGAATATGATTGGTGCGAAGTTGATCCTTGAGTTCGTCAATGACCTGTTCAAGCGGTTCAACCTTTGCAGCGATTTCGATGTCCGAGTGAACAAAGGCTGTTTTTGAAAGGGTCAATACTTCATGCACCGCTTTGGCTATAATCTCATATTCCTTTAAGGCGTCCTCGGTAAGCGAAAGCTGCTTGCTTCTTAATTCCTCTGCTGATTCCAAAAGATTGACAGCATGGTCGGAGATGCGTTCATAGTCGCTGATAACTTTTAGTAGGGCGGTGGCTTCTTCGCTTTCTGACTGACCGAGTTTTACCGAACTGATTTTAATTAAATAGGTGCCGAGAATATCCTCGTACCTATCACACCTGCTTTCGGCCTCACGAATTTCGTCGGCAACGGCCGGCGAATAGCGCATGAGGCTTTCAAGGGCTTTGTTGAGTGCCGACACCGCACATTCGGCCATTTTAACGGCAACGGTTCTGCTTTGGGCAAGGGCCAGCGACGGTGTTGTAAGAAGCCGATCGTCCAGCTCGTTATGCTTTTCTTTGACCTTTGAGTCCGGAATCATCAGGCAAACCAGTTTTTCAAGCAAATTTCCCAAGGGCAACATCAGTAGAGTGCAAAGGATATTGAAAATAGAGTGGACGACGGCAATGCCGAGAAGTGATGCCGATCGGTTGAGAATCATCGGTGTAAAAACGGCTTTGATGACGCAGTAGACAGCTAACCACACAGCGGTTCCGATGACATTGAAGGAGAGGTGAACCATAGCCGCCCGTTTGGCATTTTTGTTGGCTCCCACCGAGGAGATCAACGCTGTTACACAGGTGCCGATGTTTTGTCCCATAATGATGGGAACGGCGGCACCGTAGGAAACCGCACCGGTCGAGGCAAGAGCCTGGAGTATGCCGACGGAGGCCGAGCTTGATTGAATGACGGCTGTAAGAATCGCTCCCGCAAGGACGCCTAAGATCGGGTTGGAAAAAAGAAGAAACGCTTGACGGAAGGCAGGAAGGTCTTTTAATACCGATACCGCCCCCGACATGGTCTCCATACCGAACATCAAAGTGGCAAAGCCCAGAAAAATAACCCCCGTATCTTTTTTCTTGTCCTTTTGGCAGAACATAAACAGAATGATACCGATGAGGGCAAGAATCGGGGTGAAGGAAGAAGGCTTTAGCAGCTTCACCCACACATTGGTACTGTCAATTCCCGCCAGGCTTAAAATCCAAGCGGTAACAGTTGTGCCGATGTTGGCTCCCATAATGACATTAATGGATTGGCGAAGCGTCATAAGCCCTGCATTGACAAAGCCAACCACCATCACCGTTGTTGCCGAAGAGCTTTGAATAACGGAGGTTACAAAAAGTCCGGTTAACAAGCCGGCCGTCTTACTGCCGGTCAGTTTTCCCAGCACATTTTTAAGACTGCCCCCGGCTCTGCGTTCCAAGGCCTGCCCCATGATGCTCATGCCGAACAGGAAAAGGCAGAGTCCGCCGATCATGGTTAATAAATGAAAAATGTCCATTTGGTTTTCCTCACTCCTCTTGTTGAATTGAGTATACCAAACGGACATCAAATTGATTATCATATAAATGTAAAATCGAGGTAAAGTCGGCGGCTGCTTATGAGCAATAAAGAGACGGAAGCGGTCTACGAATCGCCTTTTAAGGCCGATTCCGCATTGGCTAAACGAACAATGTCGCCGACACCGCCGACAATCATACTCGGCTGATAGGCAAAGCCTTGGAGCATTTCATTGGTCGTAATGCCGGAAAGCACAAGAACGGTTGACATACCGCTTTCCAATCCGGATACAATGTCTGTGTCCATTCGGTCGCCGATCATGACCGACTCGGCACTGTGGCACCCCATCATTTTGAGCCCGGTACGCATCATAAGCGGATTGGGTTTGCCGCAAAAATAGGCTTGTTTGCCGGTAGCCATTTCAATCGGTGCAATCAGGGCACGGCAGGCCGGTGCAATTCCGTTTTCAATCGGCCCGGAAATGTCGGAGTTTGCTCCGATGAGCTTAGCTCCGCCGAGCACAAGGTTTGTGGCTTTTGTCAGGGCATCAATGGAATAACCCTTGCCTTCTCCGACGATGACATAGTCGGGATTCACATCATTCATCGTGACGCCGACATCATACAGTGCGTTTAACAGGCCTGCTTCGCCGATAACATAGGCCGAGCATCCGGGGGACTGCTCCTTAATGAAGTCGGCGGTTGCCAGGGCACTCGTATAGAAGTGCTTGTCGGAAACATCCAGACCCAACCTCGCCAGCTTTTGGCTAAGCTCTTTGGTTGTATAGGCGCTGTTATTTGTCAAAAAAAGATACTCTTTTTTGCTGCTCTTAAGCCACTGTATAAACTCAGCCACACCGGGCAACACCTTATTGCCATGGTAGATAACACCGTCCATGTCGCAAATAAAGCATTTTATCTTATCAAACTCAATCGTCATATCTCACCTACCTTATACATCTGTTATAACCATTTTTTATCAACAACAGCCTTTTTAATCAGCATACGCATTGAATTTGACGGTAAACACGGTACCGCGGCCGATTTTGCCGGTCACCTCAATCTCAGCTCCATGCACGAGGGCGGCGTGTTTGACAATGGAAAGACCCAGTCCCGTTCCGCCGACCTCCTTGGAATGACTCTTATCAACCCGATAAAAGCGCTCGAAAATGCGTTCCTGTTCCTCCGGCTCAATGCCAATGCCGGTATCCTCGACTGATAGAATGACCTTGTCTTCATTTTTGGCAACGCGCATGGTAACGCTCCCGCCTGCTTGATTATACTTGATGGCATTGTCACAAAGGTTATACATGATTTCACACAAAAGACTCTCGTTACCGTTTATCTCGGCTTTTTCCCCCGAAAGGGTAAAGGTAATGCCTTTGCTTTGCGCCACCGGCAGAAGATTGCGGTGTGTCAGCTTGGCCAGCTCAAACAGATCGGTCTTTTCAAACGGGTAGGCTTGTGTCTGTTCGTCCAGATGGGATAATTGGATGATATCCTCAATCAGCGAAATCATGCGCTTGGATTCGGTAAAAATGTTGTGAGCAAAGCCCTGAACATCCTCCGGTTTTACCATACCGCTTGCCAAAAGCTCCGCACTTCCCGAAATGTTTTGAAGCGGTGTTTTCAGTTCATGAGAAACATTGGCGGTGAATTCACGGCGGGCTGTTTCGGCTTTTTCTTTTTCAGTGATGTCAAACACAATCAGCGCAATGCCGGAAACCTTGCCGTCGGTGATGATCGGGGTGGCATTAAACTGGTAGTCTCTTCCGTCTATCTCAACAACCTTTTCGGTATGCTCGCCATTTGCGGCGGCTCGTAAAAGTTCTTGGATTTCAAAGGTATTATTGAAGATTAAGAGATCCTTTCCGATGCAGTATCGGCTGATTTTCAAAATCCTCGATGCGGCATGATTGATACTCAATACGTTACCGTTTTCGCCCAAAAGAATGATTCCTTCATCCATGTTCTCGGTTGCCGTATCAAATTCTTTCTTTTTTCTCTTGAGTTCAATTTCTTTGAAATGAAGTTGCCTTTTTTGGTCGGCTATGCGGTTGAGAAGGGGGGATAATTCTTGATAGACCTTTTGATTGTTTGATGCGTTCAAATCAAGCTCGTTAAGCGGTTTGACAATCCGATTGGCCAAGCGATAGGCCAAGAAGACGGAAAGCACAAGGGCAATGCCTATGACAATGGTGATGGGTTGCAACATGCTGACCATTAAAGCCCACCAAGAAAGGTGTGTGGCCGAAAGTCGAAGTACCGAACCGTCGGCCAGTTTTCTGGCGCAGTATAGCTGTCTGTCTGTAAGGGTGGTGGAATATCTTGCACTTTGTCCGGTGCCGTTTTTTAGCGCCTCTTTAATCTCTTCACGCTCTAAATGATTTTCCATTTCGGCAGAGCTGGCCTTGTTGTCAAATAAAACGGTGCCGTCCTTTGCAATCCATGTGATGCGATACTCTCCGTCTGAAATATCTTGTAAATAGGCTTCTTTGTTGGCTTCAACGGCCTTAGATACTATATAGGTTTCGGTTTCCAGTCCCTTCATCTGAACGGATGAGAAATAGTTGTATAATACGCCCATGATCAGTGCGAGCGAGGCGAGAAAGACCGCCATCGTGGCCAAACAGATTGAACGAAAAATGTGCTTTTTCATTGCCTGCCCTCCATTCTGTAGCCGACACCGCGAACGGTTTCAATCAGCTCTCCGGAAACGCCCAGCTTGGTGCGTAATGTCCCGATGTGGACATCCACCGTTCTCGTTTCTCCTGTATAGTTGAGACCCCAGACTTTTTCAAGGAGCTTGTCACGGGAAAAGACAATCCCGAGGTTTTCACAGAATAGCATCAGCAGTTCATACTCCTTAAGCGTTAAAAACACCTCGGTGCCGTTAACCGTAACTTTGTGTCGCAATCGGTCAATTTCAATGTCACCGACAGTCAGCTTATCCGCTGCTTTCGGGTTGGATCTCCTTAATACCGCTTTGACCCTTGATACCATTTCCATCATACCGAATGGTTTGGCAAGATAATCGTCGGCTCCTAAATCCAGACCGATTACCTTGTCGTATTCCGTTCCCTTGGCCGTGGCCATAATGACCGGAATGTCGGTTGTTCCCGGGTGGGAGCGGAGCTTTTTTAAGATGGAAATGCCGTCCTCGCCCGGAAGCATAATGTCAAGGAGAATCAGCTCCGGCTTGCTGTTTCCCATGCCTGCCCAAAAATCCTCTGGTTTTGCAAAGCCTTTTGCTTCAAAGCCGGAGGCGATTAAGGTATAAATCACTAATTCACGAATGCCGTTATCGTCTTCCACACAGTAGATCATGTCTATCCCAACCTCTCACCAATAGGATACAATCCGTTCGTAAGATTTGCTATCGCTTCTATGTAAAATCCTTGTAAAGTCGCAAAATGGCAGTTAGAGGCAACATTCTTTTCTCGGTTGTTTGATGGATAACCAATAAAACACAATTGCCGCCAACTGAACACTAACAGAGACAACAACAAGCGCAACACGGTTTTTGTCATATAAAGCACCGAGTAACCAGCTTCCTAAAAACCATGCAATGCCGAATACGGTTTCGAATATACCGAACCCCGTACTGCGCATGGATGTTGGGATGATTTTACTCACTGCCGCTTTCATGATGCTTTCTTGTGCACCCATTCCGATGCCCCAAAGCAAAATACCGATTATCATAAGCCATGCATGTCCGGAAAGAAACACAAAACAAGCAAAAAATGCACTGCATACCGTAGAAACAATCAGGGACTTTAACCCGATTTTATCAAATAACCATCCGAAGAATAAAGCGGCCAATGCATCGACTGCCATGGCGCCGGCATACAGCAGACTGAGTGAGGAATCCGGAAACATCTGCGTTTTTGCGGCGTGCAAAGTAATCAAAGTGAAATCCGCAAAGCCGAATGCAAATAAGCCGATAGCAACAGTATAGTACAAAAACGATTTTTTGAATTCAAATTTTTCTTGATTTTTGACCGCTTTTTCAAACTTTTCGGGATGCGGATACCGAATTTTGGAATACAGAACGAGACCTATTGTGATTAGAGCGGGAATGCCCAAAATCGCAAAGCATATGCGATAGGTAGAAAACAGCTCGCCCGTTCCCTTTACCCAAGCTATCACAAACAGAATAACGGGGCCTAAGAATGCTCCGAGTTGGTCAAGAAATTCTTGATAAGCAAATCCTTTTCCCGTACCGATCTCATTGGCGGCAAAGCTCACAAGGGTGTTTTTAGCGGGTTTTTTGATGGCTTTACCGATGCGCTCCAATATCACAAGGCCGCAAGCAATCATCCAACCGTTTTCGGGAATAAGCGCAAGCGCAGGAATGGCTGATACCTGCAAGATATATCCGATTATGACAATTGTCCAATACTTCTTTGTTTTGTCGGCAATAAACCCGGATAATAAGCGCAGAGAATAACCGCAAAACTCACCGATACCGGAAACAAAGCCGATGGTTGCGGCGGATGCACCTGTCAAATTCAGGTATTCTCCGAGTATGCTCCTTGCTCCCTCATGGGTCATATCAGAAAACAAACTGACAATTCCCATCAAGATAACGAATGCCATTGCTCCGCCTAAGCGCTTTTTATCATTAGCTTTCATTCTTTTTTTACCTCAAGCCAATACGAATACTTTTACAGTATATCATATTTTGTAAAAAAATAACAAGTCTA
>JAEDLK010000062.1 GCA_016295355.1 Clostridiaceae bacterium
GAATTGGTTTTTTCCCATTTTCTTTTCAACTCCTTGACTCTTCTATTTTACATCATGGTGTCCATTATGTTAATGTCTACTTCTTAGGTATCATATCATGCAATGTTTTCTTTTTTAACCGGTAGCTTGTTTTGAGTAGTGCCCATTGACTATACCTTGTTAAACGGTATCGGATACGCCAACTTTTCCCTACTCTGCTATCCAAAGAACGCCGCAACGGTTGTCCAAATAAACGAATAGCCATAACCGTATCGCATTTTCAAAAAGTTCCTTGGTTGCAATTTATCAGTCGTTATGATAAGATATGTTTATAAAGTGACACTTATAACCGAAAGAGGGATTGTCTTGAAAAAAAAGAACACCCGCAACACCAAAGGGCGAATTGTTTCCTCGGCCTGGAAGCTGTTTTATGAGCAGGGCTATGATGAAACCACCATTGATGACATCATTGAGGATTCCGGAACCTCCAAGGGGTCCTTTTACCACTATTTTGCCGGCAAAGATGCCCTACTTTCGTCTCTTTCCTATCTGTTTGATGAAAAATACGAAGAATTGATGGATTCCTTTGAGCCATCTATGGGCTGTATTGATAAGCTAATCTATTTGAATCATGAAGTCTTTTTGATGATCGAAAACAGCGTTTCGATTGATTTGCTGGCACGGCTGTTATCCTCCCAGCTCATCACCACCGGCGAACGGCATTTGTTGGATCACAACCGCACCTATTATAAATTGTTGCGTCAAATCATTTCGGACGGACAGTCAAATGGGGAAATGCGGCGGGATGTATCGGTCAATGACATTGTCAAGGCCTACGCCCTATTTGAAAGAGGTATTATGTATGACTGGTGTTTGTGCAACGGCGAATACTCCTTATGTCAATACAGCGGTTCGATGCTGACCATGTTTTTGAACGGATATCAATAATTTTTTATGTTTTATTTTTAGAACAATAAATCGTCTATACTTTAGTCTACTTCCCAATTCGTATAGAATTGGGATTTTTTAATTATTATTGAAAAAACAGGCTAATTTTTGTACATACATTATTCTGTGTTGCATTCTATTTTTTGTTGTGTTATACTGTTAGCATCATTTATTGCGGCACTGCCAGGTGCCGAAAAGAGGGGGACTTACAGACAATGATTACAACAAACATTTTTGTGGTGGCCGCTATCACCATATATATGGTAGGTATGTTGATTATCGGCTTTGCATTCTCTAAAAAGAACAAGAGTTCCGAGGATTATTACCTCGGCGGCCGGCGACTCGGCCCGCTTGTTACGGCCATGAGTGCCGAGGCTTCGGACATGAGCGCCTATTTACTCATGGGCATTCCGGGATTGACCCTGATGTGTGGACTGGCCGAAGCCAGTTGGACGGCCATCGGTTTGGCCATTGGCACTTATCTTAACTGGCTGCTGGTTGCAAAACGCCTGCGCATTTACAGCGAACGCATCAATGCCGTAACCATTCCGGAATTTTTCTCTAAGCGGTTTAAGGATGATAAACATATTCTCTCCATTCTTGCAGCCGCCATCATCATCATCTTTTTCATTCCCTACACTGCCTCCGGCTTTTCAGCCTGCGGAAAGTTGTTTTCCAATATGTTCGGTATGGATTACACAACGGCTATGCTTATCAGCGCTGTCATTATTATTCTGTACTGCACGATGGGCGGTTTTTTAGCCGCCTCCACCACTGACTTAATCCAGAGTATTATTATGACCGTTGCTCTGTTTGTTGTGTTGGGCTTGAGCGAAGGCTTGATGAACGGCTTTGGCAACATCTTCTCCAATGTTTCAACCTTGAATGGTTACACCGATTTATTCAAGGGCTTTGATGTGGCCACCGGCAAAACCGGCAGTTTCGGTCTTCTATCCATTTTTTCAACCTTAGCGTGGGGTCTCGGCTACTTTGGTATGCCCCACATCCTGTTGCGCTTTATGGCCATTCGTGACCCCAAGGAATTAAAAACATCCCGTCGCATTGCCAGCGTATGGGTGGTTCTCTCCATGGGTTTGGCCATTCTCATCGGTGTGGCCGGCTACAGCCTAATGCAAAAGGGACTTGTCGGTCCTTACACCAGCAGCTCCGCCGCGGAAACCGTTATTGTTGATATTTCCAGCTTCCTAAGCAAATTGGGCTTCATCCCAGCTTTTGTAGCCGGCATCTTTATTTCCGGTATTTTAGCTTCCACCATGTCTACCGCCGATTCTCAGTTGATTGCCGCTTCTTCCAGCATAACGCAGGATATTCTCATTAACACCTGCCATATTAAGCTTTCGCAAAAAGCGCAAATTCTATTGGCGCGTGTCTCTGTGGTCGTTATTGCCATCATCGCCATTTTCTTAGCCCGCAATCCCGACAGCTCGGTCTTCCGTATCGTGTCCTTTGCATGGGCCGGTTTCGGTGCCGCCTTTGGCCCTGTGATTCTGTGTGCGTTGTTTTGGAAGCGCACCACCAAGGCCGGTGCCATTGCCGGCATGCTGGCCGGCGGTGCGATGGTCTTCTTCTGGAAGTTTGTCATCCGTGGTTGGTTGTGCCCCGGCACGGTTTTGGATATTTACGAATTGTTGCCCGCCTTTATCGTCGGCATGCTGACCATTATTGTTGTCAGCCTGCTCACCAAGGCTCCCGACAAGGAAACTTGCGATGAGTTTGAATCGGTGAAGGCCGCCTGATTTATTAAAAAGAGGCTGTAAAGAATGACACTTTTTACAGCCTCTGTTGTTAAAGATAAGAAAAACGCTCTCTGATAAGATCATCAGGAGCGTCTTTTTTATTATCCGACAGCAACGGGTTCTTCATTTACCAGTCGCTTTTTCTTTTTCAGTATCCATCTAAAGAGGAGGCTTTGTGCTATCAAAGCCACAAGCCAACTGATGGGATAGGTGATATAAATGGAAAACAGCGTGTGATACGCCGGGATTCTAAAAATGGTCAGGATCCAACCGATACGCAAGCCGCAAATACACACAATTGTAATCAGCATGGGAGCCATACTGCATTTCATGCCGCGAATCGCACCGGCCACACAATCGTGCATACCAAGGAGAAAATACGGCAAAGTGGTGCATAACAAACGGAAACCGCCCATGGTTAGTGCCTCGGGTGAATCGGTGATATAAATGCCCAAAAGGGTTCGGCTGAACAACACCGCCAGTCCACCGGCGGCGACAACAGCAACTGTCACGCAAATAAGGCAACTACGCACAATCTGTCTGATTCGATCATAACAACGGGCTCCGTCATTTTGCCCCACAAAATTCATGGACGTCTGATTGAAGGCAGCGATAATCACATAGACAAAACCCTCAACGCTGGAGGCGGCAGCATTAGCGGTGACAGCCAACTCACCGAAGGAATTGATAGAGGACTGAATCATCACATTAGACACCGAAAACAGCGAGCTTTGAATACCGGCCGGAAAACCAATTGTCAAAATACGGATCAGATACCGACCATTTAGACGCATCTTGGAAAAACGCAAGCGACAGGCATCCCGGCGGCGGCACAACGCCTGTATCACCAACACGGCCGACACGATCTGCGACACCACGGTGGCCAACGCCACACCATCGACCGTCATGCCCAGTCCAGCCACAAAAATCATATTTAACATAATATTGATAACGCCCGAGGCGGTTAAATAATAAAGCGGTTTCTTGGTTTCACCCAGCGCCCTTAACACGGCGGCGCCGAAATTATAAATCAAACAGGGCGCCGACCCGATAAAGTAAATTTTGGTATATAAAACAGAATAGGGTAACATCTCATCCGGTGTGGACATCAGTCTTAACAGCGGTCCGGCAAAAATCAGCCCGATAACCGTCAGCAAAAGACCGCCGATTGTTGCCAAAGGCAAACTGGTATGCACCGTACCCGACATCATATTGTCATCCTTGGCTCCGGCCCCCTGTGCCACGCAAACACCGACACCGACCGAAAGCCCCATGAAGAAATTGACCATCATATGAATCAGAGATGTGGTCGCCCCCACAGCCCCGATATACAGGCTGTCGCAGAATTGCCCGACCACAATCATATCGGCTGCATTAAACAACAGTTGCAACAAACTTGCGGCAATAATCGGCAATGTGTAGCGAATCACATTTGGCAAAATCGGCCCCTGCAGCATTTCAATCTTTTTTTCTTTCATACCGGCTCTCTCCCTTTGTGGAAAAAAACACAAGCGCCACAGTCCAGCGATTTTCCGTTGCTCTTTATGTCCCTTTTCATTATAATGACTATAGAATATCGAAACGCTGGAAAGCGTTTCGATAAGCCGATTTT
>JAEDLK010000063.1 GCA_016295355.1 Clostridiaceae bacterium
CATTTTGCAGAGCCGAACGGGTTACCATGGTCGGGTCAACAATACCGGCATCAATCATATCGGTATAGGTTTCATGATAGGCATCAAAACCGTAGTTCACCTTATCGGTGGTGATGATTTTATCAACGATCACAGAACCTTCAAGACCGGCATTGGCGGCAATCTGGCGAATCGGTGCTTCCAAAGCCTTCAGCACGATGGCCACACCTGTCTTTTCGTCGCCCTCTGTTTCGGTCAGCAAGCCCTTAACAGAAGTGATAGCATTTAAGAGAGCTACACCGCCACCGGCCACAATACCTTCAGCCACAGCAGCCTTGGTTGCGGACAGAGCATCCTCAATTCGCAGCTTCTTATCCTTCATTTCGATTTCGGTAGCAGCACCAACCTTCAAAACAGCCACACCGCCGGCCAATTTAGCCAACCGCTCTTCCAACTTCTCCTTATCGAAATCGGAGGTAGTTACCGCAATCTGGTTGCGAATCTGTGTTACACGGTCGCGAATGGCATCCTTATCACCGGCACCGCCTACAATGACGGTATTTTCTTTGCCGACTTTTACCTGAGACGCACGGCCCAGTTGGGCAACGGTGGTGTCCTTCAGTTCCAAGCCCAATTCCTCGGTGATGACCTCACCACCGGTCAAAATAGCAATGTCCTGAAGCATTTCCTTACGACGATCGCCGAAGCCGGGAGCCTTCACGCCGACGCAGGTAAAGACACCGCGCAACTTGTTGATAATCAAGTTGGACAGTGCATCGCCCTCAATATCCTCGGCAATGATCACGAGCTTTTTACCGGATTGAACAATCTGCTCAAGCAACGGCAAAATCTCCTGAATGGAAGAAATCTTCTTATCGGTGATCAAAATCAGCGCATCGTCAATAACGGCTTCCATTTTATCGGAATCGGTCGCCATATACGGGGTGATATAACCACGGTCAAACTGCATACCCTCAACCACATCGATATAGGTTTCGGCGGTCTTGGATTCCTCAACTGTGATCACGCCATCGGCGGTAACCTTTTCCATAGCCTCGGCAATCAATTTACCGATGGCCTCATCACCGGCCGACACAGTGGCCACACGAGCGATATCATCCGAACCGTTCACCTTCTTGGAGTTGGCAACTACGGTCTTGACGGCCGTATCGACAGCCTTTTGAATGCCTTTCTTTAAGACCATTGGATTAGCACCGGCTGCCACATTCTTCATGCCCTCGCAAATAAGAGCCTGTGCCAAAACGGTGGCTGTGGTTGTACCGTCACCGGCGGCATCATTGGTTTTTACCGATACTTCTTTGACCAGTTGCGCACCCATATTCTCGAACGGGTCATCCAATTCAATGTCTTTAGCAATGGTCACACCGTCATTGGTAATGAGCGGAGAGCCGTATTTTTTATCTAAAACAACATTTCTGCCCTTGGGGCCCAGCGTCACCTTTACGGCATCAGCCAACTGGTCAACACCGGCCTGCAAGGCTTTTCTGGCTTCTTCTCCGAAAATAATCTGTTTTGCCATATTCAATCACTCCTTATTCAACAATAGCCAGAATGTCGGAAAGACCGACAATACTGTAATCAATGCCGTCTAACTTGACTTCGGTACCGGCGTACTTGTTGCACAGAACACGATCGCCGACCTTAACGGTCATCGGAATTAAAGCACCATCCTTATTATGGGCGCCCGGACCGACGGCAACTACCTCGGCAACCTGCGGTTTTTCTTTAGCAGCAGCCGTTAGGATAATGCCGCTTTTGGTGGTTTCCTCCACCTCAACCGGCTTGGTTACAACACGGTCAGACAACGGTTTAATGGTCATAATAATTGCCTCCACACATGAAAAAATATAAGATTAGCACTCTTGGCCTTTGAGTGCTAATCTTATTATAACCGATATTTTTAAAAAATCAAGGCTTTTTCCAAATATTTCTTAACTTTTTGCTAATATCTTCATCTCGTCATAGACAACTTGCGGAACTCTAAACGGCAATGCGTTTTTGACAATAGAAAAACTCATACTGTCTCTTTCCAAAATCTCACCATCCAAATTTATGGGTACAGGATGATTGCAAGAAAAGGACATGGTTTGCATCCGTCCCAATTCACAATAATCAAACTTTTCATGACGGCCCTTTTCATATTCTCCCAAAAAGCGGATGATCTTTAATTTGCTGATGGTTTCCACAATGGTATAATCCAAAGTACCGTCATACGGCAATGCGTCAGGCGTAGCAAAATAGCCCCCACCGTATGCCGGACCGTTGCCAACAACGGCAAACAAGCAGTTTTTGGTTTCCTTTTGTACGCCGTCAATGGTCAGCGTTAAATCGGCACCGATTTTTTGGAAGAAGGTTTTAACAATGGCCAGTTTATAAGCCATAGAGCCCGAAACAAGCGGCCACCGTTTGAAAAGTGACATATTCTTTGCCACAACAGCATCCATACCGACTGAACAACCATTCAGACAATAGAATTCGTCTGCTTTAATTAAATCCATCCGCACGGTCTGACCGTTCACAAGACTCTCGACATCCCAAAAGGATTCCTTATACTTTTTGTCAAAGCTCTTAAGAAAATCATTAGCAGAACCCGAAGGAACAGTGGTCATGGTAATTTGCTCGTGACCGACAATGCCGTTAAGAATTTCAAAGGCCGTACCTTCGCCACCGCAGGCAAACAGCATCATCTCTTCCCCGGTTTTCGCTAAAGCGGCGGCCTTTTCACGGGCATCTCCCGGGCCTTTTGTGTATTCAATGGTATAATCCGACGGATGCGCTGAAAAGTAATGTTCAATTGACGGTAATAATCGTCGATACTGCTCATCACGGCCCGCCGCCGGATTGATAATAAATACATACTTCATGAACGATCACCCTGCTTAAAATACATAAACAACTGACATTTTATCATACCGTTGTACAACTTTCTTCGCTTGTCTGCCTGACGGCCGAAATACTTTTCAAATTCATCATGCGGACTGATAATAAAGTATTTTTGGCCTCGGCCGGAAATGAATCGTTGTCCCATTACCCGGTAAAGCTCCTCAGCCGCATGAACATCCAACAATCGTTCACCATATGGCGGATTGGTAATCAGTAGGCAACGATCATCGGGCGGACAGAACTGACTGATATCGGCTGTGTTCACAGTAATATAACGCTCGACCCCTGCTCTCTTTGCATTTTTCCTGGTTAATTCAACCGCCTCGGCATCAAGGTCAAAGCCGTATGCATGAAAGGGTACATCACGCATAATTAAATCACGGGCACGTGCCCTTTCTTGCTGCCAAACGCTTGACGGTATCGCCGCATAATTTTCGGCGGCAAAATGACGGTATAGACCAGGTGCGGTTTTTGTTGCCATCAACGCCGCCTCAATCAGCAGAGTGCCCGAGCCGCAAAATGGGTCATAAAACTGTGTGTCGGAAAAAATTCGTGCCAAGTCGCACATGGCGGCACCAAGCGTTTCTTTCAACGGAGCCGCATTAGCGTTTTTTCGATAGCCGCGCTTATGCAAGCCATCGCCGGAAGTGTCGATCATAGCTGACACAACATCTTTGTGAATTGAAAAACGAACACGATACTCTGTGGCCGACTCATCAAACCAAGATATCCTGTAGCTTTGTTTTAGACGTTCTACGATTGCTTTTTTGATGATAGATTGGCAATCCGGGATACTGGCCAGTTGAGAGTTAATGCTCCACCCATTAACCGGAAAAGCATCGTCGCGCCCGATATACTGTTCCCACGGCAACGCTTTTATTCCTTCAAACAGTTGGTCGAAGGTCACAGCCTTAAACTCACCCAGGCAAATCAAAATGCGTTCACAAAATCGGGAATTCAGATTGGCTCGTACCAGCATTGTTACATCGCCTTGTAACACAACACGGCCGTTTTCGGCTTGAACATTGCTAAAACCCATACGCCGAAACTCATCGGCCGCCACACTTTCAATGCCAAAAAGGCAGGGGGCAATCATGGTGATCTGCTCCATTATTTCTCTCCGTTTCATTACCCGATGGGGCGTATCTTAAAAAAAGGCAGACAAACTGTCTGCCCAAGAATCAATGTTACTTTACACCGGCGCCACGCTTCGGACGGCGCGTTTCCGGATTTTTGCGCTTAAGATCAGAAAATTTCTCATCACTGGTTTGCTTAAAGCGATTCATCATTTCTTCAAAGGAAGCTG
>JAEDLK010000064.1 GCA_016295355.1 Clostridiaceae bacterium
AGAACCGTGAAATACCGTAGTTTTACGCTCGCTTTTAGATAAGCAAAAACAATAGCCATTTCACGAAAATATAGAACCGTGTCATTCTGCTGCTTTACACTTGCGGTTAACCAAACAGAATCATAAAGGGGGAATCATGATGGGAGCCAGACAGGGACAAAAGCTCAAGCTCTTATGGATTTTGAAAATTCTCGAGCAGGAATCCGATGAGGAGCATCCCATCAGCGCCACCGAGCTATGCCGGCGGTTAAATGAGCAGGGCATCACGGCCGAGCGAAAATCGGTTTATGATGACATTCGGGTGCTCTGTGATTTCGGCTATGAAATCTTATACACCAGGATGCCCCGTTCCGGTTATTATTTGGCCGACCGTGCCTTTGAACTGCCCGAGGTATATCTGCTGACCGATGCCGTCCAGGCGGCCGGATTTATCACGGTACGAAAGACCAGAGAGTTAGTGCGAAAGCTAGACGGCCTGTTAAGCAGAGAGCAGGCCAAGAAGCGGGAAAAAGGCATATACATAGACAACGGCCACAAGTGCGACAACGAGGAGATTTACTATAACATCGACACCCTTTCGGCCGCCATTGCCGCCAAGAAAAAGGTACATCTGCTTTATCGGATACGCTCTATTGCCCCCGATCGAAGCATCACGGTTATCGAAAAGCCGTACATCCTTTCGCCCTATGCCTTGGCGTGGCAAAACGACCATTATTATCTTATCGGCAATTATGAAAAGTACGATAATTTGATGCACATACGACTGGATCGCATGAAAAAAGTCTGTGCTACCGACGAGCCGATTCGCCCGTTTAGCGAGGTGAGTCGCTACAAGGATTACTTTGATGTGGCCGATTATACCCGTCGAAGCTTTCAAATGTATGCCGGCGAATTGACCGAAATCCAATTGCAATGCTCAACGTCGGT
This sequence comes from Clostridiaceae bacterium, assembly GCA_016295355.1. Classification (GTDB taxonomy): domain Bacteria; phylum Bacillota; class Clostridia; order Oscillospirales; family Acutalibacteraceae; genus SIG607. The sequence goes on from JAEDLK010000064.1 coordinate 928, forward strand.
TTTAGAGCAGGTCATTGACCGTTTTTCGGATAAGATTTATATTCGGCACAATAACGGCGGCACCTTTACCTTTACCACCACCGTGCTGTTAAGTGAGGGCTTGGTCAACTGGATATTACAGTTCGGCCCCGATATACAGGCTCTAAAGCCGCCGGCCTTGCGACAGCGTTTGGCAAACCGGGTTGCTCAATTAGCGGATTTATACGGTGACGAAAACCCAAAAGACACAATAAAACCGGCCTCTTCGGCCGATAAGGACGAACGATAAATGCTAAAACGATTTTTGGCTTATTATAAGCCTCACAGCACTCTGTTTATCTTGGATATGCTGGCGGCCTTGCTGATTTCCGCCATCGGTATGGTGTATCCCATTGCCACCAACAAAATGCTCAACGATTTAATCCCCAATCGGCAATACACAGCGGTGGTGTTATTCGGGTTATTGGTGTTAGCCTTATACGGCATACGAATGCTGTTGCGTTTCTTTGTGCAGTATTACGGTCACATGATCGGCACCCGTATGCAGGCGCAAATGCGTCGGGATATGTTCCGGCACTTGCAAACCTTACCGTTTAGCTATTTTGACCGCAGTGAAACCGGTCAAATTCTCTCCCGGCTGACCAGTGATTTATTCGATGTGGCCGAATTGGCACACCACGGTCCGGAAAATCTCATCATCAGCAGTTTGACCATCATCGGCTCCTTTATCTATCTTTGCACCATTCATGTGGGGCTGACCATGATTATTTTTGCCTGTGTGCCGATTTTGGTGGTTGTGTCCATTTACTTTCGCAAGCGGATGCGGGCGGCCTTTAAGGAGCGCCGCGCTACCACTGCCGGGATCAACGCCGCTATTGAAAGCAGTATCACCGGCATTCGGGTCACCAAGGCCTTTGTGGGCGGTGAAACCGAATACGACAAGTTTGAAAAGAACAACAGCCTGTTTGTGGGGGCTTGCAAAAAGGCGTATAAGGCCATGGGTTGGTTCCATTCGGTGTCCAGCTTTATCACCGACGTGTTTAATGTTGTCATTATTGTGGCCGGCGGCTTGTTCCTGTATGCCGGCAAAATCAGCGCCGGTGACTACACCACCTTTATTATATCGGTCAACTTGTTCATCAGTCCGGTGGTTACGCTGATCGGCTTTATGGAGCAGTATCAGAACGGCGTAACCGGCTTTTCACGGTTTTTGGAGGTTATGGACGAGCCATCCGAAGTCGAGAATCCCGGTGCCAAGCCCATGGACGGTGTAAAGGGTGAAATTCGCTTCACGGATGTGAGCTTCCATTATGAAGGCCGTGAGAAAGGGGTTTTGGAGCATATCAATCTTAAGGTCAACAAGGGTGAAAAGTTAGCGTTGGTCGGCCATTCCGGCGGCGGTAAAACCACCCTTTGTCATTTAATTCCGGCCTTTTATCGGGCAAGCGGAGGGTCTGTCAGCATTGACGGCGTCAATGTGAACGATTTGACCCTTGATTCTCTGCGACGGCACATCGGCATTGTGCAGCAGGATGTTTTTTTGTTCGGCGGCACTGTGAAGGACAACATCCTTTACGGCCGACCGGAGGCCACCGAAGAAGAGGTGATTGAGGCCGCCAAGAGGGCACACATTCACGAGTTTGTCATGTCGCTGGAACAAGGCTATGATACCGAAATCGGTGAACGGGGCATTCGGCTGTCGGGCGGTCAAAAGCAACGCATCAGCATTGCCCGGGTCTTCTTAAAGAATCCCGATATTTTGATTTTGGACGAGGCCACCAGTGCGCTTGACAACACCACCGAAATACAAATTCAACATGCGTTGGATGAATTGTGCAAGGGGCGCACCACCATCGTGGTGGCCCATCGGTTGTCCACCATTCGTTCGGCCGATGAAATTGCTGTCATTGAAGAAGGCAAGGTGGTAGAAAAGGGCACCCACGATGCCTTGATGGAGACAAACGGGATTTATCAGCGGTTGTATGAGCAACAATTCCGATCTCAAACAGACGGGGTCTAACAATCAATCATAAGACGGTCTTTGCTACACAAAAGGCCGTCTTTTTATATGCCGTTCTGTTTCTTAATCGGGTGCTGTTTATGGTCGGCATCGCTTTCAAAGGGCACCATAGTATTTGAGGGCAGGAAAAATATGGACAGTGTGTGACCCAAGTATGACGCCGGTTTGAAAAATCGGGCGATGCCAACGGCGTTCACAAACATTTCACACTATGGTAAGGATTTGGTAAGGATTTAGGCGTAAACTATGCTTTGTCAAACAGGTGAACCGCCTGTCGGCCAAACGGCAACAGGTTTTGACAGGCTACTGTCCGCCTTGCGACCTTGTTTGGGTCAAGCTCTAAAGCGACAGACCAAAATCACGATCGGAAAAATCCGATTTTTATGGAATATTGGAGGTTATCCTATGCAAGAGAAAGACAACGAATTGTTCAAAAAACAACCTACCGAACAGACAGAAGGTCAAGCAGTGGATCAAGACGGGTCGACTTCATGCCGGAACCGGGATGACATCCCGGTTGTCTGCGAGCAACCGACCTATGCTGTTGCACCGGACGAGGTCTATCGAGTGGTCTGTCCGTCCAAAATCGAAGCCCAAGAGGCAACAACCGGCGATCCCTGCCCGGCACAACCGGCCGCTGCGCCGGATGCCTCGGCGCAAGTGCACCCCGGTACATCAAAGGCGCCCGACGCCGATTTCGCTTTTGCCGATAACACGCACGCCACAACTTCTTGCGATGTTGATTCTTGCGCCAAGGCCGACACCGAGTCTGACTGTACGGTCAATCACGATTGTCCGGCACCGTCCGGCAAGGATGACAAGCCAAACGGCCATGAGCCGAAAAAGAGATGGTTCAGTCCCAAAAAAGTCTTGTCGATTGCCTTGAGTGCCGTTTTGTTCGGCACAGTGGCGGCCGGTACTTTTCAAGGAGTCAATCGCTTGTTCCCGCAAAACAGTACCACCGTTAACAACGGTTTAATGCAAACCGCCACGCTGGCTGACGATAAGGCATACGCCGGTGAATGGTTGGATATCAGCGATATGGTCAGTGCGGTGATGCCGGCCATGGTGTCCATCAACTGTGAATCAGTTGAGGAGATACAGAGCTATTTTGGTCGCTTTTCCGGTACGCCGCAGACCAAGACGGTCACGAGCAGCGGCTCCGGTATTATCATCGGTGAAAACGACAATGAGCTATTAATCGTCACCAACAATC
>JAEDLK010000004.1 GCA_016295355.1 Clostridiaceae bacterium
TTCGGCAATGGATGAGGTTTAGTTTGCTGTTTGTCACGTTCCTTTATGAATGCCGGTAACGGAAAACTCTACCCATTCTGCAATGTTTACGGCATGATCTCCGATGCGTTCAAAATATTTAGCAATCATCAAAAGATCAATAGCGTACTTTCCGTCGGCATTGTTTGCGGCGATCATGGACATCAGCTTTTGTTTTACACACAGAAATGCGTGATCCACTACATCGTCATGATTGACAACCGACCGTGCAAGATCGAGATTTCTCTGGACATAGGCATCAATACTGTCGGTTACCATTTTGATTGTGGCTTCGGCCATAAGGCGAATATCGTGACACTCATTGCCTGTTCTGCCGTCAAGAAATGTGATGATTTCGGCAATATCTTCCGCTTGGTCACCGATTCTTTCCATATCGGTAATCATTTTGAGTGCGGCGGAAATGACACGCAGGTCACTTGCAACCGGCTGTTGCTGAAGCAAAAGCTTTAGGCAGATTGACTCGATTTCTCGTTCCATTTGGTCAATCTTTCCTCCGTTTTCCCTGACTTTCTCGGCGTCGTGGGTGTTACCGTCAAGCAAGGCCTTCACCGAAAGGGCAATCAGGCTTTCGCATTCCGCTCCCATTTCAATCATCTTTTGGTTTAATACTTCCAACTGTTTATCAAAGCTGCTTCGCATACGGTCATCCAAACCTTCCTGTGATATAGTCTTCGGTGCGTTTATCCTGCGGATAGGAGAAAACCTTTTCGGTTTTGCCGAATTCAATCAGTTCACCCAATAGGAAAAATGCTGTGTTGTCCGAAATGCGAACAGCTTGCTGCATATTATGGGTTACGATAATTATGGTGTATTTTTCTTTGAGCTGTAGAATGAGTTCCTCAATTTGGGAGGTGGAGATTGGGTCGAGCGCCGAGGTCGGTTCATCCATCAGTAAAACTTTCGGTTTAACCGCAAGGGCACGGGCAATACAAAGGCGCTGTTGCTGTCCGCCCGAAAGTGAGAGAGCATTCTTTTTTAAGCGATCTTTGACCTCGTTCCATATGGCCGCACCGCGAAGTGACTGCTCAACCATTTCGTCAAGATTGGCTTTGTTTGTCATTCCGTGAGTACGAGGGCCGTATGCAATATTGTCATATATACTCATCGGAAAGGGGGACGGCTTTTGAAACACCATGCCCACATCACGCCGAAGTTCATTTACATCAATATCTTTGCTGAAAATATTGTGTCCGCTGTAGCGAACCTCTCCGGTGGTTTTGACTGTCTCTATAAGATCGTTCATACGATTGAGCGTTTTCAAAAAGGTTGATTTTCCGCATCCGGACGGCCCGATGAGGGCTGTGATGCTGTTTTTTTGAATGTCGATGTTTATGTCTTTGAGTGCGTGCGTATCGCCGTACCAAAGATTCAGTTTGTCGGTTGTAATGATACTGCTCATACATTTCTCCTCTTTGCAAAGTATCGACCTGCCGACATCGCCAATAGGTTGATCAGCAGTGTCAAACTCATCAAAATGGCGGCAATAGCGAACGCAACGCCGAATTCGCCTTCTTCTTTTGCATATACATAAAGGGCTACCGTCAGGGTGGCTCCCGGGCTTGTCAGTCCGGAAATCATGCCGTTTACAGCGTGTGCAAAGCCTGCTGTGAACAAAAGGGCCGCTGATTCGCCGAGTATCCTTCCGACAGAAAGAATGCAACCGGTAACCACTCCGTCGATACACTCCGGCAAAACCACCGTACGAATCACACGCCATTTGCCTGCTCCCAAACCAAACGCACTTTCACGGTAACTTTGCGGTACCGTTTTCAAGCTCTCCTGTGTTGTACGCAAGACGGTTGGCAGGTTCATAATCACAAGAGTCAATGCTCCTGCCAGTATGCTTGTGCCGAAGTGGTTGGAAAAGAGCAGCATACCCACAAGTCCGTATATAATAGACGGTATTCCCGAAAGGGTTTCGGCAGCATACTCAATAACCGACACAACCTTTTGGCTTGTGGCGTATTCCGTCAGATAGACAGCCGCACCGACCCCGAGAGGCAGTACAATACATAGCGTTGCAAGTACGATATAAACCGTGTTGAGAATATCCGGTAAAATTCCGATTTGTCCGGTCATGTGGCTTGGCTTGGTCGTTAAGAATTTAAGAGAAAGATTCGGTACTCCCTTAACCATTACATAACCCAGCATAAAAAGTAACAATGCCACCGTGATGAAGCAGCACAGATACATGGCACTGCGTATGAACAAGGCAGACAGTTTTCGTTTTTTGTTCATATCAGTTCTCCTTTTTGCGTTTTAGGAAGAAATTGAGAGTGGCATTTAAGAGCATGATGAATAGAAAGAGTACAAGCGCAATGGAAAACAGTGCATTTTGTTGCAAACTTCCCGGGCTTGAATAGGCCATTTCACTGGCAACCGCAGTGGTGAGAAAGCGGACGCTTTGAAACAGCGACGGCATATTGGCAACATTTCCGGCAACCATCATCACCGCCATGGCTTCACCGATCGCTCTGCCGACACCTAAAACGACTGCGGCGGCGATGCCGCTTTTTGCCGCCGGAACCGAAACCTTGAAGTATGTTTCAATCGGTGTTGCTCCGAGGGCAAGAGAGGCATCCTCATATTCCCTTGGTACGGCATCTAACGCCGTTACAGACACTTTGATGATGCTGGGCAGAATCATAATGGCAAGCACGATGATTGCGGCAAGCAAGCTTGCACCGTCCGGAATGTTGAATAGTTTTCGGATTCCCGGCACAAGAACGAACATTCCGACAAGTCCATATACCACAGAAGGAATACCTGCAAGCAGATTTACGGCAGTTTCAATGGCCGTTCTGATCGTTTTGCCGGCAATCTTTGAAAGGAATACCGCCGTGAAAAAGCCAATCGGAACGCCGACAAGTATGGCACCTGCCGTACCGTATATACTTGTCAGAATAAAAGGTAAAATTCCGTATTGGGGTTCGCTTGCAGTAGAGGCCCACTCTTTACCGAAAAGGAAATGAAACAGACCGATTTCCTTTATGGCGGGGATTCCCGAGAGGATGAGGTAAACGGTCATGATCAAAACGCATCCCACGGTGACCAAGCCAAGCAAAAGAAAGATTCCGTGAACGGCATCTTCAAACAATCTTTTTTTCTTCATAGTATTCCTCAATAGCTTCGGTGGCGACCTTTCGTCGCCACCGAAAATTTATTATTTTATCGGAACGGCACCCGAACGGCTAATGACTTCACTTGCTTCTTTTGAAGTGATATAATCGAAGAATTTTTGTGCATTTTCTGAAAGAGGCGTTCCTTTTTTTGTCACGAGGACAAAGGGGCGCTGAACAACGTAACTACCGTCTTTTACGGTTTCTTCACTCGGAGTGATACCGTTGATTGACAAGGCTTTGACGGTTTCCTTGACCGATGCAAGGGAAGCATAACCGATGGCGTTTGGATTGCTTGCGACGGTTGTGATGACATCACCGGTTGAGGTCAACTCCTGACGGTAGACACATTTGTCTTTTGTATCGGTAATGGATTCAAACCCGTCTCTTGTACCGCTCCCTGCTTCACGCCCAATTAGCACAATCTCGCCCTCACTGCCGCCGACTTCGTTCCAGTTTTTGATTTCACCCGTATACACTTTCGAAACTGTGTCAAGCGTAAGGTCCTTGATGCTGTTTTGTGAATTTACAATAATCGCAATTCCGTCAAGGGCAAGAACCGTTTCCTCAAGTCCTTTAGCCTTTTCGCTGTCTTTCAGACCTCTGCTGGAAAGACCGATATCGCACCTGCCTTCCTCCACCGCCTGAATACCGGCACCCGAACCGGTTGCATTGTAGGTTACGGTGATTCCTGTGTTTGACTCAAATACCTCGCCGAGTGTACCGATGACCTTGCTCATAGAGGTGGATCCGTCTGTTGCGACAGCCCGGTTGCCTTTTTGGCATCCGACAAGCGTTGATACCAGCAATAATGCGACTGCGGTAAAACAAATAACTTTCTTCATTATTTCGTCTCCTTTGACATTTTAATCGGCAGTTTCTTCCGACTGCACCTATATTTTAATCGGCTATGGTAAAGTCCGTCATCGAATTGCAGTAAAATTCAGGTAAAATAAACAAATCGGCGGAAGGAGTGAATCCTTCTGCCGATTTGGCTTTTTTCGTGTATTTATGTAGTGCTTGAAATAGGCGGTGCCGCCTTGCTGTGTCAGTCCTCTCTTGTACTGCTCACGCTCTTTTCAAAAGGTCTTTTTTTGATGGAATCGTTCCTTCTTTATAACCCCGAATGGTTTGCCATTAAACGGTTTGGTGTCGACGGTCAATAGGGAATATAGGTTTACTTGAATCATCCTATCACAAATCTTGAAAACTAAAAAATCCTATCACGGAAGTGATAGGATTTTTCTTTGGTGGACACGTTGGGGCTCGAACCCAAGACCTCTCGCGTGTGAGGCGAACGCTCTGACCAACTGAGCTACGCGTCCGTTCAGTGCTGTTTATTTTAACACAACTTGTTCGGTTTTGCAAGGGGTATTTTATTTTTTTATCACTTCTTTTTTCTTTTCATAAGAAAGATCAGATTTTATCCCCAAACGGCATTTTTCCTCTTGACAGGTATGGTTAAAACAGGTAAAATAGTTAAGCGCCTAATTATTTGATGCTTAACTGTTTGGCTTTTTGAAAAAACCGAGTCAGAAAGGGGTTATGTTAATGCAAGAAACCCGTGAAATTATCCAATTGATGGATCGGATTCATTTGGTGCGAAAAATACTGATTAACAATGATACCAAGCAAAAAACCAAGCTATACTTCGGTCAATTGCCTGTCTTACGGTTTGTCATCGAGCATCCCGGCTGTACCCAAAAGGATTTAGCGGAATTTATCCGGGTGACACCGGCTTCGATAGCACTGTCCACCAAGCGGTTGCAAAAGGCCGGCTTGCTCACTAAGCAGACAGACGAAAACAATCTGCGGTGCAATCGGTTGTTTGTTACGCTTAAGGGAAAACGGGTGGCTGATAGCTATAAGCAGGCCTTTACGGATTTGGATGAGCGTACCTTTGCCGGATTCACCGATGAGGAATTATCCTTTTTATACACCTGTCTAAATCGAATGCTGTACAATGTCGGCGGCGATCGATACAAAGATGCTGACTTTTTTGCTTTGCTGTCCATGACCAAAGAAAGCGAGCAGGCGTTAAAGGAGGAAAACGAAGAATGAAAAAATGGCTTCCATATATAAAGCCTTATTGGCGGTACTTTGTGATCGGCCCTCTGTGTATGATTGTAGAGGTCATCGGTGAAGTGTTGATGCCCAAGCTTATGTCAATTGTGATCAATCAAGCCAATAACGGCACTTTAACAGTGTCGAACAGCTTGTGGATTTGTGTGGCCATGATTGCGGTGGCGCTGAGCATGATGGCCGGCGGTATCGGCGGTGCGTATTTCGGGGCGAAAGCGTCAGTCTATTTTGCCTCGGATATTCGGCGAGATGTTTACCGCCGAATTCAGCGGTTTTCGTTCCGCAATATTGACCGATTTTCGACCGGCTCTTTGATTACCCGGGTGACCAACGATGTGACCCAACTGCAAAACTTTGTGAATATGCTGTTGCGTATGGCTCTGCGGTCGCCGGGTATGATGATCGGTGCCATTATTATGTCGGTTTCTTTGCAACCCAAGCTGTCGGTTGTGTTCACGGTTTCGGTGCCCCTGATGATGGCAGGCATTGGCTTGCTCATTTCAGTGGGCTTTCCCCGATTTCAAAAGATGCAAAGCAGTATTGATGGGTTGAACACCACCGTGCAGGAGAACATTTCCAACACCCGTGTGATAAAGTCCTTTTTGCGGGAGGATTTTGAGAATCAAAAATTTGCTCGGGCCAACGCCGCTTTGAAAAGAGCTGGACTGCGTGCTATGCGGGTGGTTGTTTTCATGCAACCGCTGTCCTGTTTGTTAATGAATTTGACCACCGTGACGGTCATTTGGATCGGCAGCCGTATGGTGATGGGCGGCGGTATGCCGGTTGGCGATTTATCGGCCTTTGTGACATATGTAACGCAAATTCTGATGTCGTTGATGATGCTTACCATGCTGTTCATCAGCTCCTCCCGTGCGTTGGCCTCAGCTAAGCGTATCAGAGAGGTGCTCGACGAAGAAATCGATATTTCGGATGAAACGGCCGCTTTCCCCGATAAGCAGGTCAAAGAGGGCCGTGTGGAGTTCCGCCATGTGACTATGCGTTACTATGCCAACAGTGCCGATCCGGTGCTCAATGATATCAACCTTTGCATTGAGCCGGGCAGTACGGTGGGGATTATCGGGTCAACCGGTTGCGGAAAAACCACGCTGGTGACCTTGATTCCCCGGCTGTATGATACCGACGAAGGACAAGTACTGGTAGACGGCGTGGATGTACGGGATTATTCGCTGTATCATTTGCGTGAAGGTGTCGGCATGGTGCTGCAGAAAAATGTGTTATTCTCCGGCAGTATCGAGGATAATTTGTTGTGGGGCGATGAGCAGGCCGACGAGGATTCGGTTCGTCGGGCGGCTGATTTGGCCCAGGCCGACGGATTCATTAACACCTTTGCGGATGGGTATCAAACCATGCTTTCGCAAGGGGGCAGTAATGTGTCGGGCGGACAAAAGCAACGCCTTTGCATAGCCCGTGCCTTGTTAAAGAAACCGAAAATTCTCATTTTAGACGACTCGACCAGTGCGGTTGATACGGCAACCGAGGCGAAAATCCGTAAGGCCCTTTCCCATGAATTAAAGGACTCCACCAAGATTATCATTGCTCAAAGAATCGGCTCGGTGATGGAAGCCGACCAAATTGTGGTGATGAACGAGGGAACCGTCACAGGTATCGGCACGCACGAATATTTGCTCGCTAACAACGAAGAGTACCGTGAGATTTATGAATCTCAAATCAAAACCGAGGAAAGGGGGCAGAACAATGGCCAGGAGTCTTGAAAAACTGCAAATGCAATATGCCGCCGTTGCACCCGCTAAACCGGGCATGATGGGCGGAGGCCCTCAACGCTTCGGAATGCGCGGAGCCAAGGGCAAACCAAAAAATACCGGTGCCACAATCAAACGGTTGCTGACCTATATCGGACGCTTTAAGGGTCGACTAATCTCGGTGCTGTTTTGTATGATTGTCAGCACGGTTGCTTCCTTATGCGGGTCATATCTGTTGGCTCCCATCATTGACCGTATCACCCTGGCGGTCAAGCCGGATGCCGTCATCAGTATGAGTGCGACCGAACGCTTGGCTGACAGTGTGATCGAATCGGTGACCCGTTGGCCGATGGTTCATTCCCTTGTGGAGGGCGGCACCTTTACACAGGTATCGGCCTATGTGTTGGTGGCATTGGCTATTCTTTTACTTGTGTACTTAATCAATGTGGGATTTACCTATTTGCAAAGTCGTCTCATGCTGTCCGTCAGCCAAAACTCCATTGAGCAGATTCGCTTGGATTTGTTTCGCCGTTTGCAAAAACTGCCGGTTCGGTATTTTGACAGTCATCCTACCGGCGAGGTGATGAGTCGATTTACCAACGATGTGGACAACATTGATATGATGCTGAATAACTCGCTTGTGTCGCTTGTGTCGGGCGTCATCACCTTGGTCGGCACCTTTGTGTTTATGGTGACCACCAGTTGGATTTTAACTCTTGTGACGGTGGCTTTCATTCCGCTGTTCGCCAAGGGCGGAGCACTCATCGGGAAACATAGCTCCCAATACTATGCAGGACAGCAGACGGCACTTGGCGCTTTGAATGGATATATCGAGGAAACCGTCAGCGGTCAAAAGGTGATCAATGTCTTTAATCATGAACAGGATTGTGTGGAGGAATTCGGTGCTTTAAACGACGATTTGCGTCAAAAACAGTTTAAGGCACAGTTCTTCGGTGGTATCATGGGGCCGGTGATGGGCAATATGAGCCAGGTTTCGTATGCTGTCACGGTCGGACTGGGCGGCGTGTTGATGTGCACCTCCGGCTTTACGCCCGGTGCGTTGACGGTTTTTGCCGGTTATTCGCGCCATTTTTCCCAGCCTATCAGCACCATTTCCATGCAAACTTCCACCATTTTCGCTGCCTTGGCCGGTGCCGAACGGGTCTTTAAGGTAATGGACATGGAGCCGGAAACGCCGGATGCACCTAATGCTTTGACCGATGAAATCAAGGGCGAAGTCGCTTTCCACGATGTAACCTTCGGCTATGTGCCTGAAAAAACGGTGTTGCATCATATCGACCTAACGGCTCATCCCGGACAGAAAATTGCCTTTGTCGGTTCAACGGGAGCCGGCAAAACCACCGTTACCAACCTCTTGAATCGATTTTATGACATTGAAGAGGGAACCATTACAATAGACGGCCATCCCATAAAGGCCTACAGCCGAGATCATTTGCGTCGAAATATTGCTATGGTTTTGCAGGATACCCATTTGTTTACCGGTACCATTCGGGAAAACATCCGATATGGCCGGTTGGACGCTACCGATGAGGAAGTCATACAGGCGGCCAAGGTTGCCGGAGCTCATTCTTTTATCATGCGATTATCGGACGGCTATGATACCGTGATTGAGGGAGACGGAGCCAATCTATCCCAGGGTCAACGCCAGTTGTTAAATATTGCAAGGGCGGCTGTCAGTAAGGCACCGATTTTGGTGCTGGACGAGGCAACCAGTTCGGTGGATACCCGTACCGAACGCCATATTGAGCACGGTATGGATCGGTTGATGAATAACCGCACCACCTTTGTGATTGCTCACCGCTTATCCACTGTTCGCAATGCCGATATCATTTTGGTGTTGGAGAACGGTGCGGTTTTGGAGCGAGGCAATCACGAGGAGTTGCTTGCCAAAAAAGGGCGCTATTATGAACTGTATACCGGGGCAGTCGAGTTGGATTGATTCTGCCGCATAACACGGATTCGGTCTGCCAAGTAAGGGGATGCTATGAAAAGATTTATTTGGTGTCGGCATGATGGATACGGCCGATTGTCTGTGGGGAACCATGGTCAGTTGTGAGCGATACTTAAACGGTATCGGCCTTGCAAATAGGCAAGTTGTGTTGGTGCACAGTTTGCTGACGGCGGTGGCGCTGAGCCTTGATTGTTGATATGACCCCTTCGGCCTCTCAAAACAGAAGAAACACAAGGCTTATTGCTGCTTACCAAAACGCCTCTGACGGACAGTCAGAGGCGTTGTTATCTAAAGTAACGGCCGGTTTTGCGGTGTTCAAGATTCTTTGATAAGGCGTAACCAGTTGAGGTTAATGCCCTGGTCTCGTTCTTGGGTTGTGATCAAAATTTTTAAGGTGTGCAAGCCTTCTTTGATGGCCACACCGGGCAAGGTCAGCGTGATCCAGTTTTGATACGCTTCTTTGACGGTCTGGTCGGGATCTGCATCGGGCAAATGGCATTCACCGACCTTAATATCATCCACAAACACTTCCAAATAAGAGGTGTTGTAGGGCGATGCGGCACGAATTTGCAGTGTGTACTGTCCGTCCTGTTCGTTTGATACATCGTAGAGAACAAAGGCGTCATGACCGCCGTTATCCTTGCCGAGCGCGCACAGGTTGGTACCGCCGTCCGTGTCCTGGCAGGCTTCTTCACCGCAGCCGGTTGAGGAAACCGCCGTCAAATTTACAGCCTTGATCAAGGTGTCGTCCTGCAAATGAACAGTGCGTCCCATATCACCGTTCCTAAACCGCATGGTTTTGGTAACGGCCCACAAAATCGGCTCGACATTTCGCTCTATATCGGCTCTGGTCAGCGTGCCGAGGCGAACCTTTTCGGCGGTGAGATCCAGCTCTTCGGGGTATCCGTAGGGCATTTTGATGTTGTTGCCGGCTGAAATCTCACGCCAATGCCGTGACGGTACACGCCAATCGGTCATTACAGCGCCTTCAAAGCCCCACTCATCTCTTAAAACGCCCTGTAACAGATTATGGTTTTCGCAGGGGCGCAGGCCATTGACTAAGTTGTAAGAGGTCATAACAAAGGCCGGTTCGCCCTCCTTGACGGCGATTTCAAAACCCTTTAGATAAATTTCGCGAAAAGCCCGTTCACTTAATAGGCTGTCGCTGTAATAGCGGTTTGTCTCCTTGTTGTTACAGCAAAGATGCTTGATTGTGGCCAGCATACCGCTTTTTTGTACACCGCGCACATAAGCGGCGGCCGCCTTGCCGGAAATCAGCGGATCTTCCGAAAAATACTCAAAGTTTCGTCCGCAAAGTGGGTTGCGGTGGATGTTCAAGCCCGGCGCCAACAGAATATCAACACCGATGGCCAGTCCTTCTCGGCCGATGAGATAGCCGGTCTTTTCCCAAACAGCTTCATCCCATGAGCTTGCCAATAACGAGGCACAGGGGAAACAGGTGGTGGGAGTACTGCGACGAATCCCGTTCGGACCGTCGCTTGTCTGTGCGTTGGGAACGCCGTATCGACGAAGATTGCCGATGCCGGCTGTGCCACGGGGGATGGACGGCGGTTGGGCCGAGGACAAATCAATCAGCTCCCGGTCAGTCAACTGACTCATGAAGTCCTGCATGGTGGCCTTGCCGCTCGTCACATCCTGCAACATAATCGGTTCTGTGAAGGCGGTCTTTACCTTTGCTGCAGCCGGCTTTTCAACCGGTGTCAGGCAGTAGGGGACGGTTTTGTCTACATCGCTCAAACGGCGGTCAAGGGAAGCAGACAGTTTAAGGCCGCATTCCTTCACAACGGTCAGTTCTTCTACGGTGTATTGACCGCAGTCGGTGATGTCCCGCACATTCTTGCCCACAAAAATTCGGTAGCTGCCCGGCTCCAGTACATAACAGCCGATGTGGCCGGTGGCGTTTTCGTCATCAAAGCAGGCCAGTGCCGTTTTTTTGAAAGATAGGGTCACGATTTGCGCTTCGCCCGGTTGCAGTTCGTGTGTCTTGGCGAAGCTCACAAGGCATAGGGAAGGCTTAAAGAGCCTTCCGTTCGGAGCGGAGGCGTAAACCTGCACAATTTCCCGACCCGCAAAGTGGCCGGTGTTTTTGACGGTTATTTGCACCGTTAAGTCGGTTGCGCTTTCAAATAAGTCCGGCGTTGACCAGGTAAAATCGGTGTAATTGAGCCCGTAGCCGAATGGGAATACAACCCTCTCCTTGGCCTCTTTGAAGGTTTCAAAATAGCGATATCCGACGAACAGATCATCCTCATAACGAATGTGGCGATCGGATTCCGTAAAGCTGACGGTCGAGGGATAGTCCTCGCAATCGGCCCAGGTATCGGTCAGGCGTCCGCTCGGATAAGCGTCGCCGCACAATAGGTCGGCGCAGGCGTCGCCTCCCTCCATACCGGGGTACCAAATGACCATAACGGCGGCAATCTTTGTGCAGTGGTCTAAAAAGGATAGGTCGGTGACGGCGGGTACATTTAACAAAATGATGATATGCCGAATGGAATCACAGACCTCTAATCTTTTTAGCAGAGCTTTTTCGTCGTCCGATAAATAAAAGGAGCGGTCGGCATTTTGTGAGGGGCTTTTCGGACGGTCACTGCCTTCCTCAGAGAAACGGCCGATGGTGTAAACGACGGTTTCAGCTTCTATTCCGATGTCGTTGAGCACCTGGTCGGTGTAGGCTTCGGGAGAGCCGTCCATTTGCATGGCGGTTTTTGATAGCTTAATCTTTCCCAGTTCTTCCTTCTTTTTTAATCCGTCGGCTACGGTACGGGTGTAGGCTGTTTTCACAAACGCACTGCCGCCGCCGGTGCAATAGGTATTAAAGCAGGCGCGACCGATGGGTGCGATCGATAAACCGATAGACAACGGCAGTATGCCGTCGTTTTTGAGTAATACCATACCGTCACGGGTTAACTGTCTGACCTCTTCGGGATTGGTGCTGAAGGTTTGATTCATAGAATGACCGCCTTTCTGTTCGGCAATTTGACAAGCCGTTGTTACACTGTTATAATACTCTTAAATTTCTTTGTATTCTTATTGAGATTCAGCATAAAATTCTCAAATATTGTGGCTTTGGGGTAAAAAGCATGAACGATGTTAGCTATGAATGGGCACGGGATAAAGGCAATATCTTCTTTTCCAAGGGCAGAAATGGTTCTGTCAGGTTGCATTTTCATCAAAGTATCGAAATTCTGTACGTCAGCGAGGGCTGCATGGATCTAACGGTTAATGCCGAGTCATTCTGTGTTAAGCCTGATGAGATGGTGTTTCTTGACCGTTACGATTATCACATGATTCAAAAGGATCAACACTACACCAAATATACCTTGATTTTTCCGCCGGATTGCATTGGTGAAACCGAGCCGGAGGGCGGGTATGCTTTACCGTTGATTTTAAGGGATACCGACTATAACCGTCAACAGATTAAGCCGCTGCTGGACGGCTTTTTTGAAACGAAAGACAACAGCACACCGTTGATTTCCCGCAGCTACGCCGGATTGATTTTGGGAAAGCTGACGGCTTATTACGGTGCCGACAAGGAAAAGGTCTGTCCGGACAGGGCCTTGGTGGCGGAGATTTTGCAATATATCGAGTTGCATTACACAGAATCTGTGACGCTGGATTCGCTGTCAAAGCAGTTTGGCTACAGCAAGTATTATCTGTCCCGTTTGTTTAATGAACGGGTGACCGACAGCTTGTGCAATTATGTGCATATAGTACGCTTGCGTCATTTTGTGGAACAATACCGTAAAAAGCCGGATGGGAAAATCACCGATGTGGCTATGGACTGCGGTTTTCGTTCAATTTCTACCTTTTACCGTTGTTTTTTCGAGCAGTACGGCGTTCCGCCGAGACGGTATTTCCGGCAGACAAATCAGCAAAAAAACGGCTGATCACATCAGCCGTTTTTTGGGTCATTCGGTCTCTTTCTTTTTGGTGCGCAAAGCGGGAAGGACATACAGTCGGAATAGTGCCACCAGAATGGAGCAGAGTGTAAAGACCTCGCAGGCCATACCGGCTATTGATCCGACAGAAAAATTGTAAATCAGCCAGCTTGTTGAGGTAAATAAAATGATGATGCGTAAAATCTTTGTGTTTTCTAAGCCGTAGGCAATGGTGGAAAGGATTTTTGAAACTATGATCAAAATGGTTTTATATCCGGACCAAGACACAAGTCCGCCTGCAATAAAAATTAGGCAGAAAATAATTTGTGTCTTTCGTGTGCTTTTGCCTTTTTTGACCTGTGCGGCAAACAGTTGATTGCGAACACAACCGATGATGTTCATGGTCATGCCGGTGTAAGCGCCTAAAAGCAAGTATTGAATAGCGAATAAGAATTCGTTTCCGTTACGAAACAGCATGATTTTACCGTGTGTCCGGCATTGGAAGGAAATAACACTGGAAAGGATGCCCAAAACACCCAGTCCCTGCACCAGTATATCAAACCAGGGAAGATTCGATAGCATTTTTCTCACCTTGCAATTATGATCATTTTATGTTACAGTGACAGTATATCAAACAAACAAAACAAACGCAACAGATGTTCGAAATGTTGAAATAAAACATTTTTTCGAACAAAGGAGACTGACATGAAGCTGACCGCCCGACAAAATGAAATTTTGCAAATATTAAAAGAAAAGGATAGAGTCTGCGTCAATGAACTGAAAGAAAAGCTATTTGTCAGCGATATGACGGTGCGACGCGACCTAAAGGTTTTGCAGGAGGAACGTCTCATCAAACGGTATCACGGTGGTGCCATTGCCGTGAAAAACCCCCACTTAATGCCAATGACCTTGCGACGGTATTGGCATGAGAACGAAAAACGGCAACTTGGGAAAATGGCCGAGAAGTATTTGTCGGATGATCAAATGGTGTTTTTGGATAGCTCTTCGACCTGTCTGTATGTGATTCCCTTTTTAAGGCAGCGTAAAAACATCAGCGTGGTCACCAACTCGGTGACGGTTGCCTTGACCGCCTCGGAAAACGGCATTCCCTGTACGCTGACGGGTGGCACTTTTTATGAGCCGGATATGTGCTTAATCGGCGAAGAGACAGTGGCTTATTTATCGACTGTACGACCCGATTTGGCCTTCTTTTCGGCACGGGGCTATGATGAAGAACACAAAATTTGCTATGACGACGACCTTCACCAGGTTGCAGTTCGCCGTGCGGTTATTAAGAATGCCGTAATCAATATCTTTATGTTTGATCATAGCAAGAAGGGCATTACCGGCCCGTATATCGTTTGTGAACCCGAGAGAATCACAGAATTGATTGTTGTGTAAGCCACATCTTGCGATGTGGCACATGGCATGCCACTGTCTGTTATAGTGGAATTTCACATCCCCGATTGCCAATGCAATCGAGGCGGTATGTGTAAGGTCAGCGTAAGATGTACCGCTCAAGCGGCGGTTGTCGGAATTATGTCTGCCAAAGGCGGTCTGGTTGCACTTTGCAAAACCAAACAGGGATTGCGAGCCGTAAAAAAAACGGCTATTTCTTTTTAATTGTTAAAATTATAACAATATAATTTATCTTTATGAAGTGGTTTTGCAAAAATATGTTAAAAGTGTGACAAAATAGGTTGACATTTGTAGAAAGCTTGCTATAATAGTAGTATCACATTTGATGAGGGGATGACCAATCAATGGCAAGAGTGTATAATTTCAGCGCCGGTCCGTCCATGTTGCCGGAGCCGGTCTTAAAAAGAGCAGCCGACGAGATGTTGGAGTACTCAACGTCCGGTCAATCCGTGATGGAAATGTCTCACCGTTCCAAGGAGTATCAAGCCATCATTGACCAAACAGAGGCTGATCTGCGAGAATTGATGAACATTCCGGATAACTACACGGTTTTGTTCTTGCAGGGTGGTGCTTCCACTCAGTTCGCCATGGTGCCGTTCAATTTGATGAACAAGAATCATAAGGCCGACTATATTATTACGGGTCAGTGGGCCAAAAAGGCGTATAAAGAGGCCGCTCGTTACGGTAATGCCCGTGTGGTGGCTTCATCGGAGGATAAAACCTTCAGCTATATTCCCAAAATCACCCGGGATATGATTGACCCGGAGGCGGATTATGTGCATATTTGCATGAATAACACCATTTACGGTACGCTGTGGCATGAACTGCCCGATACCGGGGATGTGCCGCTGGTGGCGGATATTTCCAGTTGTATTCTTTCAGAACCGATTGATGTTTCCCGCTTCGGCCTTTTGTATGCCGGTGCGCAAAAGAATGTGGCTCCGGCCGGTGTCACCATTGTGATTATCCGCAATGATTTACTCGGCCATGCCATGGAGATCACGCCCACCATGCTTAACTATCAGACGCATGCCGACAACGGGTCAATGTTCAACACGCCGCCTTGCTATACCATTTATATTGCCGGCTTGGTGCTGAAATGGCTCAAAGAGATGGGCGGTTTGACGGTGATGCAACAGAAAAACCGTGAAAAGGCGGCCTTGTTGTATCAGTATTTGGATGAAAGCAAGCTGTTCCGTGGTACCGTGGTCAAAGAGGATCGTTCACTGATGAATGTGCCGTTTGTGACCGGCAATGACGAACTGGACGCCAAGTTTGTGGCGGCGGCCAAGGCGGCAGGCTTCGTGAATATCAAGGGTCACCGCAGCGTCGGCGGTATGCGCGCTTCTATTTATAATGCCATGCCGCTGGAGGGTGTGCAGAAGCTGGTGGCTTTTATGAAACAGTTTGAGGAGGAGAATCTCTGATGCAGCAGATTAAGGTTTATAACAAAATTGCTCCCGTCGGGTTAGCAGAATTCGATCCTGCGGTTTATGAAGTGGGCGAGACGGTTGAGAATCCGGTCGGTGCATTGGTTCGATCGGCCGCTTTGCATGATGAAGTCTTTTCGGAGAGTTTGTTGGCCATAGCCCGTGCCGGTGCCGGTACCAACAATATTCCGATTGAGCGGTGCAACGATCTGGGTATTCTTGTTTTTAACACCCCCGGTGCCAACGCCAATGCCGTCAAAGAATTGGTGCTGGCCGGCCTACTTCTTTCCTCCCGAAAGGTACTGTCCGGTATTGAGTGGACAAAAACCCTTAAAGGCAACGGGGATCAAGTCGGCAAAATGGTTGAGAAGGGAAAAAGTGCCTTTGCCGGCCCTGAAATCCGGGGCAAATCCATCGGTGTTATCGGACTCGGTGCCATCGGCGTTTTGGTGGCCAATGCTGCCAATGCGTTGGGCATGACGGTTTACGGCTATGACCCGTACTTGTCTTTACAAAGTGCTTGGAATCTGTCGCACAATGTCAAGCGTGCTTCAAGCCCCGAAGAGATTTATAAGACCTGCGATTATATCACGCTGCATATCCCCCTGACCAAGGATACCAAGGGTACGATTGATGCAAACGCTTTGTCAATGATGAAAGACGGTGTGCGGATTCTCAACTTTGCCAGAGACGGTTTGGTCAACAGCGCCGATATGATTGTGGCGCTTGAGCAGGGGAAGGTGGCTTCTTATGTGGTCGATTTCCCAACGGATGAGATGATCGGCGTCGGCGGTGTGATCTGCATTCCGCATTTGGGTGCCTCCACGCCCGAGTCGGAGGACAACTGTGCCGTGATGGCCGCCAAGGAGCTGGTTGACTATTTGGAAAACGGCAATATCAGCAATTCGGTGAACTTGCCGAATCTTTCCATGGCGAGAAGCGGCGAAAAACGCATTTGCGTCATTCACAGAAATGTCCCCAATATGCTTACGGCCATCACCTCGGTCGTGGCAAGAGACGGATTGAACATTGAAAATCTGCTAAACAAATCCCGTGGTGAAATTGCTTATACTATGTTGGATATCAACGATGCCGACACTGTTGCAATCGCCGAAGACCTGCGCCGGATTGACGGCGTGATTCGGGTTCGGGTCATCTAAAAGAATGACAGGCTCTCCTATCGAAGGAGGGCCTGTTTTTTTGCTTTTCAGGATATTTTTTCTCTTTTGCGGTTGCAACAGACGAGTATTTGTGCTATGATAAATTGAGAAAAAAGGGGGGCAAAGTTTTGTTCGAAGTTTTCCCGCAGCCTCGTCACTTAAACCTTCATGACGGGTGTTTTACATTCGATAAACAGGTTTTTTTGAGGGTTCCCGCTTCTTTTTCCAATCAAGGCTTTTTGGAGCTTTGCGGCGAGTGGTGGCATCATTTCACCGCCGGTCAATCATCCCTTTGCGTGATGCGAACAAACCGTCTTTCTCATACGGCCTGCATCACCACCGATGCAAATTTATCTTTTGCCGAGGCGGATGCCGGTGAGGATGAATACACCGTGTGCTGTTTAAGCGATGGCATTATTATGGGGTATCAGGAGGACATCGGGCTTATTCATGCGTTCTTCACGGTGTTGCAAACGCTGGGGGTGTATCACCGATCAACCCGAGATTTTTCCGTGCCGTGCTATGACATTGCCGATCGACCCTCCCTTGCTTTCCGTGGCGTTCACATTTGTGTCTTTATGGGCGATTCTTATGAATTTTTACGCAAGGCGGTGCGGATGTGCGCTTTGATGAAGTACACCCACGTTTTCTTGGAATTTTGGGGCTCTTTACGGCTTGACTTTTTGAGGGCCAGCGGTTGGGACGGCGGACTGACCAAACAGCAGGTGGCTGATTTGGTTAAGGAAGGCATGGCCTTGGGGCTTGAATTTGTGCCGTTCTTCAATCATTTCGGTCATGCTTCGCAGTCTCGTTTCCGTGCCGGTAAGCATGTGTATTTGGATCAGGCACCCGACATGGAAGAGCTGTTCGAGCAGGGCGGATGGACATGGAATATTCATCATCCCGAAACCTATGAAATTCATGCACAGATACGAAAAGAACTGTGTGAATTGATGCCGGGCAAGTATTTCCATATCGGCTGTGATGAGGTTTATGCACGGGATGATCGGGTAGACCCGATGGATAAAAAGGACAACGATGATTTTATAAACTATATCAACCGTTGTTGCGATGAGGTTGTTAAACTGGGCCGTCGTCCGATTGTTTGGGCGGATATGTTCTTGAATGGGCATCATTATCCTTGGCCGTATTGCAGTAATGTCTCCTACCGTTGTTTGGATACCGACCGTAATCTCGATCGGCTTCACAAGGACGCCATCTTGGTGGATTGGCAGTATAACATCGCCGGTGATAAGACCGCAACGGTAGACTATTTGATTCAGCATCGTGATCCGTCTACCATGATGTTGGCACCTTGGCATACATTTGATAACATCGACGGGCGTTGTTCTTTGGCAAAACAGCACGGTATGATGGGCATGATTGATACAACATGGGATTTGCTTCGTAAGGAGTTCACCTCGGTGATCTATGCTGCCTGTGCTTCTTGGGAGGAAACCAACGCTTACGAAAAGTTGAGAACCAACGAAACCATCAAGAGCTATGCCATGCAAAATATGCGTAAGGTTATGCCCAGCGGCGGCAATTTTGCATCGGCCGGCTTCTTTGATCATGAAATTGATACCATTTTGGGAACAACCGGCTGATCATTGCTGTGCCGTACGGCTCGGCTGATGACAGCACAACCGCCCTATAGGCAAACGGCTTTTACGGGATTGTTTTTGATTCAATTATTTGTTGATATAAATCTTTTGGAGGTAATTATTGTGGCAAAAATTGTAACTTTCGGTGAACTGATGCTGCGTTTGGCACCAAACGGTTATCTGCGCTTTGTGCAGAGTGAACAGTTGGAGGCAACCTTCGGCGGCGGTGAAGCCAATGTGGCTGTCTCACTGGCCAACTATGGCATGGACGCCGCTTTCGTGACCAAATTGCCGACCCATGAAATCGGTCAGGCGGCGGTTAACTCTCTGCGGAAATTCGGGGTAGATACCAATAAGATCGTCCGCGGCGGTGACCGTGTGGGCATTTATTATTGCGAAAAGGGTGCTTCCCAGCGTCCTTCCAAGGTCATTTACGACCGCGCCGCTTCCTCTATTGCTACGGCTACGGTGGCCGATTTTGATTGGGCGTCCATTTTTGAGGGCGTTGATTGGTTCCATTTTACCGGCATCACTCCGGCCTTGGGCGACAATGTGGCCGCCATCTGCAAGGAGGCTTTATTGGAGGCCAAAAAGCGTAATATCACAGTCTCCTGCGATTTGAACTACCGTAAAAAGCTCTGGACAAGGGAGAAGGCCGGTCAGGTCATGGGCGAATTGATGCCATATGTGGATGTTTGTATTGCCAATGAGGAGGACGCAGCAGATGTGTTCGGCATTAAGGCCGCCGATACCGATGTGACCACCGGTAAGGTTAACCATGAGGGCTATAAGGATGTGGCTCGTCAGTTGGCTGAACGCTTTAACTTCAAGGCGGTGGCTATCACTCTGCGCAGTTCAATCTCCGCCAATGATAATGACTGGGCGGCTATGCTGTATAAGGACGGTCAGTATTACTTCAGCAAGTCCTACCATATGCATATTGTTGACCGTGTGGGCGGCGGCGATAGCTTTGGCGGCGGCCTGATTTACTCCATGCTGACCGGTAAAGACAATCAAGCTGTGATTGAATTTGCCGTGGCGGCCAGTTGCTTAAAGCACAGCATTGAGGGAGACTTCAACATGGTAAGTGTTGATGAGGTTGAAAAGTTGGCAACCGGCGACGGCTCCGGCCGTGTTCAGCGGTAAACCATTTCAACAGGGTGACAGCCGAGACATACGGATTTGGTCAATACGGTCATCGGCTGTCACCGGGGATGAAACAGAAATGATTCCCGTACTGAAAAGGAAAGAATCAGCGGTGCGTTATTCAAATATTCATACACATACCGTCTTTTCGGACGGTGCACATACGCCGGAAGAGAATGTGCTCGCGGCTATTGAGTCATCCATGGTGTCTATCGGTTTTTCCGATCACAGCGATACGCCCTGTGACAGCTCCTATTGCATGAAAAAAGAGTCTTATCCGGCTTATATTAAGGAGATTAACCGGTTAAAGGAGCAGTATCGGGACAAAATAGAGATTTATTGCGGCCTTGAAAAGGACAGTGAATCGTCGATTGATCCGGGGCCGTTTGATTATGTGATTGCCTCTGTGCATTATCTGATACGGAACGGCTTTTGCTATCCGATTGATCACAGTAAAAAACAGCAATGCGACTGCATTGCCGATGAATTCGGCGGCAATGTGTTGGATTTTGCCAAGGCCTACTTTGAAACGGTGGTGCGCCATGCCGAAGTCTGTCGGCCGACGGTCATCGGTCATTTCGATGTAATCGGCAAATTCGGTTTGATGCCGGAGGAGGACCCTGCTTATCATAAAGTGGCTGTCGAAGCCTTGCGTGAAACAGCACGGTATTGTCGGTATTTTGAAGTCAACACCGGTGCCATTTCACGGGGGGTCAAATCGGTGCCGTATCCGGTGTTCTTTTTGATGGAAGAAATGAAGACTTGCGGAATTAGGCCGGTTTTGGGAGCGGATGCCCATCATAAGGCTCATTTGACCTATGCTTTTGATGAGGCGGTGGCCCTACTGAAAAAAGCCGGTTTTGATACCCTGTACCGCTTTGAAAACGGTGATTTTGTGCCCTTTTCCGTGTAAGATCAAACATTCCAAGAGAAAACGCCCCATGACGCAAACGGTCATGGGGCGTGATTGTTGGTGCCTTAGGGCGTGGGAATAACCTCCGGCTCTACCGGTGGTTTTTGATTGATAAATAGGTTGTCGTTTAACGGCGACAAGCGGTTGGCTTTATCAGTATGCCTCGGGTGCGGCGACGGCCTCATATGCACGCACAGCCTCTTCACTTGAAGCTGCATGGCCAGCCAAGGTTTGACGGGCACAAGCTAAAGCTTGTGCCAAACCTTCCACCTCGGCGTCATATCGACGAGCGGTTTCGTTTACACGGTTCTTGGCTTCATCTAATTGTTCCCCGAGCTCCATGAGAACACGCAGGCTTTCGTTTGTTTGCGCTTCCACGGTGGCGCGACTGTCCTCGGCGTTCTTCATTAACAAAGCAGCGCTGGATTTGGCCACCAAATACAGCCGTCCGATGTTCTCACTCATCAAACGCATTTCGTTTTTTTGCTGTTCAAAAACGGCCAACTGTTCGCTTAACTTCGAGGCCGTTTCGTTGGCAACAGCCAATTGTGCCTGTAGGGAGTCGGCCTGTTTTTTCTCACGAGCGAGCGCCTCGGTCAACTCCTTTTCACGCTTGTCGGCAGCGTTGTTGAGCTGATTGATATAGGATAGGACATCGTCCTTTTGAAAGCCGAACAGACTTTTACGAAAACCGGCGGCCATCGAAATCCCCCATTTCTTCATAATTTATTCGTATTATAACAGTCTTTTGACGCATTATCAAGAATATTTTAGAAAAAGCGATATTTTTGACGAACGGTGCAGATGGGGAGGCTTATTTGATCGGGGTGTGTGATTGCTATGAGGGGGCTAAATAAGCAAAACAGCGCCGTTTTTATGAATGGAAATTACGCAAAATATCTTGCAAAATGCATAAAAATGCGGTATACTAATTAGAACATCGTATCAAGGAGAAAAATCATGACCAGAAAAGAAGCCAGAGAGCAACTGTTTTGCCTTGTGTTCGAGCAATCCTTCACCACAGAAAATGCGTCGGACATCTTTGAACTTGCCCGTGAGGTGCGGGATTTCGAAGAGGACGAGTATGTTCGTTCGGTTTTCCTCGGCATTGCCCAAAAGCGGGACGAATTGGATAGGATGATCGGCGAGGCTTGTCAAGGATGGACGGTTGAACGCCTGTCACGGGTAGCTCTATCGGCCATGCGGTTGGCTCTGTATGAAATGCTGTATCGTGAAGACATTCCGGTTTCGGTTTCCATCAATGAAGCAGTTGAACTGATTAAGCAGTATGCCACAAAAGATGATGCCTCGTTTGCCAACGGTGTGTTGGGTACGATTGCTCGTGCACAGGGATTACAGTGATGCATTCGCCGTCGTTTACCGTATTGTCGGTCAAGCAATTAAACTTTTATGTTAAATCGCTGTTAGAAGGGGATCCTCGGTTGAGCCTATGTGCGGTAGCCGGGGAAATCTCAAACTATAAATGTCATTACGCCAGCGGCCATTGCTACTTCACCTTAAAGGATGCGTCAGCATCCGTCAAGTGTGTGATGTTCAAATCATCTGCCGCCAAATGCCCGTTCCCTCTGCATGACGGAATGCAGGTGATTTGTTGCGGTCGGGTGTCGCTGTATGATAAGGACGGAACCTATCAGTTTTATGTCGAAACGGCCGAGCCAACGGGGCAGGGCAATCAAGCCCTGCTGTTGGCACAGCTAAAGGAAAAACTGCAAAAAGAGGGACTGTTTGATGAGGGCCGAAAACGACCCTTGCCGCTGTTTCCCCGTCGCATAGCTGTGGTCACTTCGGGTGGCGGTGCGGCCTTGCAGGATATTCTCAAAATTATCGGACGGCGGTGTCCGGTTTGCGAAATTGTACTGGGCAGTGTCAGTGTGCAGGGGAACCGTAGCGTCCCCGAGATGCTTTCGATGCTGACAGAACTATATGAGGATTCAACCATTGATACCTTGATTATCGGTCGAGGCGGCGGTTCCAGTGAGGATTTAGCGGCCTTTAACGATGAACGATTGGCTCGTTTGGTTGCTAAAGCACCGTTTCCTGTGATTTCGGCCGTGGGACATCAGACCGATTTGAGCGTGTGTGATTTGGTAGCAGACCGTCGGGCGGCCACGCCCTCCGAGGCGGCGGAATTGGCTGTGCCGGATTTAGCAGAATGGATGGCCAAGCAGCAACAACTGCTTCACCGCATTCGTTTGGCTGTGGTTCGTAAGGTCGAGCATGCCACTTTACAGTTAAGGGCCATAAAGGGTCGGTCGGCTTTTGCCGGGGCGTCGGTTATGTTGCATAATCGCATGATGCTGTTAGATCATCTGACCGATCGGGCAATGCGGGCGGTCAATCAGTCGGTTCAACGGCGTGCCGATGAGCTTTCGCTGATGGCGACTCGTCTGGAGTCGTTAAATCCTTTGAGCGTGTTGGCCAGGGGTTTTGCCTGTGTGACGGCTGACGGAAGAGTCGTGACAAATCCCGATGAGGTGGCGATCGGCTCGGCGGTGCAGATACGCCTGTCGGGCGGACGGCTTGACTGTCGGGTGGAAAGGAAAGAAAAGAATGAGTTTTGAAGAATCCATGGCTCGCTTGGGTGAAATTGCCGATCAATTGGAATCGGGTGAATGTTCCTTGGACGAAGCTATCCAGTTGTATGAATCGGCCCTAAAACTGACCGGCGAATGCCAAAAAAAGCTGGATGAAGCGAAATTAAAAATCGAAAAAATCGGTGAAACGGAGCAAAAAAAAGGATGACAGAGCGTCTTTCCGATTTACGAAAATCGGTGGAGCTGGCCTTGCTGGCGGCACTAAAAGGAGAAGAAAAGGCTTACGGTACGGTTGTGAAAGCAATGAATTACAGCTTGTTGGCAGGGGGTAAACGCATCCGGCCGGTGATTCTGTTGCTCTTTTTTGAACTGTGCGGCGGTAAAGCACAAGAAGCAATGCCGTTCGCCGCGGCACTTGAGATGATACATACCTATTCACTGATTCATGATGATTTGCCGTGCATGGATAACGATGATTTCCGTCGGGGTCGGCCATCCAATCATGTTTGCTTTGGGGAGGATATGGCGCTTTTGGCCGGTGACGGTCTGCTGACACAAGCCTTTGGCCAGGCTGTTTCCTGCCGTTTTATACCGACCGACCGTGTGGTAAAAGCCATTGGTATATTGGCCGAGAGAGCAGGATATCACGGCATGATCGGCGGACAGGTCATTGACCTTGAAAGTGAGAACAAACCGATTGACGAAGAGACAATCACGCTGTTAAACGAGCTGAAAACCGGATGCCTATTGCAGGCGGCGGCTGAGATCGGCTGTGTGTTGGCCGGTGCGGATGAATCTTTGGTGAAGGCGGCCGGTGTATACGGTCAAAAGGTCGGTTTGGCGTTCCAATTAGTGGACGATTTATTGGATATTCGTGCCGATGCTTCGGTTTTGGGTAAGCCGACCGGCAGTGATGCGAAAAACGGGAAATCAACCTTTGTGTCCCTTTACGGGGAAGAATGCTGTCGCCTGACGGCCGATCGGTTGACAAACGAGGCATTGGATTGCTTAAAGGTTTTCCCGGGGGATATCCGTGCTTTGAGCGAACTGACAAAGGATTTGTTAATCCGTAGTTATTGAGGATGAAATAGATTGAAGGATGAACTGTTAAGGGGAATTGCTTCGCCGGACGATGTTAAAAAATTACCGCCGGAGCAGCTCTGTGAATTGTGCAGTGAAATACGGGATTGTCTGATTACCACCGTTTCCCAAAACGGCGGTCATTTGGCGTCGAGCCTAGGGGCGGTCGAGCTGACAGTGGCTTTGCACCGTTCGTTTTCGTCGCCGACCGATGCCATTTTGTTTGATGTTGGGCATCAAAGCTATACGCATAAACTCTTGACGGGTCGGTATGATTGCTTTTCGACCTTGCGTCAGGAAAACGGGTTGTCCGGTTTTATGCGGCCGGATGAATCACAGCACGACCCGTTTATAACCGGTCACAGCAGCAACTCAATTTCAGCGGCCTACGGCATCTACAAGGCTAAGGCACTCAGGGGCGAGCCGGGTACGGCGGTCGCGGTCATCGGCGACGGCGCAATGACCGGCGGTATGGCGTATGAGGCACTCAACAACGCCGGCAGTGAAAAAAGCAAGTTTATTGTGGTGCTTAACGATAACAAAATGTCCATTTCCCGCAATGTGGGCGCCATGGCAAAGTATTTGAATCGCATTCGTTCAAGGGTTGGGTATCATTCCTTTAAGAATTGGCTCAATCGTTTTTTGAACAAAGTACCGCTGTTCGGCAAGCCGTTGCGCGATAGGCTGTTTTCGTCCAAAACCATGCTCAAAAACGCTATTTATCACAGTAATATTTTTGAGGGACTGGGCTTTAACTACTTCGGGCCGGTAGATGGGCATGATATTAAGGCAATGGAGAATCTGTTTTCCATAGCCAAAAACCAAAACCGTCCGGCCCTGATTCATGTGGTTACGGTTAAGGGCAAGGGCTATCCCTTTGCGGAAAGTCAACCCAATCTGTATCATGGCGTGTCGGCCTTTGATGTCCAAAGCGGTACAAGCGGTCACAGCGATGAAGATTATTCCTCTGTCGTCGGACAAACATTATGTCAAATGGCCGAATCTGATGGTACAGTGTGTGCCATTACGGCGGCCATGACCTCGGGAACGGGGCTGACGGAGTTTGCAAGCACCTATAAAGACCGCTTTTTTGATGTCGGTATTGCCGAGGAACACGCCGTCACCTTCTCGGCTGGTTTGGCCAAGGGCGGTATGAAGCCGTATTTTGTGGTGTATTCCTCGTTTTTACAGCGTGGATTTGACCAGGTTATCCATGATGCCGCCATCGGGGGCTTTGATGTACGGCTGTGTATCGACCGTGCCGGTGTTGTCGGGGAAGACGGAGAAACGCATCAGGGCTTGTTTGATGCGGCTTATTTGTCCTTAATCCCCGGTGTGACCATTTGGTCACCGGCTTCCTTTGATGAATTAAAAGGCATGCTTTTTCGCACCCTGTCGGCCAAGGGCGTGACGGCGGTTCGTTACCCCCGTGGCGGACAAGGCGACAATGCCTGCTTTTGTGATACCGGTGCGGCCGCTGATTGGTTCTATCCCGGTCATCAAACCTTGGTGATAACTTACGGCCGCCTGTCGGGCGGCGCTTTAGAGGCAGTTCGCCAAAACGCACAGTCTAGCTTGTTAAAGCTCAATCGTATTCATCCTATCGATGATGCGCTGATAAAGGAAATTGCCACCTATGAAAGGGTTCTTTTCTTTGAAGAGGGCATCCGTGACGGCGGTATTGGTGAGCAACTGGCAACCCGACTTCTTGAGCAAAACAGCCGTTGTGCGTTTTCGCTTTACGCCATTGACCGATTTGTGCCGTGCGCGAAAACGAAAGCGGTTTTATCACATTGGGGCTTGGATCAAGAGAGCGTTATGAAGGCGTTGGAAGGGGTAAAACCGTGAGCGATAAAATCAGATTGGATACCGCCGTCTTTGAGGCAGGACATTGTGAAAGCCGTGAAAAAGCCAAGGCTTTGATTATGGCAGGGCTTGTATATGTTAATCATCAAAAATGCGATAAGCCGGGGATGACCATTCACGCCTCCGATGTTTTGGAGGTGCGAGGCGAAGGCCTCCGGTATGTCAGCCGCGGCGGTTTGAAGTTGGAAAAGGCCATCATTGCCTTTTCTCTGTCATTAGACGGCTTTGTCTGTGCCGATATCGGTGCGTCTACCGGCGGCTTTTCGGATTGTATGTTGCAAAACGGTGCAAAACGCATTTATGCCATTGATGTCGGTTACGGTCAGTTGGCTTGGAAACTGCGCTGCGATGAACGGGTTATCAATTTGGAGCGCACTAATTTTCGGTATGTGACTGACAACGAAGTCAAAGAACCGTTGGATTTTGCATCGGTGGATGTGTCCTTTATTTCTTTGTCGCTGATTTTACCGGTGTTGCGTCCTTTGCTTAAACCCGATGGACGGGCGGTTTGCCTGATTAAACCGCAGTTTGAGGCCGGCCGCGAGGGTGTAGGCAAAAAGGGCGTTGTCAGAGATCGTGCGGTGCATATTGCCGTTGTGCAGAAAATTGCCGATTTAGCCCTACAGGAAGGCTTTACGATTGTAGGCATGGATTATTCACCCATCAAGGGGCCGGAGGGAAACATTGAGTATCTGTGCTGTTTGCAAAAAAGCGAAACGCCGGAGAACCGCTGCGGTATCACACCGGAGCAGTTGGTAGAAGCTTCTTATGAGGCCATGCTGCCCGGACATAGAGATAGATGAAAGACCATATAGAATCATGTGAACAGACTGCGAGGGGTTAGGAGGTATGAGTCGGTGATTGTCGGAGTGTTGCCGAATTTGGATAAAAACGGGGCGGCTCAAATCGTGGAGCGTATGGGGAAAATCCTGCACGACAACGGAATAAAAGCCTATTTGCCGGATAGTGTTTGCGCCACCGGGTATGACCATATGCCCAAGGAAGATCTTTACGATGCGTGTGATGTCATGATCACCGTGGGTGGCGACGGGACCATTATTCGTTATGCTAAATTAGCAGCCATCGCCGGTAAGCCGGTGCTGGGCATCAACGCCGGACGGTTGGGCTTTTTGGCTACGCTGGAGGGAAATCAGTTACAC
Organism: Clostridiaceae bacterium; assembly: GCA_016295355.1. Classification (GTDB taxonomy): domain Bacteria; phylum Bacillota; class Clostridia; order Oscillospirales; family Acutalibacteraceae; genus SIG607. The sequence continues at coordinate 27,169 of JAEDLK010000004.1, forward strand.
CTGCTTTCAAAGTTGAAAAGCGGCGATTATGAAGTGGAAAACCGCATGGCGTTGCAGGTTCGGGCGGTAGAAAACGATCAAGAAGTGGGTTGTATGACTGCTTTGAATGACCTGGTTATCACCAGTGGGCTGATTTCCCGCCTGATTGATATTCAGGCGTATGTAAAAGGTGATCCCATTTTTTATCGGGCGGACGGCTTGATTGTTTCCACGCCCACCGGTTCAACGGCCTATTCCATGTCTGCCGGCGGACCGATTGTTGATCCGACGATTGAGAACATCATTCTAACGCCTATTTGTTCTCATTCCCTTAATGCCAAGCCAATTATTTTAAGTCCGGCAAATGAGATTTGTTTTACGGCCAACACGCCCAAACGGTGTGAAATTTATCTGTCGGTTGACGGACGGCGCACCTTGAGTGTAAAGCCGTACACCAAGCTGTATGTGACTAAGGCGCCGCAAAGTATTCGGTTGATTAAGCTAAACAACCATTCGTTCTACAAAACCGTTTCGGAAAAATTCAAATAGATGACAGAGGTGGCAGTATGAAAAATAAGCGCCAGGAAGCCCTTTTAGAATTGATTCGCAATCATGTGTGTCAAACACAGGAGGATTTACAGGAACAACTGATTGCCCGTGGTTTTGCCGTGACGCAGTCCACTGTTTCACGGGATATTAAACAGCTGCGCATCATCAAAGCATTGGATGCCAACGGTCATTATCGCTATATGGCGCCGAATACCCCGGCGCAGGCCGAAGAAAACCACAGTGGAGAGGAATACCGTTCCATGTTTGCCCGTTCAACCCTGTCGGTCGAGCAAGCTTATCATACCATTGTGATCAAATGCTATGCCGGTATGGCTTCCGGCGTTTGTGTGGCGGTGGATAAACTGTTTGCGGATAGTATACTCGGAAGTTTGGCGGGAGATGACACTATTTTTATCGTCACCCGTACGCCGGAGATGGCTGAGGAGCTGTGCAAGAGTCTGAATCAACTCAAAAAGTAGGGTTTTGTGTATGTTAGAGTATCTACACATAGAAAATATTGCTGTTATTGAACAGACCGGTATTGATTTTCGTGAGGGGCTGAATGTGCTGACCGGTGAAACAGGCGCCGGTAAATCCATCATCATTGATGCCATCAATGCCGTGTTGGGTGAACGAACCTCCAAGGAGTTGATTCGTGCCGGCTGTAAAAATGCCGTGGTTTCGGCGGTTTTTTCCCATGTTTCCGAAGACACAAAGGCGATTTTGTCTGAAAACGGTTTTCAAGCAGATACGGATGGCAACTTTGTCATCCAACGCACATTAAGCCAGTCTTCGGGGACTATCCGTCTAAACGGACAACCGGTTGCGTCCGGTGTGCTTCGTTCCTTTTCACACCGTTTGATTAACATACACGGACAGCACGATAATCAGGCTTTGCTTGACCCGGCTAACCACTATCATTATTTGGATATGTTGGCGGAAAACAGCGCAATTTTGCAGGCTTATCAAGAGGAATTCCGTCATTTCAATGCCCTGAGAAGCCGCTTAAAGGAACTGGATTGTGACGAGGACGAAAAGCAACGCCGTATGGATTTGCTGACTTATCAAATCAGGGAATTGGAGTCGGTCGATATTCATCCGGGCGAGTATGAAACGCTCAAAGCCAAACTGCTGTCGGCAAAAAACTGTGAGAAGCAGTTAAAACGACTTGACGACGCCTTGTTTTGTCTAAACGGCGACGATGAGCGTATTGGGGCATTATCACAGTTGGGTGAGGCAATCCATGCAATAGGGGAAGAGTCATTGCGATTGCCTAAGGACGAAACGGCAGGTTTTCTTTCTGCTGTCGAGGTTGTCCGCGCCTTTAAGGATGCCTTGCAAGACTATCGAAATGATCTGTTATCGGCAAGTGAAGACTTGGATGCCTTGCAGGATCGTGTCGAGTGTTTGCGGGATCTCATGCGTAAATACGGTGACAGTGAAGAAAAAATGCTGGCTTTCCTTGAAAACGCCAAGGAGCAGTTAGAAGCGATTGCCTTTAACGATGAAGAAACGGCACGTCTTGAAGAGGCTTTGCAGGCTTCACAAGGGGAGCTGATTCGCCGAGCCGAGCGGCTGACGCAAAGTCGCTTAAACGCCTCGAAGGATTTTGAGAGCAAGGTCACAAGCGTGCTCGAGCAGTTGAACATGGCCGGTGTGCGACTGCAAACCGAGTTTATCAAGGGGCGTTACACCGCTCATGGTTGCGATGAGATACAATTCCTCATCGGCACCAATGCCGGGGAAGAAGTTAAACCGCTTAGCCGGATTGCTTCGGGTGGTGAATTGTCCAGAATGATGTTGGCCATCAAGAGCGTGCTTTCCGACAAGGACGATGTTGATACCTTGATTTTTGATGAAATAGATGCCGGCATCAGCGGCCGTACTGCCGACCGTGTGGGAGTTCAATTAAGACGGGTGGCAGGAAGCCGTCAGGTTATCTGTGTGACCCATTTGGCACAAATTGCCGCCACGGCCTCGCATCATTTGCTGATTGAAAAGAGCATCCGTGACGGGCGCACCTATACCGATGTAACCGAGTTAAACGGTCAAAAACGGGTGGAAGAATTAGCTCGTATCATGGGCGGCAGCAATGTGACCGATGGAGTCAGGGAGGCGGCAGCCGAACTGTTGCATTGCCACGAAACGACCTTGTCTGAAAACGACAGGTCATCCTAAAAACAATCAATATGTCATAAGGAGTCAAGACTATGCTAACGTTACAAAGAGCCAAGGAATTAAATGATTCACAGGTAGCCGATCCGTCATTGCGTAACCATGCGTTAAGCGTTTCAGCCGCCATGGGGGCAATGGCTGCTCACTTCGGCGCCGATGAAGAGCATTGGCGTGCTGTGGGATATTTGCACGATTACGATTATGAAAAGTATCCCACCGAGCATTTACAGCACACCGAACAGCCGCTGCGTGCGGCCGGTGTGGATGAAGAGGATATTCGAGCCATTATGGCGCACGGCTATGGACTCTGCAGTGATGTGGAACCGTTGACCGACATGGAAAAAGCTCTCTACACGGTTGATGAACTGACCGGCATCATCAGCGCTTGTGCCCGGATGCGTCCGAATGGGTTGACCGATTTGGAAATCGGCAGTTTAATGAAGAAATTCAAGGATAAAAAATTCGCCGCTAAATGCAACCGAGATTTGATTAAAGGCGGTTGTGAACGGTTGGGTATGGAGGTTCGTGAAGTTGCCGAGCTATGCTTAGAGGGCATGCGCCCCTTCGCCGCCGAGCTTGGCTTACTTGGCACTGAGCATTCAGCATGATCAGCCGTCTATGAAGGATATTTGCCGGCCTTCAAACAGATAATAGGGGATGTAAAAAACGACCGTTTTTTACATCCCCTTCGTCTTGCAAAAAAGTTTGCCGGTTCTTTGGAGAACGGCATTATTGGATGAACGCATCATGGACGGCCTTTACGCCGCGGTCGGCGTCCTTTGCGGCCACAATGACCGATAATTTGATTTCACCGGTGGCAATCATTTTAATGCTGATGCCATATTCATACAAGGCTTCGAACATTTTGGCGGCCACACCGGGGTGCGATGCTATGCCGCTGCCGACCACCGAAATCTTGGCCACATCGTCGTCATGCTCTACAGCCTCGAAATTCAGAGAGTCACGCAAAGACTCAATCGCCTTGATGGCCTCGGTGCAGTCACTGCCTTTAATGGAAAACATGATGTCGGTTTTTCCGTGGCTTTCGGCCGTGTGCATAATCAAATCTACCACAATGCCGTGTTGTGCCAAGCGGTTGAAAATCTTAAAAGCAATGCCCGGGGCATCATTTAGCCCGGTAATATAGATGGTTGAAAGGTCTGTGTCCTTTGCAACGCCTCGAATAACCATTTTTTCCATTTTCACATTCTCCTTTACAAGCGTACCGGGTTCATCCGTAAAGCTGGAACGAACCTCAAGCTCCACATTGTACTTTTTAGCCATTTCCACTGAGCGACTGTTGAGAACCTGCGCTCCCAGCGAAGCCAGCTCAAGCATTTCGTCATAGGTGATCACGGGAATTTTCTTGGCGTTTGTCACCAAACGGGGATCGGCGGTGTAAACGCCGTCAACATCGGTGTAGATCTGACAAAGGTTGGCCTTCAAGGTAGCGGCAACGGCTACGGCACTGGTGTCGGAGCCACCACGACCGAAGGTGGTGATGTCGTCATACTGGTTGATGCCTTGGAAACCGGCAATGACTACCACATTTTTCTTGGCCAGCTCCGCCTTAATGCGATCCGGTTCTAACCGTTTGATACGGGCAAAGGTGTAGTTGGAATCGGTTTTGAAGCCGGCCTGCCAGCCCATCAGCGAAACCGCCGGACATCCCATGGCCTCTATGGCCATGGCCAGCAGGGAAGCGGAAATTTGCTCGCCGGCAGACATCAGCACATCCATTTCTCGTTTGGAAGCACCGTCCGGATTGATTTCGGCGGCTTGATTGATGAGGCGATCGGTATGATCGCCCTGTGCGGACACCACGACCACTATATCGTGACCTTTTTTATAATCGCCGACAATCAGCTTGGCGACATGATTAAGTCTTTGGGCATCGGCGACCGAGGTGCCGCCGAACTTTTTGACAATAAGTGACATTCTGGTTCCTCCCGGGGAATAAAATATAGGAAGGGTAGACTTCACGGTGTACTAAATATACACCGAAAGTAAGAATCGTCCCAACTGTAAGGGGAAATCGTTTAATAATCGACCGTTTGGTTGCTCAAACAATCTTGATAGATAAGACACCGTCAATGCGACGCAGACTGCTGACTAAGTCCTCCAACGGCACCGTCAGATTATCGGTTCGTACCGAAAGCGTTACGGCTGCCGTTTCATCCACGGGCAAATTTTGGTTAATGGTCAGGATATTTACGCCTTTTTTGTATAATTTGGCTGTCAGGGCAGAGAATACTCCTGCACGGTCGCTTAACAGGGCGCTGATGTTGACAATGCGTGTGTCGTTGTTGCCTAAATAGCGAAAGACCTCGTTGCGGTATTTGTAAAAAGCGCTGCGGGAGAGGCCGACGGCCTTCACGGCTTCACTGACATTGGCAACGGAGCCGCTCGATAACAGCTCTTTGGCCTGTACCACCCGCTCATAGACTTCCGGTAGCGCTTTGGCGTTGACTAATAAGAAATTGGATTGTTCCATTAACTGTCCACCACCTGCGTACATTTTTTTACCATTATAAAACAGTCCTAAATAAAAATCAATAGGAAAGTGGTGAGGATGACGACCATTGAAAAAAAACGACGGTTTCTAATCTATTTTGCCTTTTGGTTTATGGTGGCGGTGTTATTTTATTTGGCTATGAAGTTTTGCCTTAGCTACATCTTTCCGTTTGTGATCGGAACACTGGCGGCGGTGGCTGTGCAAAAGCCGGCGGCTTTTTTGGCCGGCAAAGTCAGACTCAAAAAACAATCGGTAGCACTTCTGTTGGTTATCGGCGTTTATTTACTGATTTTATTGGCAGTGGCTTTTTTTGCCACCCGATTGTATCTGCGTCTGGTAACAGTATATTCTAACGCACCGCAAACTTTCGAGGGGTTATCTGAAAGTTTGAATGCTTTTTTGTCCTCTTTTCGAAAAATGACCGACGGTTTGCTCGGCGAGTATGCCGGGGTGTTGAATCAAACGGCGGTAAATGCCTTTAACGCTTTAGTCGGACGCCTGACCGAATGGCTGTCCTCACTCATCGGTGGATTGGCCTCCGGTTTACCTGGCTTTTTGTTCAGCGTTCTTGTGACAGTTATATCGGGTTGTTATATTGCGGCCGATTATGACAGCGTTACCGCTTTTCTTCGACAGGCACTTCCCGAAAAATACCTGTCTGGGGTGTATCAACTGCGAGCGATAGCAGTCGGACAGTTAAGCCGTTTTGTGAAGGGCTACGGATTGCTCTCACTGATTGCCTTCGGACAAATGGCGGTTTATTTTCTGCTGATTCATGAACCGGGGGCCTTAAAAAAGGCCGCCGTGATCGCCGTGGTGGATGTGTTGCCGGTGTTCGGCGTCGGTACGGTGCTGTTGCCGTGGGCAGCGGTATCGCTGATCGTGGGCCGAACGGCTTATGGGTTTGGATTGGTGGCATTGTATTTGTTTGTGACCTTGGTGCGTAATGCCGCTGAGCCGAAAATCGTCGGCAAGCAGGTAGGTTTGCATCCGGTATTGGCCTTGTTGGCACTCTTTATTGGACTTCGCCTATTCGGTGTAACGGGTATGCTTTTGTTGCCTTTGCTGACAGCGGTGCTGCTTCGCTTTGCCGAAAACAGATTTTTGCAAAACAACGGCACAACAGCGACGCCGACGACGGACAAAACGGTGCCGCCGACATAGAATGTAGTGTACAGGACAGAGGAACGGTGGCCAGGACGATCAACCGGCCCGTCCTGTACTGACACAAAAAAGCGGCTATCGGAGTGATTGCGTTGAAACAGACGGTCTTTGCAACCGGAACGATCACCCATGCCATCAAGGGGCGTGACATCCTGCGCCGTCATGGCTTTAAGGCCAACATGGAACGCATGAAATACGGCATGAAGGACTACGGCTGCGGATATGGGATTGTGGCCACGGGAAATCCCGCGGTCATTGAACGGCTGCTTCGCGAACAAGATGTCAAAATTTTAAAAATCATCCCATTAGGATAAACCGCACAGGGAATTCATGCACATTCCCTGTGCATTTTTTTGGAGGTGAAAACCGTGATTTATTTGGACAATGCGGCCACCAGCGGGGTAAAGCCCTTGGCTGTTAGGCAGGCCGTGCAGAGGGCTCTTGAGAATTACAGTGTTAATCCGGGACGCAGTGGATATCATTCGGCCATAAAGGCGTCCGAGGCCATTTATGCCACCCGTGTGGCGGTGGCCGAGTTCTTCGGGGCGGCACGGCCGGAGCATGTTATTTTTACAGCCGGTTGCACCCAATCGGTTAATATGGTGTTAAAGGGTGTTTTGCAACCGGGTGATCATCTGTTGATTTCGGACATGGAGCATAATGCTGTGGCTCGTCCGGCCTTTTGGTTAAGGGATTATGCCGGTGTGTCGGTTGATTTGTTCGATGCGGCGGCAAACGATATGGAGGCCGAACTTGCGCGTAAAATCAAACCGAATACCAAGCTGATTTTTTGCTTGCATGCTTCCAATGTGACAGGGCTTGTGTTACCGATTGAAACCATTGCACGGGTGGCACACCGTTATGGCATTCTATTCGGGGTGGATGCGGCTCAAAGTGCCGGCGTGTTACCGATTTCCATGAAAAAAACAGGAATTGATTATCTGTGCGTGGCGGCGCACAAGGGATTATTGGCTCCCATGGGAACCGGATTGCTGATTGCCGAAGGGCCGATAAAACCGTCCTTGCTTCAGGGAGGAACCGGAACTCTGTCGGTGGAACTGGCACAGCCTAATACACTTCCCGAAGGCCTTGAAAGCGGTACGGTGAATTTGCCGGGTATTATGGGTCTTTCGGCCGGGTTGCGCTTTGTCAAACAAAAGGGCAGTGACACCTTGCTGCTACACGAGCGAGCCTTGTGTCAACGCCTGAAAAACGGCTTGCAGTCTTTGCCGGGGGTTCGGGTTTACGGGGGCCTTTTGGACGGTGCGCCGGTGCTTTCTTTTACGGAGGAAAACTGTCCCTCTGAGGAAACCGCCGCCTTTTTAGCCAAAAAGGGCATTGCGGTGCGAGCCGGCCTGCATTGCGCTCCATTGGCACATCGAAAAATCGGCACAGCCGACACCGGTACCGTCCGGCTTTCGCCCGGTTGTTTTACCACATTGCCACAGATTAACACCGTTGTGTCGGTTATGCAGGCAAGAAGGACAACACATCGGTCAAAATAGCAAAAAACTTTTGTGCAGTGGTAAGAAAAATATTGAATCGGCAAATGAGATGTGTTAAAATGAATATGTAATTTGTGCCGAAGGAGGATGTTGTTGGTGTCTGCGTTTCTGAATTTTTTATATACGCTTTGGAATCAGATGGTACACGCTATCTCAAATATCCGCTTTTTGGACATTTTGGATATTCTGATGATTGCCTTTATCGTGTATAAGGCCATTCAATTCCTCAAGGACAGCCGTGCGGGACAGCTTGTTAAGGGATTAGGTATTTTGGCGCTCTTGTATCTGTTTTCCGCCCGTTTTGAACTGCTCAGTGTTCATTGGGTGCTGTCAAAGGTCATGAATTGGGGCATTGTGGCGTTGGCTGTGATATTCCAGCCGGAATTGCGCCGTGCCTTGGAGCGTGTTGGCCGCAGTAAGGTTGGAATGTTCGGCCATTCGCTGGTCAGCGACCGGGAAAAAATCAGCCGTTGTATCGAGCAGATCTGTACGGCTGCCGAGACCATGCAACAACAAAAAATCGGGGCTTTGATTGTGTTTGAACGCCAAACGCAGCTGGGTGACATTGTCAACACCGGCACCGTGGTGAACGCCACTGCGTCGGTGCAACTGGTGGGCAACATCTTTTTCCCGAAGTCACCGCTGCATGACGGCGCTATGATTATCAGGGACGGCATGATTTATGCAGCGGGTTGTATTCTGCCCTTGACGGCAAACCCCAATTTGAGCACACAGCTGGGTACCCGTCACCGTGCCGCCATCGGTATCAGCGAAGTCAGTGATGCCGTAGTGGTGGTTGTTTCGGAGGAAAACGGTATGATTTCCTTGGTGCAAAACGGAACGATTGAACGCAATTTTAATCGGATGCGTTTAAGAAGTGAACTGTATCGTCTGTTGGTCGACGAGGAAGGACAGGACGGCCATCAGCCCTTCTATAATAAGTATCTTTCGGTTCTGTCGGTCTTTGGAGGCAAGGAAAAAGCCGACGGGAAGGACAGGAAGGAGGATAGCCATGACTAAACGGAAGTTGTCATTGCGGGTGTTGTTCTCCAATTCGCGCTTTTCCATGGCGTTTTCTCTGATTTTTGCCTTTGTTTTTTGGCTTGTGCTGTCCATTGACCAAAACCCCTCGAGGCAGGCCACATTGACCAATGTGCCCATTGATTTTGCCGTTACCGATTCGGTGGTGGGCGATATGGGGTTGGATATTGTTAATGAGAACTATTTGAAAAATGCCACGGTAACGGTGCAGGGTCCCAATTATATTGTCAGCTCGTTGAAAAACACCGATGTACGGGTATATGCGGATTTGAGTGAGATTACCGATGCGGGCGTATATGAAGTGCCGCTGGTAGCCGAACGTACAAGTCCTGTTTCGGGGTATGGTATTGTTGCGGTTACACCGTCAAGCGTCACCCTCACGTTTGATTATATGGATACCAAGGAATTTGAGGTTCAGACCAAGGCCGACGGTATTAGCGCCGAGACCGGTTTGATTGTGGATAAGCCGACGGTTGTGACGACCGGTAGCTCTACGGTGACTATCCGCGGCTCAAAATCCAAAATGGAAAAAATCGATCATGTGATGGCGATTGTCAAAGAAACCGAAGTGTTGAGCGCCACTAAGTCCTATGATGCATCGCTGACGGTTTATGATGCTGAGGGAACACAGTTGGATACCACAGGTCTTACCCTCTCGACTACCAAGGTCAAGGTCAGCGTCCCCATTTGTAAAAAGAAGGAACTGGCGGTCACGCCGACCTTTGCCAATGAGCCGATGGTTGGTCTGGGTGAAAGCTTGGTAACCGGCCTTTCGGTCACCACTGTTACGGTTATCGGTCCCCCTACCACGATTGACGCACTCGAAACCGTCAGTTTGGCCAAGATTGACTTTAATCAGTTGACTCCATCCACCACCTCTTTCAATGTTTCGTTCTCTCTGCCGGATGGCGTACGGGTGTTGGATAGCTTGGATTATGTGACGGTCAATCTAAAAATGTCCGGCTATGATACCGATATTTACACCATTCCCAAGAGCAACATCCGATTTGAGGGGTTGGGTGACGGTTTAACGGCGACAGCCGCCACTGACTTAAAGAAGGTCATGCTGTGTGGTATTAGATCGACGCTGGACAGTGTGGATGTGAATGCCTTGACGGCTACGGTTGATCTTTCGGGTAAGGGGCCGGGTGAATATACGGTTTCGGTATCGGTTGACTGCGGATCAGGCAAACCGCTTTGGATTGTCGGCACTTATACCGTTGCCGTGACCATTCGATGATGTTTGGTTGCAAGGCTCGGATTATCGTTTGCCTAAACAGATTGTTATGTACGAAACGAGGCTGTAAAAACAATGTTTTTTACAGCCTCTTGCATAGTGTGACAGTTTTTTACCAACCTGAACTTGCTGAGTCTCGGCTTTTCGGTTTGTCAGCGTCCATAGGTGACAGTCTTAGGAATTGTTTACATCGAAAAACCTCATCCTTTTGCCTGTTTTAGCTTAAACAATTGTTGGTTGGCATTTTGTCAACAGCAGGGCAAAACCCTGTTGTGTTTACAAAGCATTTAACGCAAGGAGTAGGTTAAGCTATCAGCCGAAACTTGCGTTTTGAAAGGCACGGTATGAGTAGACAGGCAGTTTGGCAGAATGGCCGCTTCGGCATAAGATGTACCGAGGTGAAAGTCATGTTTGAAATGATTCTGCTTTGTATCGGGTTGACGCTTGCCATGATCGGTATCGGTCATTTAATGGCACGGGTTTGGTTGTTTTTGTTTCGTCCGTCCTGTCCGGCTTATCAAACGGCGGTCATTTTTTTAGATGGGTTGGATGACGAAAAGCAGGTCACCTATTATTTAGAACGCTATAAATGGTACGGAGATGGATTCGCCGAAAGTCTGGTTTTTATAGGCCGTGATGAGCCGCCATATGCTCTGCGTCGGTTGGCGCAATCAAATGACCGGGTCTTTTTCGGTAAGATTGATGAGATTCAAAAGTTGGTGTGTGAAGCTGGGGAGATACAATGGGGCGTGAACAGGAAGTAACGGCCGTGACCGATGCGGTCGAGCTAAAGGGTATGATACATAAAATCACCTATCGTAATGAAGCTAACGCTTATACGGTAGCAATTTTGTATGCCGGTAAGGAACCTGTCACGATTGTAGGAACACTGCCCTTTGTCAACGAGGGCGACCGCTTGGTTTTGACAGGGCAGTATCAGGTGCATCCTACCTACGGTCAACAGTTCAAGGTCACGGCTTTTCAAAAGGAAATGCCCACGACTGCGGCGGCGATTCTTCGTTATTTGTCCACTGGTGCTATTCGGGGCGTCGGTCCCTCTACCGCCCGTGCATTGGTGGAAAAGTTCGGCGATAAGACCTTGGAGATGATTGCCGATCACCCGAGTGAGTTGACAGTCATACGGGGAATCAGCGAGGCCAAAGCCCGGGAAATCAATGCCGGCTACCGAATGCAACTGGGTGCCAGAGAAATGATTTTGCTTTTCCAACGATTTGATATTTCGCCGGAGGATACGCTGAAAATTTATAAGACACTGGGCACCTCGGCTGTTGAGCAAATCAAGCATAACCCGTACATACTGTGCGATGAAGCCATCGGATTGTCCTTTGAAAAGGCGGAGGATTTAGCCGAGGAATTTCAGATCAGCAAGGACGACGAAACCAGATTGGCCGCCGGGATTGAGTATGTATTACGGCGGAATCTTCAAAACGGACACACCTGTCTGCCTCTTGAAAAGCTCATACCGGTGGCGTGCCGACTGTTAGAAACCGACAGCGATCGCCTAACAGATTTGGTCGAACGATTGGTTGGCTCTTTCAGATTGCACAGTTATCGGGATAAAGAGCAGATCTATGTGGCACTGCCGGATTATTATGCGGCGGAAGAATATGTGGCCGCCCGTCTGTTGGCCATGGATCGGTTTGACGGCTGGCGCATGAGGGTGTCGGCTGCCGAGTTGGATTATGTGCAGTCGGTATTGCACATGACCTTGGATGAGGGACAGAAGCAAGCCGTGATCAGCGCCTTTGAAAGCGGTGTGTTTATTTTGACCGGCGGCCCCGGTACCGGCAAAACCACTACGCTGAAGGCCATTATCGAGTTGTTTGAATATCGAAATATGACCATTGAATTGGCGGCGCCAACCGGTCGGGCAGCCAAGCGTATGTCGGAATTGACCGGCCGGACGGCCAAAACCTTGCATCGACTGTTGGAGGTTCAGTGGGGCACAAATGATCGGCCGATCTTTGTGCGGGATGAGCAGGACCCGTTGGAATGCGAGGTCATGATTGTCGACGAATGCTCCATGGTAGATGCGCTGTTGTTTGAGAGTCTGCTAAAGGCCTTGCGGCCGGGCTGCAAACTCCTTTTGGTGGGTGACAGCGATCAGTTGCCCAGTGTGTCGGCCGGCAATCTGTTGAATGATTTATTATGCAGTGAATGCTTTTCCAGCGTGCGGTTGGACAAGGTGTTCCGACAGGCCGAAAGCAGTGCTATTGTCACTACGGCTCACGATTTGATTCAAGGCCGAGAGGTTGATTTGAGCGTGCATGATTCCGATTTGTTTTTTATCTCTCGTAACGATGATCAGGACGGTATGGCTCTTCTGCTGGATTTATGTTCAAGACGGTTGCCGGAGGCTTATGGCTTTGACCCAATGCAGGACATTCAAATCCTTTGCCCGTCAAGAAAAATGCCGTTCGGCAGTACCAATTTGAATGACCGGTTACAGCAACAGCTTAATCCGTCTAAAAAGCATGAACCTGAAATTTTCTTTAAGGGTTTTTATTTCCGCAAGGGCGACAAGGTTATGCAGATTCGCAATAATTATGAAATCGGATGGGAAAAGGAAAACGGCGAGAAAGGCACCGGTGCCTTTAACGGAGATGTTGGTATCGTTACGGCGGTTAACAAACGGGACGGTTCACTGACGGTCTGCTTTGAGGATCGACAGGTGGTTTATGGCAATGAAGAATTATCTCAACTGGAGCTGGCCTATGCCATCACGGTTCACAAGAGTCAGGGAAGCGAGTTTGAGTGTGTGATCCTGCCCTTGTTGGATGTACCTACACGACTTTGTTATCGAAATCTTTTGTACACTGCCGTTACCAGAGCTAAAAAGCTGTTGGTGATGATCGGTAGTCGGGAGGTTTTCTATGCCATGGCCGGGAACGATAAAAAGACACTGCGCTACACACTGCTTCAGCAGTTTTTACGGGATGACTTATGTTTGATGAAGTAAGACGTTTTTTCGCCGGCATTCTCGACATATGGTTTCCTTCTCACTGCTTTGTGTGTGGAAATATCTTGCGGCAGGGGGCGGTTTTGTGCGAGGATTGCAAGGCCGCCATGCCTCGCTTGCCCGATAACTTTTGTCGGGTCTGCGGAAACCGACGCAGGAATTGCCGTTGTGCTTATCGGGTCTTTCATTTTGAACAAACCACGGCACCGTTTTTTAATGAGGGGATTGCCCGGCGGGGTATTTACCGATTAAAATTTGCCGGCGCATCGGAATTGGCCAATCACTTTGCCGATGAAATGGTGCGTTGCGTCAAACGGGATTATAAAGGAATAAAGTTTGATGCGGTTGTCAGTGTGCCCTGTCGCATCAGTCAGCGTTGTCGCCGGGGCTATGATCAAGCCGACTTATTGGCCAAAAGGATTGCCGATGAGTTGGATTGTCCGTATAAATCGCATCTCCTTTACCGCCGTCCTTTTGCCGAAAGTCAGCATGAATTACACAAGGCAAGCCATCGGTTTGAAAATGCCCGGCAAAGCTATGCAAAGATCAAATCCTTCTATGCCGAAAATGTTCTGCTTGTGGATGACATTAAGACCACAGGGGCTTCGTTGGATGCCTGCGCAGTCGCCTTGATGTCGGCAGGTGTGCGACGGGTTTACTGTGTGACGGCACTGATTACCGATATAATGGTTGAAAAGCAAACAGGTAAGCAGTATAATGAAACAGGTGATAAAAATGTCTAATGCGATTGGTATTGATCTCGGTTCCTCAAAAACCGTTATATTTTCGGATTCCAAAGTGGTCTTGGAGCAACCGAGCCTTGTGACGGTGGACAGTGAAACATATGAACCTGTCTATTTTGGGGAACAGGCGAAGCAAACGCTGGGGCGTACCCCGGACACCTTAACCTGTATTCGACCGATTGAACGGGGACTGATTGCCGACTACGATATTGCACAGGCCATGTTAAAGCGTTATATGATGGATGCCTTCGGCAATAAGGTTCTTCGTCCCAGGGTGATGGCTACCCTGCCGACCGGCTTGACGGAATTGCAACATCATTCAGTTTCCAATGTGGTTATGGCCTCCGGCGGACGGGATGTCACTGTGATGGAGGCTCCGTTGGCCATTGCCGGCGGACTGGATTTGGACTACGAAGAACCGAACGGACATTTGATAGTGGATGTCGGTGCGGGCACGACCGATATTGCTGTTTTGTCCTTGGGCGGTATTGTGACCTGCGATTCGTATAAAACAGCGTCGTTGGATTTCGATGAGCAGATTATCAACTTTGTGCGCCGCAAACGCAACATTGCCTTGGGCGCTTTAAGCGCCGAACACATAAAACAACAGGTCGGTTCGGTGTATCAGCGCCCCGTTTCGCTGACGGCGATTGCCAAAGGCCGTCATCTGTATACCGGCTTGCCGGTGTCTTTCGAAATCACATCCGATGAAATTTACGGTGTGATACATGAAACAGCCTTGAATATTGCCAATGCTATTCGTAAGGTCATTGAGCGTACCGAGCCGGATTTGGTGGCAGATATTAAAGAGCATGGTTTATATCTGGTCGGCGGCGGTTCCAAAATTTACGGAATGGACACACTGCTTGCGGAGTATTTGGGTCTGAAGGTTCATACAGTGCCGGACCCGGAATATGCCGTGGTAAAAGGGGCGGCGGCTGCTTTGTCCGAGCCGGGACGCCTGAAAAACATCAACTATCAACTGCGTTCTATCAGAGAGTTGGAAATTCATTAAAAAAATTCTTGACTTTTGCATTTTTCGTGGTAAAATAATTAGGTACAACAAAGCAGAACCAACCGTTCTCACCTTTTGGGTTTCATCCCTACGGGTCAATCGTTTCTCTTCAGTTATGTAACTGTGTCGAGTCAATGATGCGTGGACGGTTGTCGTTCACGCTTTTTGTTTTCCGGACAAACGGTATACCGATTTGTCGTAACAATGATGGAGGTGTTTGATCATTAGCAGTAAAGAAGCCGCGATCAACGAGGAAATTCGTTATAAGGAAGTCCGCGTGATCAATTCCGACGGAAGCCAGATGGGGATTGTTCCGGTTAAGGATGCACAAGAGGTCGCTTATGCCAAGGGGCTGGATCTTGTTTGCATTGCTCCTAACGCCACACCACCGGTGTGCAAGATTATGGATTTCGGAAAATATCGCTTCGAGAAGGCTAAACGGGAAAAGGAAGCCAAAAAGAATCAAAAGGTCATTGAGCTTAAGGAAATTCGTTTGGGCTTGAGCATTGATACCCACGATTTTGAGACAAAGGGTAATCACGCCATCGGCTTTTTGAAAAATGGCAACAAGGTAAAGGTTTCCATTCGTTTCCGTGGCCGTGAGATGGGTCATCCCGAGATAGGGCTTGACGCTATGAAGCGTTTTGCGGAATATTGCTCCGAATTCGGATCGGTCGAAAAGGCCGCCAAATTGGAAGGCAAGTATATGCTGATGTTTTTGGCACCGAAAGCAACAAAATAACGGTCAATTAAGGAGGATTTATTATGCCGAAGATTAAAACACATAGTGGCGCCAAGAAACGCTTCAAGCTGACCAAGTCCGGTCAGGTTAAGCGTGCCCACGCATTCAAATCGCACATTCTTAACAAAAAGACAAGTAAGCGCAAGAGAAATCTGCGCAAGGTAGTTGTGGCCGACGTGACCAATGTCGCCAAGGTCAAGAAAATGATTCCGTATAAATAAGGAACATAAGTGTATTGGAGGTTACGTAAATGGCACGTGTTAAGGGCGCATTAGCGACTCGTAAAAGAAGAAAAAAGACGTTAAAATTGGCTAAAGGTTATTTCGGCGCAAAGTCCCGTCTGTTCAAAACAGCGAAAGAAGCGGTCATGAAATCGGGCAATTATGCCTATATCGGCCGTCGCCTTAAAAAGCGCGATTTCCGTCGTCTGTGGATCACCCGTATTTCTGCTGCCGCAAAAATGAACGGTATGAACTATTCCACCTTCATGAACGGCTTGAAGATTGCCGGTGTTCAGATTAACCGCAAGATGCTGTCCGAGGTCGCTATCAGTGATCCGGAAGGTTTCGCCGTATTGGCTGCTCAGGCCAAAAAGGCATTGAGTAAATAATCGTGTCGCCCAAGATTTTTCTTTCTTGGGCGAATTTTTCATCTTTCGGGAGTTGTATCATGAGGGTAGAAGACATCACCAGTCGGGAAAATGCATGGATTAAAAAGCTGATTCGTCTGCAAAATCAAGCCAAGGATCGCCGTAAGGAGCAGGCCTTTGTGTTAGAAGGATTGCGAACGCTTAAGGATGCGGCCGAGAATGGCGTGACCTTTGAGCAACTGTTCTTTTCGGCGTCTGTCTATTCGGCACACAAGGATGATTGTGAGGCGTTGTTTTCTCATGCAAAACGGTTGTATCGTTTGTCCGATGAACTGTTCTTAAAGGTTTGTGATACCAAGACGCCGCAGGGTTTGTTGGCGATTGTGCCGATGCCGGATATCATTCATAAGTCTCTTTCTCCCATCGGCCGTTATTTGGCACTGGAAAATTTGCAGGACCCGGCTAATTTGGGTGCAATTGCCCGTACGGCCGAGGCGCTGGGATTGGACGGTTTGATTCTCTCAAAAGATACCTGTGACCCGTTTTGTCCCAAGGCTTTGCGCGCCTCTATGGGAACGCTGTGTCGCTTACCGCTTTACGGTTGCGAGGATTTAACGGATTTTTTGCGGAAAAGCGGTTTGACACGCTACGCCTGTGTGGTACACGGACAGTCGGTGCCCATCCGGGATGTAACCTTTTCGGATGGCTGTGTGTCGGTGATCGGCAATGAGGCCAACGGGTTAAGTGAAGAACTGATTCGCTCTTGCGAATACAGCATCACCATCCCAATGGCCGGTCGGGCCGAATCATTGAATGCTTCGGTGGCGGCTTCTCTTGTGATGTGGGAGATGCTTGGATGACACGGTATTATATTTGGCTTCAGTTGTTGTTCGGCCGGCCCTACCCACGGTCAGGGGAACTGCTGCGACGAGGGTTTTCTCCGAGGGATTTGTATGAAAACCGGCTTACGACACCCTTGTTTTCGCCCCGGGTGCGTAAAAAGGCGCAAACCCTGGACATCCGGCGCGCCGATGAAATCCTGCTTTTCTGCGAGCAAAACGGCATCGGTATCTTAACGCCGGATATGTCATTATATCCACGACGGTTGTATGAGATAATGGATCCGCCGTTTGTTTTGTATTATAAGGGTACATTGCCGTGCTTTGAGGACAAGCCGGTTGTTTGCATTGTCGGTCCCCGTAAGGTGTCGGATTACGGCTATAAAAGTGCGTATTCCATCAGCGCCCGTCTGTCCCGTGCCGGCTTTTTGGTTATCAGCGGCGGGGCGGTCGGTTGCGATTATGCTGCCCATGACGGTGCCCTTGTTCACGGGTTTCCCACGGTGGCGGTATTGGGGCACGGATTTGGGGCAACCTATCTGAAGGTCAACGAGCCGTTGCGCGAGCGTATTGTACAAAACGGCTGTCTGCTGACCGAGTATCCGCCGATGACACCGCCTTCTCGGTGCACCTTTCCGCTACGCAATCGGTTGTTGTCGGCCTTGTCCTTGGGAACCATTGTGGTGGAAGCCGGCAAAAAGAGCGGTGCACTCATAACGGCCAATGATGCCATTGAGCAGGGACGGGATTTGTTTGTAATTCCCGGAACACCCACCGATCCGCAGTACCAGGGTTCTAATGAATTGCTACTGGACGGTGCCGTTCCGCTACTGGATTTAAGCTGTGTATTCGGTGCATATTTAACCGACTATGCTGATAAAATAGATATCAAAAAAGCCTACGACACACCGTTAATACAGCCGGTTCTTGGTGAGCGTCCGGTCAAAAGAGCTTCAACGATAAAAGAGGAAAAAACGAAAGTGCCGACTGCTCCCAAAACGGTTCATAAAGAAAAGAAAAAAATATTGCCGGAATGTCTTTCCAAAACGGCAAAATTAGTATATAATCAATTAAGTAATACTGTTTTTACCTGCGATGATTTGGTTAGCTGTACACTTGGCGGCGATCAGGTCGCGGCGGCACTGGGAGAATTGGAGATATTCGGTCTTATCGAGGCGTTGCCGGGCGGGCGATACACCCTGCGATAAGCATAAAGGAGAAATGATATGGCAAAGCTGGTCATAGTAGAGTCACCGGGAAAGATTAAAAATATTCAAAAGTATTTGGGTAGCGATTATAAAGTGATGGCCTCTAAAGGTCATGTGCGTGATTTGCCGAAATCCAAAATGGGTGTGGATTTGGAGCATGGCTTTAAGCCCCAGTACATCGAAATGGCCGAAAAAAAGGATTTAATCAAGCAACTGCGTCAAGCCGCCGCCGATAGTGACGGCGTTTATCTGGCAACCGACCCCGACCGCGAGGGAGAGGCTATTTCGTGGCATTTGGCACAACTGCTGGCACTCAATTTGAATGACCCGGTTCGTGTCTGCTTTAATGAAATTACGCATTCCGGCGTGGAGGCCGGTATGAAAAACCCCCACAAGATTGATTTGAACCTGGTCGATGCTCAACAGGCCAGACGGGTGTTGGATCGTATTGTCGGTTATAAATTAAGCCCGTTTTTGTGGAAAAAGGTTCGCAGTGGCTTGTCGGCCGGCCGTGTGCAGTCGGTTGCTCTCAAAATGGTAGTGGACCGTGAACGGGACATTGAAAAATTTGTGCCGGAGGAGTTTTGGACTCTGGAAGCCCGTCTGTTTCATAAAAAGGCCTTTACGGCTCATTTATACGGTACGGCTGACGGAAAGAAAATGACGGTACACAGTGCTGACGAAGCCAACCGGGTGGTCACCGATTTGGAAAATGCCGTGTATCGGGTAACTGATTTGAAGAAAGGCGTACGTAACAAACAGCCGGCCCCGCCCTTTATCACCTCCACTTTGCAACAGGAAGGCTCAAGAAAGCTGAATTTCACCGGACTTCGCACCATGCGAGTGGCACAGCAGTTGTATGAGGGCGTGGAGATCCCCGGCGTAGGCAGTACCGGTTTGATTACGTATATGCGTACCGACTCTTTGCGAATTTCCGATGAGGCTCGCTCGGCCGCCGCTGCTTATATTAAGGCTCATTACGGCGAAAAGTATCTTCCGGCGAAGCCCCGCGTGTATCGCTCCAAAAATGCACAGGACGCCCATGAGGCCATTCGTCCGACCTCGATGGATTTGCCGCCCGAAAAGGTGAAGGATGTCCTGTCGGCTGAACAATACAAGCTGTATAAACTGGTGTGGGATCGTTTTGTGGCCAGCCAAATGAGCAACTGCGTGCAGAACACCGTGTCGGTCGACGTGACCGCCGGTAACTATTTGTTCCGTGCCAGTGGCTATGCCGTGAAGTTTGACGGCTTCACCGCCCTGTATGAGGAAAGTAAGGATGTGGAGGATGAGCGTCAGAGCAGTCTGCCGGAATTGGCTATGGGGGACGAACCCAAGTGCCGTAGTTTGACACCCGAACAGCACTTCACCCAACCGCCTGCTCGGTATACCGAGTCCTCCTTGACGAAGGCGTTGGACGAAAACGGCATCGGCCGTCCGTCCACTTATGCTCCGATTATTTCCAACATTTTACAGCGCAATTATATCGAACGGGAAAAGAAGACCCTTAAGCCTACCCAATTGGGAATGGTGGTGACCGACCTTATCAGCGAATATTTCAAAAAAATAGTTGATGTTAAGTTCACCGCCGGAATGGAACAGAATTTGGACAAAATAGATGCTGGGGAGCTGTCTTGGGTCGATACCGTTTCTGATTTTTATAAAGATTTTGCCGTGACCATTAAAAAGGCCGAGGATTCCATGAACGGGGTTCGCTTGAAGGTACCGGAAGTGGAAAGCGATGTTGCTTGCGAAAAATGCGGTCGCACCATGGTTGTCAAGAGCGGTCGATTCGGCAAGTTTTTGGCTTGTCCGGGCTATCCGGAATGTAAAAACACCAAGCCGCTGCCTGAAGAAAAAATCACGCAACCCTGTCCGAAGTGCGGGGGTGAGTTGGTTCGCAGAGCCAGTAAGAAAACCGGCAAAAAGTTCTATGGATGTTCCCGTTATCCCGAATGCGATTTCGCCGCTCCCGGCTTGCCGTCGGGCGAGACTTGCGATAGTTGCGGCAGTTATATTTTGGTTGGGGCAAGAGGGCGCAAATACTGCATGAATGCCGAATGCCCGACCCGCCAAAAAAAGACCGCCAAAAAGGCGGTTAAGTCATGAACGGCATTCGTGTCATCGGTGCCGGATTGGCCGGATGCGAGGCGGCCTGGCAGATTGCTTCGGCAGGTATCAATGTAACGCTGTATGAAATGAAACCGCACAAAAAGAGTCCGGCTCATAAAAGTGATGATTTTGCGGAACTGGTTTGCTCCAATTCCTTAAAGGCAGACCGGGTGGATTCCGCTGCCGGGCTTCTGAAGGAAGAAATGCGGCGCATGGGTTCGCTGTGTCTTGAATCGGCCGCTTTGTGCCGCGTGGCTGCCGGCGGAGCCTTGGCGGTTGATCGGGAGCTTTTTTCAGACTATATTACCAAAAAAATAAAACAACATCCGCTCATTGAGGTCGTTGCCCAAACGGTGGAGCAACTGCCGGACAATGGATTGACGGTTGTGGCAACCGGACCGCTGACAGACGGAGCCTTGGCAAAGGCCATTACGGATTTGACCGGGGAAGAAAATCTGAGCTTTTTCGATGCCGCCGCACCGATTGTCACAAGAGACAGCATTGATTTTTCCAAAGCGTTTTTCGCCTCTCGTTATGATAAGGGCGGGGACGATTATATCAACTGTCCGATGGATAAGGAAGCCTACGAACGCTTTCAAAAGGCCTTGGTGTCGGCTGAACCGGCACCGCTACACGATTTTGATAAGCCCGTTAATGTGTATGAGGGCTGTATGCCGATTGAGATTTTGGCGTCCCGCGGTAAGGACGCCATTCGGTTCGGCCCTATGAAGCCGGTGGGCTTGGTCGATCCGGCTACCGGCCACCGTCCCTGGGCGGCTGTGCAGTTGAGAAGCGAAAACGAGCAGGCCACGCTGTTTAATTTGGTTGGCTTTCAGACCAATTTGAAATTTGGCGAGCAAAAACGGGTCTTTTCCATGATTCCGGGACTGCAGAATGCTGAATTTGTGCGTTACGGTGTGATGCACCGTAATTCCTTTTTGAATTCGACGAAGCTGTTGCATATCGATTTGTCCTTAAAGGCGGATGACCGACTTTTGTTTGCCGGACAGTTGACCGGGGTAGAGGGGTATATGGAATCGGCGGCCTCCGGTATTGTGGCCGGACGCAATGCGGTTGCCAAGTATAAAGGAGAAAAACCGCTTGTGTTGCCGGGTTTCACCATGATCGGTGCGTTGCTTCATTACATCACCGATCCGACCGTGACTCATTTGCAACCGATGGGAGCGAATTTCGGCGTTTTGCCGCCGCTTGAAACACCCATTCGCGATAAAAAGCAACGCTATGCGGCGCTCTCAAAGCGATCGCTTGACTGGTTTGAAAAACAATCCTTTTGACATGCATTGCGTATCATCAGCCATAAACCAAACGGCTTTAAGCACAGCAATCCGGACAACCGGAGATAGAATACGGGGGAATAAGCATGACAATTGTGTTAGATGCCTTCGGGGGAGATAAGGCACCTCTTTGCAATCTGAAAGGT
Organism: Clostridiaceae bacterium; assembly: GCA_016295355.1. Classification (GTDB taxonomy): domain Bacteria; phylum Bacillota; class Clostridia; order Oscillospirales; family Acutalibacteraceae; genus SIG607. The sequence continues at coordinate 49,003 of JAEDLK010000004.1, forward strand.
GCCGTGTTGGCTCACCGTGAGTTGGGCGTAGATGTGATACTGACCGGCGATACGGCGGTGTTAAGAGAGTTGGCGAAAAAAGAACAACTGCCTCTTGACGGAATTGAATTGCTCGAAGCCGATGGCGTGATGGATATGCACGCTGAACCGACGGCCTTGCTTAAACAATATCGCAACAGTTCCATGGGTGTGGCCTTTGATGTTTTGTGTGACGGAAGAGCGGATGCCTTTGTGTCAGCCGGCAGTACCGGCGCTATTGTGGTGGGCGGTACCATGCTGGTTAAACGCATTAAGGGCGTTAAGCGACCGGCTATCGGTTCGCTTTTACCCGCCCCGAAACGTTCTTATATGCTGATGGACATGGGCGCTAATGCCGAGTGCCGACCCGAAATGCTGTGTCAATTCGGGGTTTTGGCCAGTGTCTATTTAAGCGAGGTTGAAGGGCGTAAAAATCCGACAATCGGCCTACTTAACATCGGTACCGAGGACACCAAGGGCGGTGAATTGCAGAAAAAAGCCTATGAGCTGTTGTCACAGTCGGGATTGAATTTTGTGGGCAATGTCGAGTCTCGTGAAATGCCGAAAGGCGTGTGCGATGCGGTGATTACCGACGGTTTTACCGGCAATATTGCTCTAAAACTGATTGAAGGAACGGCTATGACGCTGTTCGGCATGATCAAGGGTGTTCTAAAGAAGAACCCGATCAATCAGTTGGCGGCGGGACTGCTTAAAAAAGATTTATATGCCTTAAAACAAACCATGGATAGCAGCGAAATCGGCGGAGCCGCACTGTTGGGTGTTCGAAAGGCCGTGATTAAGGCACACGGCAGTTCGGATGAGGTGGCGATTAAGAATGCCATCCGTCAGGCGGTGAATATGGTAAAAAGTGGTGCTATTGAAACCATGAGTCGGGCTTTAGCCGACGGTGTAAATGAGGAATCGTGATGACAGAGCTTGAACAGAATCTTGACTATGAATTTCATAACCGTGCGTTGTTGGAAAACGCCCTGTGTCATTCGTCGTATGCCAATGAAAAGCATGTGGCCGGCGGTTCCAATGAACGCCTGGAGTTTTTAGGCGATGCGGTGCTGTCCCTGGTGGTGGCCGATTATTTGTACGAGCATTTCACCAATCGGCCGGAGGGCGAACTGACCAAACTGCGTGCTTCCTTGGTTTGTGAAAAGACCCTATGCTGTTTTTCAAAGGAACTGAATCTGGGACGCTTTTTGAAATTCGGCAAGGGGGAGGAGGCCGGCGGTGGACGAGAGCGTCCGTCAATTTTGGCCGATGCCTTTGAGGCAGTTTTGGCGGCTATGTATTTGGACGGCGGTATGGATGTTGCCCGTCGCCATGTGTTGCGATTTGTCAGAAAAGAATTGGGACACACCGATCCGGGAGAGTTTAAGGATTATAAGACAACTCTGCAGGAAGTGGTACAGCGCAATCCCGAAGAACGGCTTTGCTATGTGCTGATTGCCGAATCCGGCCCCGACCACGACAAATCATTTACGGTAGAGGTGCATTTGAATTCCAATGTTATCGGCACCGGTACCGGGAAAACCAAAAAGGCCGCCGAACAGATGGCGGCAATGGATGCGTTAAAATTGATGGGACTGTCGGTTTAGACAGGACTTTTCTGTTCTTGTCATGCGAAAATACGAAGAAAAGGATGAGTGACAAGCGTGCTGTTACGCTCGATTCAGATTCAGGGCTTTAAGTCTTTTGCCGATAAAACTGTTTTGAAATTCGGTCAGGGCATTACGGCGGTCGTGGGTCCAAACGGCAGTGGTAAAAGCAATATTGCCGATGCCGTGCGTTGGGTGTTGGGAGAACAGTCTACTAAAAACCTGCGTGGGCAGTCCATGGAAGATGTTATTTTCGGCGGCACGGCGACCAGACGCCCTCACGGCTTTTGCGAGGTAACGCTGAACATTGATAACAGCGACCGTTCGCTGAACTTCGATCATGATGAAGTGTCGATAACCAGACGCTATTACCGTTCGCACGAAAGCGAGTACTTAATCAATCAGGTATCGGTTCGCCTAAAGGATATTAACGAGTTGTTTATGGACACCGGCTTGGGGCGAGACGGCTATTCCATGATCGGACAGGGAAAGATTGATAACATCATCAGTTCCCGTTCGGGCGAACGCCGTGATATTTTTGAAGAAGCCGCCGGTATTTCCAAATATCGGTACCGTAAAACCGAGGCCGAACGCAAATTAGAGGCGGCCGAGGAAAATCTATTGCGCCTTAAGGACATTATGGCCGAATTGCAGGGGCGTGTAGAACCACTGCGTGAACAAAGCGAAAAGGCCGAGCAGTTTCTGTCGCTTGCCGAGGTTAAAAAGAATTTGGAAATCGGCCTGTGGCTGTATACGCTGGATAATTCTAAGGAGGCCTTGCGCCGCCAGGAGGATAAGATTTCGGTTGCCCAACTGCATTATCAGGAAATCAATCGGGATTTAGAGGATTTTGACACCAAGGCCGAGCAAAACGCCAAGGATTTTTCTTTGGCAACGGGACTCATGGAAACCCGTCGGACCGAAATTGCCTCTTTGAATGAGGATATTGTGCGCAAAAAGGGTGAAATATCGGTCAAGGAAGCCGATATTGCCCATAAACAGGAATCGGTGGAGCAGTTGCTCAGCGAGCAAAAGGCTTTGCAGAGCGACGATGAAACAGCCTTAAAGGAGATTGCCTTTAAGCAAGGCGTGGCCGACGATAAACAGGCCGTGATTACTTCGCTGAATGCTCAGTTGTTGGCTTTGGAGGCGGAACTGGCCGGGTTATTGGCGGACAGTGAGAACCTGTCCCGCACCTTAGAGGAATTGTCCCGTCGTCAAAACGGTCTGTCCGCACAATCGGCCGATTTGCGAGTGACCGTGATGTCGGCGCAATCCTCTATAGAGGAAATTAAGACCCGTTCGGGTGCTGTGGAAACGATTTTGCTTGAAAAGGTCGGTGAAAAGGATGAGCTGACAAAACAGCAAGACGATAATACGGCGTATATTAAGCAACTGGATGAGTCTATTGCCGCCGGACAAAACAAACTGGACGGCTACAAATTGCTTGAAAAAAGCCGTCAGGACAAGCTGGATACCTTGAAGCAGACTAACGAAGCACTGTTTTTGGATTTAGAGGGTAAGAGGCGCCGAGTCCAGATTTTAAGCGAATTGGAACGGCATTACGAGGGCTTTAATCAATCGGTTAAAGAGGTTATGAACGCCGCCTCGACCGGCTTGTTGCGGGGTATCAAAGGGCCGGTTTCCAGTATTATTCGGGTGGACAAGCCGTATTCGGTAGCCATTGAAACGGCTCTCGGCGCAACCATCCAGCAAATTGTCTGCGATACCGAGGAGAATGCCAAACGGGCGATTGAAACGCTGAAAAAGACCGAAAAGGGACGGGCAACCTTTTTACCGGTTTCCTCGATTAAGGCCAAAGAGTTTAAGGAGTCCGGCTTTGAGAGCATGGACGGCTATGTGGCTTTGGCGCCCGATTTGATCGAATGCGAGGAGCAGTATCGGGAGATTGTCCGTTATTTGTTGGGCAACACCGTGGTTTGTCAAGATTTGGATAGTGCGGTGGCGATTGCCAAAGCTTTCCGTTACCGCTTCAAAACCGTATCGCTGGACGGCCAGGTGGTTAACGCCGGCGGCTCCCTGACGGGAGGTTCCCTGATTCGTAATTCGGGTATCTTGAGCCGTGCCGGCGATATTAAACGGTTGACGGCCGAAAGCGAGGCATTAGAGCGTAAACGCGAGGCCTCTTTGAAAGAACAGGCTCTTTGTGCCGAGGAATTGGCCAAGGTGCAGGCCGATGTAGCGGCCGTTTCCGCACAGCTTAAGACTGATAACGAGGATCGCATTCGGGCGCTTGAGGAGCATAAACGCTTGGGTTGCTTGTTAGAGGCTGCCGAGAAGAGCGTCAGCGATTTAGAGGCCGAACGTACATCCTCAAAGGATAAGATGGATGCTTTGACGGCAAGTGCCGCACAAGCGGCGGCGGCTATGTCAGCCTTAGAGGCTGAACAAGCCGAGGTTCAAAAGCAGATGGATGAGCATACCGGCGGAAGAGATACGCTGACCCAACAGCGTCAAGTTATTACCGAAAAAATCACGGGTGTTCGCTTGCAGGTTCTTGAAAATGAAAAGGATATTGCGGCACTGATCCAATCGGCGCAATCCATTAAAGACGCTATGGCCAACCGTGAGAGACGGTCGGAAAGTCTGGAAGGGCAGATTGCCTTGCTTCGGGACGCTACGGACGCTGATTACCGTGCTATCGAGGACCTAAAGGCGTCCTGTCAGGCGCTGACAGAGGAAATTGCCGTCAAGGAAAAGGATATCGAATCGTTGATTGAAAAGCGCAACGAGATCGAAAAGAACGGACAGCAACTGCGTACCGATGAAAAAGAACGGACACTTGAGCGTGAAAAAATCAGCGGTGAATTGGCTCGGCTTAGTGAACGCAAGGAAGTTATGATGCGTGAATACGACGATGTCATTCGCCAGTTGTATGATGAGTATCAGTTAACACGCCGCGAGGCCGAATCTATGAATTTAACGGTCGAGGAGCCCACCAAGGCTCGTCGACAGTTGGCTGAAACCAAATCCAAAATCAAGGCGCTCGGCAATGTCAATGTGGCGGCTATTGAGGAATACAAAGAGGTTTACGAACGCTACACCTTCCTGTCGGGGCAGATTGATGATGTGGAGCAGTCACGCAGTGAACTGCATAAGCTCATCAATCAGCTCACCACACAGATGCAGGAGCTGTTCACAGCCGGCTTTGCCAAGATCAATGAGCATTTTGCCGTGACCTTTACCGAATTGTTCGGCGGCGGTTCGGCTCAACTGCTGCTGAGTGATCCGGAACATGTCCTGGAAAGCGGCATTGATATTGATGTCAAATTGCCCGGTAAGACTGTTCCCAGCTTAGAGGGCCTGTCCGGCGGTGAAAAGGCATTGATTGCCTTGTCCATCTATTTTGCGATTATGCGGGTCAATGCACCGCCGTTCTGTTTCCTTGACGAGGTGGATACGGCACTGGATGACATCAATGTGGAACGGGTGGCCGATTATATGCGCCGTCCCGATTTCTCCACGCAGTTTATCTGTGTGACCCACCGTCGCGGCACCATGGAGGCTGCCGACATGATTTACGGTGTCACCATGCAGGAAAAGGGCGTCACCCGTCTGTTGGAGCTGAATGTGTCGGAACTGGAAAAGAATTTTAAGCAGGAATAGGAGTAGACAATGGGTCTTTTCAGCAAAATTAAACAAGGCTTGTCCGGTACACGGGCGGCTCTTATGGGGCAGATTACCTCAATATTTAATCGTTTTACAAGAATTGACGAGGAACTGTTTGAGGAATTAGAGGAACGCCTGGTTATGTCGGATATCGGCGTGAACACGGCGGTATATATCTGCGACAGTCTGCGAAAAACGGTTAAGGAAAAGGGCATCACCGATCCTTCACAGATTAAGGATTTGATGAAAGAACTGGTCTGCGAGATGGTTTCGGGCGATGAAACCCTGCATTTAACCACCAAACCATCGGTTATTTTGGTCATCGGCGTTAACGGCGTCGGCAAGACAACCACCATCGGAAAACTGGCCAACCAGTTGCGCAGTGAGGGGAAAAAGGTGGTTTTGGGCGCAGCGGATACCTTCCGTGCCGCCGCCATTGATCAGTTGGCTGTTTGGGCGGAGCGTGCCGGTGTCACCATGGTACAAAGCGTTGAGGGAACCGATCCGGCATCGGTGGTGTTCGATGCGTTGGCTTCGGCCAAGGCAAAGGGCGCCGATGTGGTCATTTGCGATACCGCCGGACGACTGCACAATAAGAAAAATCTAATGGACGAACTGGCCAAAATCAACCGTGTGATCGGCCGTGAATTGCCGAATGCCGACCGGGAAACGCTGTTGGTGTTGGATGCCACCACCGGTCAAAACGGTATCAACCAGGCCAAAGAGTTTTCCTCTGTAGCCCCCTTGACCGGCATTGTGCTTACCAAGTTGGATGGCACAGCCAAGGGCGGTGTGGTGTTGACCATTAAGCATGAGCTGGGCATACCCGTGAAGTATATCGGTGTGGGAGAAGGCTTGGATGATTTACAGCCGTTCTCGGCCGAGCAGTTTGCTGAGGCAGTCTTTGCGGTGGATGAACCGTAAAAAGACTTTTGTTTGATAGGCAACCGTTAGAACAGGCTTGGGTGAGGGCGTGTTGGGAATATATAATACAATCTTACGGCTGTATTAAACATTATTTTCGGCTTTTTGCCGAGGGAGAGAACACAATGGATATCATCATGGCTACTCATAACCGCCATAAACTGGAGGAATTATCCCGCATTTTGCGGCCGTTGGGGCTTCGGGCGGTCGGTGAGGCCGAAACAGGCTTTCATCTGCCGGAGGTTGAGGAAACCGGTACGACCTTTGAAGAAAATGCTCTTTTAAAGGCTCGATCGGCCTGTGCGTTTACGGGCATGACGGCGGTGGCGGATGATTCCGGCTTGTGCGTGGATGCGCTTGACGGTGCGCCGGGGCTTTATTCGGCTCGTTACGCCGGGGAAGATGCCGATACAGATGCGAATAACCGTAAGCTGTTACGGGCCTTAAAGGATGTCCCGGAAGGACAGCGCACGGCACGGTTTGTCAGCGTGGTGGCTTGCGTGTTTCCCGACGGCCGAGAATTTTGTGTGCGGGGCGAATGTGAGGGAAGCATCGCTTTTGAACCGCATGGCAACGGTGGTTTTGGATATGATCCGCTCTTTTTGTCACCCATTGGCTATTTCGGTGAGATAAGCGCCGAGGAAAAAGACCGTGTCAGCCACCGGGGTGCGGCCTTACGCCTGTTTGCCAAGGAAATTCAAAAATATTTGTAAAAGAGGAACGCTTGTGTTAAATAGCAGACAACGGGCTCAACTGCGTGGGTTGGCCAATTCATATGAAACCATTTTTCAAATCGGAAAAAGCGGTCTTTCCGACACGCTGAACCGACAAATTGACGACGCTTTGTATGCACGGGAACTGATTAAATGTCGGGTGCTGAACACGGCCCCGGTCAGTGTCAGAGAAGCGGCCGATACCATCGCACAGGCCTGTGGAGCTGATGTGGTTCAGGTTATCGGATCAAAATTTATTTTATACAAAAAGAGCAACAATAAGGATATCAAGCCGATTGTGTTGGTAAAATAAGATGGGTCATATTGCTTTGTTCGGCGGCACCTTTAATCCGATTCATAACGGCCATGTGGCCATGATTAAACATTTGACAACGCTGCCGTCGATTGAAAAAATCATTGTAATGCCGACCGGCTTGCCGCCGCATAAACAGGTGTCGGTTTTGGCCAGTGATGCTGATCGGTTGGCTATGTGTCGGCTGGCTGTGGCACCGTTTTCGGGTGTAACGGTCAGCGATCTGGAAATCGCCCGTCAAGGGTTTAGTTATACGGTCGATACCTTGCATCAATTAAAACAATGCTTTAAGAATGATACCTTTTCGGTGATCATCGGCGGGGATATGCTGTTGACTTTGAATAGCTGGTACCGTTTTAATGAATGGAAACACGAGTGCGGCTTTTTGGCCTTTGATCGTAAAGGATTGGACGACGGACGGTTGCAAAAGAAAGCGGCGGAGTTAACGGCAGACGGTGTAAGAGTTACACTGCTTAAGGTCGATTTGCCCGACTGTGCCTCCAGTACCATTCGCGAAGCTCTGTTGTCCGGTCGATTGGCAACGGCCTATTTACCGAGAGCCGTCGAGGAGTATATAAGGGAGAAGCATTTGTATCAATGAATCATTACGAAAAAGATAAGCGTCTTTTGAAACAGCGATTGGACGAATATCGTTATCGGCATAGCCTGGCGGTGGCCGAGCAGGCGTCGCATTTGGCCAAGCGGTACGGTGGAGATATTGAGAAAGCATACCGTGCCGGATTGTTGCATGATATCACCAAAAATGACAGCCCAGACAGTCAGCTTGCCTGTCTCAAACGGGCAGGCGTTACGCTGACGCCGATTGAACAATGCTCCCCGAAGTTGTGGCATGCCATAACGGGGGCGCTGGTTGCGCAAAGTGATTTATCGATAGAGGATGGGGAGATCGTTTCCGCCATTCGGTATCATACCACCGGTAAGGCCGGCATGACCCTGCTTGAAAAAATCATTTATATTGCGGATTATACATCGGCCGACCGAACCTATCCCGACGCACAGACGGTTCGGCGGTTGGTGGAAGAAGATCTTGATAAGGCTGTTTTGTATGCGTTGTCCTATACGGTGTCTCATTTATCGGCCAGACAGGTGCCGATTCATCCCGACACCATAGAGGCCTATAATGAATTGTCGGCTATTAGGACGGGAAAGGAAGGATAGGATGCAGACCGATGCACTGATTACCTGCGCCGTGCAGGCGTTGGATAATAAAAAAGCAAGCGATATTAAGGTGCTTAAAGTTGGTGATTTCACGGTATTGGCCGATAGTTTTTTGTTGGCAACCGCTACCTCTTTTCCGCATTTGCATGCTTTAGAGGAAGAAGTGACGCAGCGGTTGTCGGATGCCGGTTTGCAGCCACAGCACATCGAGGGGCGGTCGACCGGTTGGTTACTGCTTGACTATGGCAGTGTTATTATTCATTTGTTTACAAAAGAGGCTCGGGCGTTTTATGCACTGGACACCATGTGGGGCGATGCACCGTCCGTTGACCTTTCAACGATCATCAAGTCTTAAGGAGAATGAGTAAGATGAAAACAGAAAAGTATTCCTTTTCACAGGTCGAAAAGAAATGGCAGGATATTTGGGACAAAGAACAGCCCTTTGCCGCCAAGAATGACTATACATTACCGAAATTTTACGGTTTGGTGGAGTTTCCGTATCCGTCGGGACAAGGACTTCACGTCGGTCATCCCCGTTCCTACACTGCCTTGGATATTGTCTGCCGTCAAAAGCGTTTAGACGGCTATAATGTGCTGTATCCGATGGGGTGGGATGCCTTTGGTCTGCCGACCGAAAACTATGCTATCAAGAACCATATTCATCCGGAAATTGTCACCAAAAAGAACATCGACAACTTCAAGCGTCAGTTGAAGTCCTTGGGCTTCTCCTTTGACTGGAACCGTGAAATCAACACCACCGATCCGTCCTATTATAAATGGACACAGTGGATATTCTTAAAGCTCTATGAGCGCGGCCTTGCTTATAAAAAGAAAATGGCTGTTAACTGGTGCACCTCCTGTAAGTGCGTGTTGGCTAACGAAGAAGTGGTCAATGGCTTGTGCGAGCGTTGCGGCAGTGAGGTCGTTCACAAAGAAAAGAGCCAATGGATGTTAAAAATCACCGAGTATGCCGGTCGTTTGGTGGACGATCTTGACGGGGTGAACTTTATCGACCGTGTCAAGACACAGCAAAAGAACTGGATCGGCCGTTCTTATGGTACACAGGTTCGTTTTTCTACAACACTCGGTGATGATTTTGAGATTTACACCACCAGAGCCGACACATTGTTCGGTGTGACCTACATGGTGCTTTCTCCGGAGCATCCGTTGATTGAAAAATGGTCGAGCCATATCAAGAACATAGACGAAGTACACGCCTACCAAAAGCAGGCGGCACAGAAGTCCGACTTTGAGCGTACCGAGTTGTCCAAAGAAAAGACCGGTGTGAGAATTGACGGTGTTATGGCCATCAACCCTGTTAACGGCAAAGAAATTCCGATTTTTATTTCGGACTATGTTTTAATTTCCTACGGAACCGGTGCCATTATGGCTGTTCCGGGACATGATACCCGCGATTTTGAATTTGCCAAAAAATTCGGTGTGCCGATTATTGAGGTGGTCAAGGGCGGTGATGTGACCAAGGAGGCCTACACCGATTGTGCAGACGGTGTTATGGTGAATTCCGGCTTTTTGGACGGTATGAGCGTGGCCGAGGCCAAGACCGCCATTCAGGCTTGGCTGACCGAACGGGGCATCGGCGAACGCAAGGTCAACTACAAATTGCGCGACTGGGTATTCTCCCGTCAGCGGTATTGGGGCGAGCCGATTCCCATGGTTCATTGTGACTGTTGCGGTTGGGTGCCGATCCCCGAAAGCGAACTGCCGCTCTTACTGCCGGAGGTTGATTCTTATGAGCCGACCGACAATGGCGAGTCTCCGCTGTCGAAGATGACCGATTGGATTAACACCACCTGCCCGAAATGCGGCGGTAAAGCCGTTCGTGAAACCGATACCATGCCTCAATGGGCCGGTTCCTCTTGGTATTTCCTGCGGTATTGCGATCCGCATAACGACCATGAGCTGGCTTCTAAGGAAGCTTTGGCTTATTGGTGTCCGGTGGATTGGTACAACGGCGGTATGGAGCACACCACGCTTCATTTGCTGTATAGCCGTTTCTGGCATAAATTCCTGTATGATATCGGCGTGGTGCCCAATCCCGAGCCTTACGACAAGAGAACCAGTCATGGCATGATTTTGGGTGAGAATGGCGAGAAGATGTCCAAGTCCCGCGGCAATGTCATCAATCCCGATGATATTGTCGCCGAGTATGGCGCCGATACCATGCGCCTGTACGAGATGTTTATCGGTGACTTTGAAAAGGCCGCTCCGTGGAGTACCTCCTCCATTCGCGGTTGCAAACGGTTCTTGGACCGTGTGTGGGCGCTGAAGGACAATGTGATGGACGGTGATGCCTATCGTCCCGAGATGGAAAACGAAGTCCATCGGATGATCCAAAAGGTCACCGGCGACATTGGCGAACTCAAGATGAACACCGCCATTGCCACCATGATGGCCTTCTTGAATACCGTTAACGGTACAATTAACCGTGCCGAGTACCGCACCCTGCTGTTACTGCTCAATCCGTTTGCTCCGCATATGACCGAAGAAATCTGGGAAGAACTTGATTTCGGCGGACGGCTGAATCAAGCCAAGTGGCCGACCTTCGATCCGGCCAAATGTGTGGATGCGCAGGTGGAAATTGCCTTGCAGGTAAGCGGTAAAATCCGTGGACGTATCATGGTGTCTCCCACTGTTTCGGCAGAGGACGCCATTGCTTTGGCCAAAGCCGAGCCGGCTGTGGCCGCTGCACTGGAGGGCAAGACCATCGTCAAAGAACTGTATGTTCCGCGCAAGCTGGTCAATTTGGTTGTTAGATAATACTGTTTTGGCAAGGGCTGTCGTCGAAATCTTTCGGCGACAGCCCCTTTTAATGCAAACAGGCAGCCGTTTACATCCGGCCGCCTGTTTTAGTATTGTGTTGCTGAATATTGATACCCACCTTTAAGAAATAAGTCGACGGTCATGCCATAGTGGGTGTTTTGTTTATGGTTGCTACCGGACGCTCTTACCACCGTCAATATAAATGCTCTGACCGGTAATGTATCGACCTTCTTGGGAGCAAAGCAGAGAAATCATGCCGGCACAGTCATCCGGCTGTCCGTAAAAGCCGAGAGGAATGCTGTCGGCTACTTTTTTGGCATAAGCCTCATCGCTTAAGGCTTCTACATTGCGGTCGGTGGCAATCACACCGGGGGCTACGTTATTGACGGTAATGCCGTCCTTGGCCAGTTGCAGTGACAAAGAGTGTACCATATTACTTTGTGCGGCTTTTGAGGCAGAATAAATCAGCATATCGGGATGCGGTTTGGCCTCCTGCACCGAGCCAATGGTGATAATGCGACCCCAGCCGTTTTTCTTCATGTGCGGCACAACGGCCTGGCAAAGAAGCATAGAGGAAACAAAGTTGCAATTTAATTGCTCTTGGCAGGCCTTAGTGTCAATGTCCTGCCAAGGAGTGCGGTATTGTAAAGAGGCATTGAGCACCAGGACATCCACCGGCCCGATTCGGCGTGTCAAATCCAAGGTTTCATCGGTGTTGCATAGGTTGGCCATTTCAATGCGGGCCGTGCCGCCGTTTTGCTCAATCAACGCTTTGGTTTCTTCGGCTTTTTTAAGATTGCTGGCCGCATGAATGATGATGCTGTAGCCGTCGGCCGCCAAGCGCAGAGCAATAGCACGCCCGATGCCACGGGATGATCCGGTAATCAAAGCCCATTTAGACTGTTGCATTCTTTTCTCCGTTCTGCCGAGGCGTTCCGGATTTATAGAGAAACGCCTTGGCTGTTGATTAGTCAGGGAGGCGCGTGCGACCCTGTTATCATGCTTTGTGTTTACGACTGAATCGGTCTGCCAATGACGCAAAGTGGGGCAGCAAGAGTCAGCGTATCGGTGATTTGTCCCGACTCACGATCAAAGACCGTGACAGGACCGCTTTCATTGGTGACAACCAAAGAGGAACCGAAAAGCTCGAAATCCCTTGGGGAATGACCGCCGGTAGCAAAGCAAGAGCGATAGGTGGGTATTCGATCTGTGCAATCGAAAACACAGATTTTGTCCAGTCCCCGATGGGAGACATACAGCCGTTGCCCGTCTGTTTTGACGGCGGCCGCTGTATTTTCGCCGCTCCAGTCGGGGGGAAGGGCATCCACTGTGGTCAAATAAGTTAAATGGCCGTCCGTGTAATCAAAAACCGACAGCGTGCCGGTTAACTCGTTGACAGCGTAAACTGTTTTGCCGTCTAAAGCATAGGCTAAATGGCGTATGCCGTGTCCGCCCGGCACACAAACACGCTCTATCTCAACCAAATCAGTTGTATAAACAAAAAGGGTATCCAGCCCTAAATCGCAGGAAAAGAGATACCGCCCGTCCGGAGAGAAGTTGATAAAGTGAACATGGGGCGCTTCTTGGCGTGTGGGATCAACACCGTGGCCTGTGTGGGTCACAGTGTTTTGTCCTAACCGATTGACACTGCCGGATAAATAGTTCGCATCAAAGATTTGCCCATCCCTCATGCAAAGATGACAGCAAACCACACCCTGCGTGGAAATGAGCGGACGGTCGGGTGTCAGCCTCCCGTCATTGGTGATTTTGAAGGTCAAAATGCCGCTTTCGTCGCTATTTGTAAACGGCGCACGCAAGGGCACGGCTAAACAGTCGTCTTCGAGTGCTAAAAAGGTGGGACGATCCAGCGCAACCTTTTGTAAAACGGTCAGCTTTCCGTTCTCCAACCGACAGACCGTGATGCCGCCCTGGGGGCTGCAATCGGCGATATAAAGATTATAGGGCTGTTTGTGTGTCATTCGGATCTCCGTTTCTGGCTAAATCGTATTCCTTTGACCAATCCAAATCACGGTATTCTTCTCCTCTCGGATCGGTTTTGATCCAGTCAAGGAGCATATCCAGCATTTCTTCCGACCAGGTGTTTTTGTCAATTTGTGCCGTTGTGAATCTGCCTTGACAAATCATTTCAAAGCCGAAATCGTCCTTAACATGAGTCTTGGCAGCACCCTCGACAACATCGGCCACCAAATGGGACGGGATAAACAGCACACCGCCGCCGGCACCGAATACCACATCGCCGGGCAGGCAAACTGCACCGCCGAAATTGGTGATGTTGTTCCAATCCTTCATAACAAACTCACGAATCGGGGTGGGATCAATACCCCGGTAGTACACCTGGACATCCGGAACCTTTTTCATTTGCTCAACATCCCGTATACCGCCCCAGACGACGGCTCCACCGGTTTTGGTACGATTGTGCAGGGCCGTGGTTAGATTGCCACCCAAAAAAGTGCCTTTATAAATTTTGTCGTACATATCGCAGACCACGACATCACGCTCAACCAAATGGTCAATGACCCATTGATTATAGTTGCCCTGCAAGCCATCCTTGGCGCCTCTGCTGAACTGCACCTCGTGCAAATCGGGGCGTGTCGGACAATAGGTGCAGGTTACAGCACGGCCGACCAGCTTGCGTCCGTCATCGTGCAGGGTATGCAAAGGATTTTCTCCGCCGCCGACAAACTGATGCTCATAACCGAGTACAAAAATCGGCTTCCAAACCTCTTCCAATGTCATACCGTACAAAGCATCCAAATATTTGTCGGCTACCTTCGGACGACCGTCCGGCAGGCGTTCTCCTTTCCAAAGAGGTGTCAACTCAATGATGGTCTCTATATCGTTAAAATACATGGTAATTCCTCTTTTTTCATTCGCTAAATTTGTCAAACTAAAATAGGGTACTGCGTATTGCATCAAACAGTGACCTTAGGCAACAGTGTGTAATGGCCACTGAATTCACAGCGTTACGGTAAGGGTATCACCGTTTTGTGCTAAATGGGCGAGAAGGTTCGTTTGTCTGTCTTTAGTGGTTACGGTAATTCTATAGTCGCCGAAAAAACCGCGAAGGGAGGCCTTCCCCGATGCATCGGTGGTTAGGGTCTCACTGGTATGCCATGTTTTGGTAAACAAATCCTTGAGTACTTCGTAAGCCGGTTTTTTGTCCATGTTGAAGTCAAGCAGACCGCCGTAGTATTTGTTTTCACCGCTGGTCATGTCTCCTTGGGGTGCCCAAGCGGCGTAACCGTCTACCAAGTTCCAGTAGATGACCGCCTCCATGGCCGGATGGCTGAAGAAGACCGTGAACAGGTTTTTAATCAGCTCAGCTTGAACCGCCTTGTCCTCGTCTGAATCGGAATAAGCCGGAATGGTCATTTCGGTAATCTGCATCTTCTTGCCAAACTTGGCATAGCGGTCCATAACCCGATACAAATGAATCGGATTGTAGAAAAACTGGGCGCGTTCCTTTTCATCATTTTTGGCAAAAAAGCCATGGAACTGGAAGCCGATGGAATCCAAATGGGTAATGCCGTTTTGCTTTAGGCGTTCAATCTGCATATAGTACTGACTGCGGTTGTCACGGAATTTGTCCCAAACTTCACTGCTTTGGTTGATAATCAAGCGGTTATCGGGGAAGTAACGGTCGGCCGTTTTGAAACTCCATTCCACAAAGTCATCCTGGCTGTAAAACTTTGTTTTAACATAGGAGTACGGGTCAAAGGTTTCATTGGTTACTTCAAAAGAGGGGATGGTTTGGCAGTACCGCTCGGCAATTTCCTTAAACCGCTTTTCCAACAGCTTTTTCATACCGGGGACATCGTTGACGGGTGCCCAAGAGGGCGTGAAATTGTCGTAGTTAAGGCAATGACATTTCGGTTCAATGCCGTTTTCAAGGCAGAAATTTACGCACAAATCGGTGGCCGGACGGCGATAGATCTTTTTGCTGTCAACCGCAAAACGGGGCTTACCCTGTTCGGGTTCCAAATCAGACCAGTAAAAGGGAACAGTACCGATGTTGCAACCTTCAGCAAAGGCTTTTTTGTATTTTTCGTTCTTTTCATCGGTCTCCAGTTCGTCTAACATAAACAGATTGGCGCCGTACTTAAAATCGTGGCTTTTTTGACAAACCGATATGTGGGCGCCGTCTATCGGCATTCCTTGCTTGTCAACTACCTTGATGTGCCAATCACCCTTGCGAAACTGTTCAATGTTGTTTTTGACAACGGTGTCCATAAACAAACGGTTTTCATCAAAATACCGCAGAGCGTCTTGTCTTCTGTCAGCCATAGTTTTATCTCCTAACTCCAAATTCTGTCGTTGGAAAATTCGGTGTTCCAGTTATCGGTCGTCTCAAAATAGCCGGGGATGTTTTGATTGATGTGCTCCTTAATGACCTCTTCGTTCAGGTCATCAAAGCCAAGACCCGGCTTGTTCGGTACTTTGATAAAGCCATTGTTGATAAACGGCTTATCAAGACCGGTGACCATATCGCTCCACCACGGGACATCTACCGAGTGATATTCCAGTGCCAAGACATTGTGAATAGACGCCGCCGTATGAACCGCTGCCAGGCAGGCAATGGGACTTTCGGCCATGTGAATAGCCACGGCAACGCCGTTTTCGTCGGCCATATCGGCAATTTTCTTAAGCTCTAAAGCACCGCCGCAGGTTAAAATGTCGGGATGAATCACCGAAACACCACCTGATTTAATGAGCGGCTCAAAGCCTTCCTTCAAATAAATGTCCTCGCCGGTGCAGACGGGAATGCAGGTGCTTTGTCTTAGGCGAATGTACTGGTCTGTGTACATCCACGGAATCATATCCTCAATCCACGCCAGGTTGTACGGCTCCATGCGTCTGGCAAAGCGGATGCAATCCTCCACGCAAACATGACCGAAATGATCAATGGCCAACGGGACCTCATAGCCGATAACCTCTCTGACCTCTTTAACATAGTTTTCAAGATAATCCAGTCCCTTTTCGGTGAGATGAATGCCGGTAAAGGGGTGGGCGGTGGTCACAATCGAATAACTTTTTTGGCTCTTAACCATGTCGGCCGTCACACTGCCACCCTGGACGTTCAAGATGTGGGGGGCATTCTGTTGCATCTCTTCAATGAAACCGAGCGGAGCGTTCAGTGTGCCCGGCTCGTCTAACAAAAGGCCGATGCCCAAATCCATTTTTAAGAAGGTAAAGCCCATATCCATTCGCTTTTTGAGTGCCAGCCCCATATCGTGGCCGGTATGCTTGCCGTCTACATCGGTGTCGCAGTAAACACGGATGCTGTCACGGAATTTTCCGCCCAATAATTGATAGAGCGGAACGCCGTACGCCTTGCCGGCTAAATCCCAAAGCGCAATTTCAATACCGCTGACGCCGCCGCCCTGACGGGAAGGGCCGCCGAACTGCTTAATTTTGCGAAAAATTCGATCGACATCGCAGGGGTTTTCGCCGATGATACGGCTTTTGAGCATCAGTGCATAGGTTTTGGAGGAAGCGTCACGTACCTCCCCGTAGCCGCAGATTCCTTGGTTGGTATCCAATCGCAGTAAGGTACAGCGTTTGGGCGCACCGTCCAGGTCTACAAAACGCATATCGGTGATTTTTAAGTCCGACGGTGCTGAACAACGGTTTAGACACATGGTAATTCTCCTGACTTTTTTAGTTGACATTTACAAAAAATGTCTTACAATACTATTGTCATTATAGAAAAATACCGTTTGAAAATCAACAACTGTGTTCCTTTGTTTGCAAACTATTTTCCGGAGGCGGTTTTGTGAAAGAAATCGGATCAATTGTTTCCGCACGGCATGAAGTGCTTTTGAAGATGTGGCAGGTTGAGGTGGCTCCCGGTTGGTTGGGGCTGCGTCAGCATAGCCATATTCGCTTTGAAATCGGCCGTGTTATGGGCGGTAGCGGCCGATATGTATGCAACGGAAAGCGTTATCCCATGCAACCCGGTGATGTGTTTGTCTTTTGTGCCAATGAGGTGCATTGTATTGAGGAAGTCGGGGACGAGGGACTGCTTCTGACTAATTTGCAGTTTGAGCCCCGATATCTGTGGGGGCATCCGTCGGATAGCTTATCCGAAAAGAACAGCGGGTTGTGCTTTTCTCACGCAACGTCCTTTGAAAATCGGATCGAAGCGGCCCGTGCCGGTGAATTGACAGGGTGGCTAAAAGAAATCGAGGAGGAATTGACACAGTGCCGTCCGGAATATCCGTTGGCGGTAAAATGTGCGGTGGACAAAATTTTATTGTCGCTTGTGCGTACCTATGCATTTCCCGATTCCTCATCGGCGGTCAGCCGGTTGCATATTCGGGGCATCAGAAAAGTTATCACCTATATTGATGAGCATTTAACAGATAAGATCACCTTGGAGGCGGCAGCCGATTTGGCCGGGGTCAGTCCCCACTATTTTTCACTGTTGTTTCATAAAGCCAGTAATATGCGGTTTCAGGATTACGTCAATGCCCGGCGTATTGAAAAAGCGATCGGTTATTTGCGTGAGGCCGATGACGAACGGTCGATGTTGGATATCGCTTTATCCTGCGGTTTTAATAATTCGGCCAATTTCAATAAGGCTTTCAAAAAGCAAACCGGCATGACCCCCCGTGATTACCGCCGTCATGGGGATGATATGTCTTGATGTTCCTTCGCCTCCCTCTTGTCATTTGCTCCTGCTTGTTGGGGACGGCCGGCTTTTAATATGCCGGCCGTTCTTTTGTTCCTCGCGGATCAGGTGTTGTCATGGTGTCAATAGGCGGGTTTATGAGACTGATTGTTGAGGAAGAATTTGGAGAAGTACATAGAAGGGTGTACCTTTTTAACATAATGCCCAAGCCTGTCGGCATAGTGTGTCATAGAGGAAATAGAGGGGGAACGACACATGAAATGTATAACCATCGGGCGTCGTCAGCTTATGACAGCGATTGCGGTTGTTTTGACACTGACAGTACTGGTTGCAGGGGGATGGGGTGTGCTGGCCGACAGCGGTCGTAAGCTGCCGATTTACTGCGTTTCGACAACCGAAAAGAAAATAGCTATATCGTTTGATGCCGCTTGGGGTGAAGATAA
The DNA here is from genome assembly GCA_016295355.1 of Clostridiaceae bacterium. Lineage (GTDB taxonomy): Bacteria > Bacillota > Clostridia > Oscillospirales > Acutalibacteraceae > SIG607. Next base: position 67,263 of record JAEDLK010000004.1, read on the forward strand.
AAAGGTACAAAATAATATATGATAAAGCCTGTATAAACCAAATGGAATATACAGGCTTTTAAATTATAGTTCACAATTAAATATTATTTCTTCATCTTCTTCAGCGGCTTCTTTAAAAGTTTCCATTATTTTCAAAACATTTTCTTTCAAATTTTCTGCCGATTTGGTTTCGGGCTTAAATATCACAGTTATACTAACAGGTGTTTCTATAAAACCTGTGATCATATCCCATAAAGCATCTAAATTATTCCCATACCACTCAGGTAATTCTAACTTTTCCCTAATTTCATTGTGTAAATCTAAAGGATATTTACATTGCGAAAAATCAATAACAATAGTTTTCATATTATCCTCCTAACATATTTGATTAAATGTAAAATAATGGTCGTATGTGACAAAAACCAATCCATCATTAGAATAAAGAATTCTAGAACTGTTTCGTATACCGCCAGTATAATTTATATCGGCTTCATACCATATTCTACCGTCAACAGATGGTAATTTACCATCCTTGTTTTTGTAAATATCTCCACCAATAACGCCTTTGTCTGTCACTTGATGTAAATTCATTAAAATCGGTTTCCAACCAAGTTTTTTGGCTTCCTTTTTAGTAATATATTGTTTTGGTAAAGACTCACCGTTTGAAAGTGAAACATCTATCCCCTTTTCACTTTCAAAAGTACATGTTCCTTTTTTAACAGATTCAGACCATACAACAGTACAAGCACAATTTTCGTGTAATTTAGGAAATCTTGGCGGCGCATCTTTGGGCAAATATAATTTACCATGTAAATCAAAACAAGGTTTGCAAGTTGAAGGCGAAAGCATACAAATCCAAACTTTATATCTTTTATCCTTATAAAATATGGGATTGAACTTTATTCCCTTAATACCTGCGACAATCATATCACTGAGTAAACTCATAGAAAATCACCTCCTTTTTTGATATATAATATCATAAAAAGAAGCGACATTCACCGACACAATTATAACTCAAATAATAAAATTAAGCAATTAAAAACTTAATATAATATCGTACGAGCACCTCGGCATATAAAATACCGAGGTGCTTTTATATGAAATGTTTAGTTATAACTAAAAAAAAGTTAATGACGGCTTTGTGCCTTGTGTGTGCACTGGCAATTGCGATTGCAGGGTCGGTCAGTGTCTTTGCAAACAGTGACAGACTGCTACCGATTTACTGTGTGGAAACCGACAAAAAGCAGGTGGCAATTTCATTCGATGCAGCTTGGGGTAACGAAGATACGAAGCAGTTGATTGATATTTTGGCAGAATATGAAGTGCCGGCGACCTTTTTTGTGGTGGGCAGTTGGGTGGATAAGTTTCCCGAATCGGTGCGAGAATTGTCTGATGCCGGTCACCAGGTGATGAACCATAGTAATACACACCCGTATATGACCAAACTGTCCTGTCAACAAATGCTGGACGAGATCACCAGTTGTAACCGAAAAATCGAGGCCATCACCGGCAAAACGCCGCTTTTATTACGTCCGCCGTACGGCGATTATGACAATCGGGTGGTTGAAACAGTGGAGCAGGCCGGGATGTTCTGCGTGCAATGGTCTGTGGATTCTTTAGACTGGAAAGAAAATGCCACAGCCGAAAGCATTTGTCAACGGGTGACGCAAAAGGTTCAGCCGGGCAGTATTGTGTTGTTTCATAACGCCGCCGTACATACCCCGGAAGCCTTACCGACCATTCTGAAATGCCTGAAAGATGAAGGGTATGAGTTTGTCTTTATTACCGATTTAATCTACAAAGAAAACTACACAATAGACCATGCAGGAAAGCAGGTGCCCAACGAATAAAATAAAAACAGGAGGGACAGCATGGTCTTTCCTGTTTGCTTATACGGTAGAGATTTATAGGTACCCGTTAGTCATCGGAGAGGCGAACACGATAATAAACGATATTCCCTCAAACCCACAGGCATTTTACATGGCAAAGGCATATTTGACTTGCAAATTTCACAAATTCCGCAAGTGATTTATTACGTTAAAAAAAGCACGCTTTCGCGTGCTTTTTTATGGCAGGGGCAGAAGGACTTGAACCCTCGGCACGCGGTTTTGGAGACCGCTGCT
>JAEDLK010000026.1 GCA_016295355.1 Clostridiaceae bacterium
GATTAAGTGCGGTTGCACCCCTAGCCTAAAATGCACCCCCTAAAATGACTTTGCATCCCCTTGGCTCAAAAGGGGGTGCATTTGTATCAAAATTAGGATTTCTTTTCACGTCGTCGCGGACTATGTATCGTTCGCGACGACTTTTCTTTTGAAAAGTCATCGGCTCACTCACGCCGTCGCTCCTCCTTTCCGCAAAAAGTCACGCTTGCTACGACTGTTCGCTTGTAAACGCGCTCACTGAGCCTTCGCGGTGCTACCAACTTTTTGCGGGTTCAACTCTACCTCGGAATTTTGCAGTGGCATCTTTTTTGCTACCTCTTGACATCCGAAAACACCATTGACATCCAAACCACCTAGGTTTGGATGTCAATGGTGTTTTGATTATTTTACAGTATTTCAGACGGCTTATCACAGTCTTAAAGCCACTTATTTGTTACTGAAACATGATTGTTATTGCTTTTTATATCCGCATTTCGGGCAAACGCCATTCTCGTTCAGGGCAATACCGCACAACGGGCAGCGGTCAACAGTCTTGTTTGTCTCGTATTCTTGTGAGGCAGCATTGACACCGCTGGTGAAGGTAAGTTTAGCAATGTTAAGTTTATCCTTAAGCAGATCATATACAATCTTAATCATGCCTTCAACAGTCATTGTTTCCTTTGTCACAACCAAACGGCAATCGGGATAAGCTGTTGCCAGCTCTGTTTTGAAAGCCGGACCTTTCATCTTATTAGTCGGTGCGCCGTCCTTGATGCCCTGAGCTTCATAAACAGAAAGAATTGCGGGCAGCAGAGGATCGTCTTCCCTAAGAATTAAAGCATGGTCAAAGTTTTTCAGAACCTCCCATGCGGTCTTCTGAATTTCATTGCAGGGAAAAACCATATTAACGCCGGGTTCCACAGAATCCTCCACCTCAATGGTCAGAACTCCGGTGTGTCCGTGCAAATACTGTGCTTCACCTTTAAAACCATAGAAACGGTGTGCATACTGCAGATCTAATGTTGTAATACTTCTCATAACTGTACTCCTTTTTTATAATATATTTACGGGTTAAGTAGGCGCCCGTATACGCACTTGAACTAGTTCCGTCCGAGATCAGCCATTATGCTGTTCAAACGATGTTTGACAATCCGGACATATTCCCCGAAAAAGGATATCGTAACCGGTAAACGAAAAGCCATGATTATGCTTAATGTTTTTCTCTAATCCAGTAATGTACTCCATATCCACATCAAAAACCCAACCGCATTTCTCACACTTTACATGACAGTGATCATGACATCTATAGTCGAACCGATCAGCTCCTCCCGGAACCTCCACTTTGCGGATTTCACCTGTTTCAGACAGCAACTTTAGATTCCGGTATACCGTTGCTCTGCTGATATGAGGGTGTTCTTTAACAATCGCTTCGTAAATCTCATCTGCGGTGGCATGGCGCTTCAATTTGTTAACAGCTTCAAACACCAATGAACGCTGAATTGTGTTACGTTTCATCATATATAATGTTTATCCTTATTTATTCTCTTATCTCTAATGATATTATATATCATTAAATATCAGATGTCAATAGTTGCCTATCGTATTTCTTCATTATATTTAAAAAACAATTGCCAAAAAAGAAAAAATGCAATTCAAAATCCATATAATTACGAAATGAACCGGCATTCGCTTCCTTTACGTTTTGTCCCCCGAGAGCGTTCGAAGTCATCAGCTACAAACGCCAAAATATCTTTTTTATAGCCCTTAGACATTACATATACATCCGAACTCTGCAAAGGGTTCGGATGTTGTTCTTTATGATACACAGCTTCATATAAGGGAAATCGAGTTGTTTTTATTACCGTTCTTTAGATACAATACTCGTCAATTCTAAGGGAATAGGGCCTAAGCTAAATCCGGCGACAGTTGGCTTGTCAATACCACAAATATACAGTATTCCTTAAATGAAAGATGTGCCATTGCTAAAATCACAGAATTGGATGGTGCCACATATTTTGATGTTCCCTCACTTATGTATAAAAACGATGACTAAATTCAATGGTTAGTGAATTGTAGTAAATAGCAATGAATCAAACCACTTCTTTACTTTTCTAATGTGGGGGTTGAAGTCACCCGCAAAAAAGCACAAAAGACCTTTTATAACCAACAGATAAAAAGAACTTGCAGCAGCAAGTTCTTTTTGAACGAAATCCGTCTTTTGTGACCGAAAAGATTCATCTTTGATGGATAAAATCTCTTTACAATAAAAACCCACTGTGTCCGGTAAATACATGGATTAAATGTCATCGAAATGATGGGTTTCCGTTTTACAATCGGCATAAGCCTTTGGTGTTCGGTGTCACCACGGCTTCACTTCTGTTCTGTTTTGTGTCAACAAATTTGAATATCGGGCCATTCAATAGCATAACCGAGGTGCTGCGTTTTAGAAAAAATAGTGGCTGTTAAATCCTGTCAAAATTAAGCAAAACTTTTGAATGACACCGTTGAATCCATCTTTTTGCCCTTTTGTCGAAATGGTTTCACTTAATAAAACCAAGGCCCACTTCTCTTATAAGAAACGGTTAGTTTATTTGGACTTCACCGGCGGTGTTTTTGAGCAGATTGATTGAGCTTACATCTTGAGTAAGTCCATCCTTTTCACCGCGACGCACATACTGTGTCGGTGAAACACCGGTATAGGTTTTAAACATTTTAGAAAAATTATAAAGGCTGTTATATCCAACACTGAAAGCCACCTGCTCGATATTGCCGTAATCGCTGAGCAAAATGGATTTGGCCTTATTGATACGGAAGTTGTGTAAATACTTAATGGGCGACTCCCCATAGGCTTTTTCAAATGACTTTCGGAAATAAACGGTACTCATCTGGCAAAGGCCGGCCAAAAAATCGTTGGTGATATGTCCGTTTGTATAGTTTTCATTGATGTATTGCAACGCCGGCTGAAGTGCCTCATGCTTTTTGGAACGGTACGGATCTTTCTCCTTTGACTTTGCCAAGATCATAAGGATTTCATACAACGAACGAAAGCACTGAAGACGGGAACAGACATGCGGTACGCAAAGGTTATTCTCAATGCAACAGATGTTTTTCAAAAGGCTGTTGCCATCGTTTAGTTCAAAACCAATTAGGTCATCATACTGAAACGGTGCATCAAACTCAACCGTTATGCACTCGCCCGGTTCAACACACTTCCAGCAATAATCCGAGCCTTTCGGTAAAAGCACGAGATGCAAAGCATCCGACAATACTTCATGACCGTTGACATAATAATAGGTTTTTCCCTTCATTTTCAAGGCAAGTGCCCAGTTGCTTCGATTCTTTCGATCAGTCATGACGCCCACCGGGGATTTTAACAGGCGGTTGACCGAGTAAATCTCTGTTACGGTTAAATTAGCCAATACCGTTCCTATCACACATCATCACCTCACGCTTATCATAGCACACAATCCTCCATTTAACAATAAATTTGTATCACAATTGATAAAAATATCACAATTGATATTGACAAAAATCTCGTTCCCTCTCATAATAGTAACGAAAAACGGCAAGGAAAGAGGAGCTATCAAACCAATCTCTCTATTGCCATCTTCCATTCTGGCTGTGTTGTTTGGAAAAGCACGGCATAAGTGAGCGTAGCAGATATAGAAAACTGTCTGTATGACGCATTCGGTATGCTTGATTTGCGTTTTGTCATCGCAGAGTCGAACCCGACAAGCCTGGCAATGCAATTTTTTTGTTGTCAGTTTGTCTTGTCACCCCGCCGGCGTCAGCCTTGCGGTGTCTCGCCGCTTCCTGAAGACAGAAAATGTTCCATTGGCAGATCGTTTCGAGTTTTTGCCAATGCGTTTTTATGTGGTGAAGCGTGAATTGGCCGAAATGCTGACGTGTTCCAAATAGAAAAATCCGTTTTATAAATGCTCAAATGAGCAAATTTCATTCCACTGAGAATAAGCATTGGTTGACAAAGCTACAGGGCGGCACTATGTATAGTCCGGACCGCCACTCGATTGTTTTAATGGTGTATATCATGGGCAAACCGGACATGATCACCGCCTTTTTGACCAACGCAATCCTCGACGGGATTGGTGTTAATATAACAACCTGCCGGTTTTGGAATACGGAAAACCCTTGGCAAGAGTCTTTGTTTACTCGGTGGAGGTCAATGGCTTCGGTCGCCGTCAGTTGATGATTTTGGGCAGAAAAGGCACGGTAAAGATCTGTCCATTGGAACGGCCGATCACCACGTCCCATTCCGATACAACCATTGCCGATATACCCTATGATGACAGAAACGTGCTTGTCCTATTTGAGGATCATACCCTTCAAAGACGGTACGATGAGATGATGAAGGATGTTTATTCTTTCATCATCGGCGGGAAGAGCAATCTGTTATCCTATGAGCATGAATATGCGGTTGAGAAAACATCATACAAAATTACAGGCGGTGATTTTTGATGAAAAATATTTATCTCATCGGAGACTCCATTCGCACCGGGACCGAAACAAGTCCCGGTTACGAGCGATTTATCAGAGAGCGATGTAAGGACGGCGTCTATTCACCGAATGACAGCGCCCGCTTTGCCCAGTACACCTTGCGCGGACTGAGCGATTGGGTTCGTCAAATCGATGGAAAAACCATTGATGGGGTGCATTGGAATAACGGTCTTTGGGACGTGTTGCGGCTTGACGGTGACGATCCGCTCACACCGATTGATATGTATGTTTCCATGCTGGAGCGCATTTACAAAAAACTGCGTCTGTTTTTTCCAAATGCCGAGATTATTTTTGCCTTAACCACGCCGGTGATTGAAAAAGACGCACCAAATGGCTGGATGCGATACAACCGTGACATTCAGCGGTACAACGAGGCCGCCGCCGCTTTGATGAACAGGCTGGGCGTCAAGGTGAATGATTTATACAGCGTGGCCGAGTCGTTTGACGAAAGTGATTATGATGACTGGACGCATTTTAACGAAAGAGGGGCAATAATTTTAGCCCAAAAGGTTATTCAAACTTGTGGGTTGGACAAATGAGTATAACCGCCTTATTGGGTTGTCGGCGGTGGCAAAGCCGACACCCAAAGAAGACGAAATCTTAATGAAACTTTATGCCGTCGCCCTTAACCGTGCCGATTCGCTTCAACGAAAAGGCGCCTGCCCCTCCCCGAAGGGTCGACCGGAATGGATGGGTATTGAAGTTTCGGACGTGGTTGAAGCCATGGGCGGAAACGCCGCAAAGGCACACGACATTTTAGAGCGTGTCGAAAACATTGGAAAGGTCGTTTTAAGAATCGTATCATGAAAAACATTAAAACTGTTTTGTTATCTCTTTTGGTTATGGCCCTGTGGGGGTCGCTCTTTCCCGTGATAAAAATAGGCTACAGAGCACTCAATATCACCTCTGGTTTTATTCCCGACATACTACTGTTTGCCGGATTTCGCTTTGTTATCAGCGGACTGCTTATGTGTTTATATTGCATTGCCAAAAAGGAAAAGTTAGCCCCAAACAAAGCCAAAAGCGTCGGCAGCATCGTCATCATGGGATTGTTTTCAATTGTGTTGCACTACGGGCTTCACTACATCGGTCTTTCCACAACAGACAGTTCCAAAGCAGCCCTCACCAAACAATTAGGCGCTTTGCTCTATGTTTGTTTTTCCTTTTTGTTTATCAAAAATGAAAAATTTTCACTGCTTAAAATGATTGGTGCGCTCGTCGGCTTTGGCGGTATTATAGCCATCAATTACAGTCATAACGGCTTATCCTTATCAAGCGGTGACATTTTTATCATCGGTTCCTCAATTAGCACGGTGGTAGCCAATATTATCGGCAAAAAAGCTGTCATAGGCAGTTCGCCGTTTTGGGTAACCGGCATTTCACAGTTGTCCGGCGGTCTTTTGTTGTTTGCTGTTGCTTTGGCCAAAGGGGCGCACATGCTGTCCTTTAATTTACAAGGCGCTCTGGTTTTTTCGTACATTTGTTTGGCTTCCATCGTATCATACCCCCTCTGGTATGCGATTCTGCGCACGAGCAACCTATCACAAATGTTTATTATCCGATTTGCCGAACCATTATTTGCCTGCCTGTTCGGTGCGCTGTTGTTGGGCGAGAACATTCTCAAGCCCCAATATTTGATTGCCTTTATACTCATCTCCTTGGGCATTGTTTTGGGCAATCAAAGCACTCATTCGCCCCTTAAAAAAGAAAAGGGCAAACATTTAACAAGCGTAACAAAATAAACCCTATCTTCTGCTGTCACTGACAAAACGGATACCGGTAGAAAATCAAAGCCACCCGTCAAACGGCGCTTTGCACGATCGCTTTAAGTCCATAACAAAACCCTATCACCATCGTGATAGGGTTTTCTTTTGGTGAAACATAAAGAACAACATCCGAACCCTTCGCAGAGTTCGGATGTATGTGTCATGGTGGACGCTAAGGGACTCGAACCCATGACCTTCCGCACGTCAAGCGGATGCTCTACCAGCTGAGCTAAACGTCCGTAAATGATCCTTGACCGAAAAGAGTGAACTTTTTGAATCAAGGATTGGTGACCCATCGGGGAATCGAACCCCGGACACCTTGATTAAAAGTCAAGTGCTCTACCGGCTGAGCTAATGGATCGTTTGCGACCACATAATTATAGCAAAGGTAATATCTTTTGTCAAGTACTATTTCCCTTTTTGCAGAAATTTTGCAAAGGCAAACTAATTTGCATTTTTTTGCCTCACTTAACCCAACATATCTTTTTCGATGGTTGGCCAATAAAAGCCACTCAATGGCAGATATTACTTTTGCAACAAAATAGCCGTGACAATCCAAAGGACAGATTGCCACGGCTTGTTTTGAACTGGTTTATTGCTTGAGGGTATCGACCGTTGCCGGATTCAATCGCCCGTATAGGGCAGTGTTTTCCCGAACAATACCGGCCAGCCAATCGTTGACACATCCCGGGGTCAAACGCCACTGCCAGTTACCTCCGACCGTGGAGGGCGTGTTAATCCGTCCCTCCTCCGATAGACCCATAATGTCGGGCATCATCAAAATAGCCGTATCAGCCACCGACATCAGTGCCGTGCGCATCATCGCCCAGTTAATGCCTTCGGCATCATCCACATGCATATATCGGCGGGCAAACGCCACATCCTCGGCAGCGGCCGTTTCACTCCATCCCTTTATGGTATTATTGTCGTGCGTGCCGGTATACACCACGCAGTTGTTGGGATAACAGTGCGGTAAATAGTCGCTTTCCTCACGGGAATCAAACGCAAACTGCAACACCTTCATGCCAGGAAAGCCTGTTTCTTCGAGAAGTTTTTTAACGGCCGGCGTCAAAAAGCCCAAATCCTCGGCAATAATAGGCGGACGGTGGCCGATGTCCTTCTGTAAAGCGGAAAACAACGCCATACCCGGCCCTTTTTTCCAACTCCCGCGCCTGGCTGTTTTAGCCCCGTATTTCACACAATAATAAGATTCAAAGCCCCTAAAGTGGTCAATCCGAAGCACATCGTACACCTTAAGAGCCCGTTTAACCCTTGCACGCCACCAACTATAAGGCCGTTTTTCAGACGCCATAGCTTCCCAGTGATACACCGGCATCCCCCAAAGCTGACCGTCCGGCGAAAAGGCATCCGGCGGACACCCAGCCACCATAACCGGTCTGCGTTCTTCATCCAAAGCAAACTGTTCGCTGTGGCTCCAAACATCGGCACTGTCATCGGCCACATAGATCGGCATATCCCCGATGATGCGAATACCCTTTTGATTGGCATAGTCCTTAAGGGCAAACCACTGAGAAAAAAAGAGATACTGTAAAAAACGGTAAAATTCTATATTTTCCGCCAGAACTTCCCTTGCCTGTTTAAGCGCCGAAGGACGGCACAAACGAACCGATTCCGGCCATTCGTGCCAGCTTTTACCCATGAAGGAATCCTTGAGTGCCATGAACAAGGCATAGTCCTCCAGCCAATCACGTTCACGCTGACAAAAAGCCTCAAAATCATCTCTCGGCCGCTGACAAAACCGACGGTAAGCCAATCGTAACACCGGCAGACGATTCTCATAAAGCTTTGCATAGTCCACCTTTTTGGGGTCCTGGCCAAAATCTACCATCCTGTATTCTTCAGGCAGCAAAAGCCCCTGTTTGGCCAATTCGTCCAAATCAATCAAATACGGGTTTCCGGCCGCCGAAGAAAACGACTGATACGGCGAGTCCCCGAAGTTCGTCGGATTGATAGGCAATATCTGCCAATAAGTCTGCCCTGCCTTGCACAGAAAGTCTACAAATTCATAGCTTTCCTTGCCAAGCGTGCCGATACCGTAGGGTGATGCCAAGGAAAAAATCGGCATCAAAATACCGCTGGTTCTCATAAAAATCCCCCTTAAAGGCTTCCGATTAGCCTTTTACGGCTCCCGAAATAACGCCTTTAATGATATATTTCTGACAAAGGGCATAGAAAATGACAATGGGAATTAAGCAAAGAATGATCAGTGCCATCATAGCGCCCATATCCCGTCGTCCGTAACTACCCTGCAGATACTGAATATGAATGGGTATTGTTTTATATTTGTTTTGATCAAGCACCAAATAGGGCAACAAATAGTCATTCCAAATCCACATGGTTTCCAAAATACCCACAGACAAATAGGTCGGTTTCATAATCGGAAGAACAACCCGGAAGAAGGTTTGGATCGGCCCGCAACCATCAATGGTGGCGGCCTCCTCGATTTCCAGGGGTATGCCCTTCACAAATCCGCTGAACAAAAAGACGGCTAATCCCGCTCCAAACCCCAAATAAATAATTGAAATCAACACCGGATTATTCAGCCTTAAACGATCGGCCGTTTTGGACAGGGTGAACATGACCATTTGGAACGGAACGACCATGGAAAAAATGCACAAATAATAGAATGCCCGGCACAGCCATGAATCAACCCGATTGATATACCAAGCCGCCATGGAAGTGGCAATGAGAATCAGCAAGGTTGAGAGCACCGTGATTATCACACTGTATAACACCGAACGCCAAAACGGATAGTTGCCGTGCGAAACACCGGTCAAATAATTGGAAAAGCCCACAAAGGTTTCGCCGCTTGGCCATGAAAACGGCGATAGCGTGATGGCATTTTTGCTTTTGAAGGAATTGAGCAACACCACCGCCACCGGGAACACATACACAACCGAAAGCAAGCAAAACACCGCCGTCAGCACCCGATTAACCCTGCTTTGGTGCGGTGGCCCAGCATGAATGCGTTTCTTAACACCAGTCATTACCGTTGCACCTCCTTTTTTCGCGTCAAATAGAGCTGTAGCAAAGCAATAATGACAACCACCAAAAAGAATAAAACGGCTTTGGCCTGGCCGATCCCCTTGGAAATCGAGCTTTGATAAAAGGTTTTATAGATATTCAGCGCCAGCATTTCGGTCGCGTGCGCCGGTTCGCCGTCGGTCAAAGCCAGGTTTTGATCGAACAGCTTAAAGGAATTGGTGAGGGTTAAAAAGGTGCAAATGGTAATCGACGGCATAATAGAAGGCAGAGTGATATGTCTCAAAATACGCCATGAGCCGGCACCGTCGATTTTAGCGGCCTCCACATACTCAATTGGCACATTCTGCAAACCGGCAATATAAATAATCATCATATAACCGATCTGCTGCCAGCACATCAGTGCGACAAGCCCGATAAAACCGGTGGTGGCATTCAAATTGATCAGTGGCGGATTCATCTCATTTATTTTAACCGCTATTCCGTTAATAATCAACTGCCAAATATAGCCCAGTACAATACCGCCGATCAAATTAGGCATAAAGAACACCGTTCTGAAGGCGTTTGAGCCTCTGATTCCTTTAGTCAGTACAAAAGCAATCAAAAAAGCAAAAATATTGATGAGCACCACTGAAATCAGTGCATATAAGGCGGTGAACCAAAAGGAGTGAAAAAACGAAGGGTCAGCTAAGGCCTTGGCGTAATTACCGAATCCCACAAACTCCTTTAAGGTTAAGGTTTTGAAATTGAAAAAGGATAAATAAATACCCCAAATAAACGGCCATACAAACCCAATAGCAAAAGCAACGGCTGTAGGTAATAAAAACAGGGCAAACACACGCCTAATCGGCCGACGCATCAGCGCCCCGGTTACGGCGGCCCCGTTATGCTTCAATCTTTTCGTCTTCCTCACGACTCCTTTTCTTTCATGCGTTCACTGGCTCTGCGGCCAACGGCAACAAGGGGCGGGTTTCCCCGCCCCGCCGAAAGACCGCTTATAGACTTAATGCGATGCTTTATACTGCTTAGCCCATCCGTCAACAAAGGCACTGTTCACAGCCGACCAGTCCCCCGAGCCGGCCGAATAAGCCGTCAAAGCCGACACAACATCCGCACGCCAATCATCGACATTCGGCGTATAGTTAAACGCCCATGTCACCGTATATCGTCCCTGTGACACATACTCATTCATAATGTTACACAACACATTGTTGGTGGGCTTGGCGTTCTTAAACGGAGATACAAAATCCATTTGACCGGCCAGTGTCGCCGTGCCGGTTTCACTGGTAGCCACCCATTCAAGAAAGTCCAATGTGGCCTGGCGATCGGCCTCGCTTGCCTGGGCATTGACCGCCCAGTAATTCTCGGTACCGCAACAAAGCCCTTGGTTTTCGTCGTTGACACCTACATATAACGGCAAATACCCGATATTGCCGGCCCCAATGGACTTAATGTCGTCATATGCCCAGGTGCCGTTCTGGTAAAACACGGCTTTTTTAGAGGTGAATTCCGCTACGGCGTCATCGCCTGTTTTGGTGGACAGCACCGTCGGTTCACAGGTAGCATTGCGAATATACAAGTCCCACATATTCTTAAATGCCGGCATATAGGTGCCCTTGATGGCGGCAGGCTGTGAGGTGACATTGTCTTCGGTAAACTCATAATAGAGCGGCATATTGGCTAAATGTCCCGAAAAACGCCAACTGGAGGATGAATCCAATCCGGACGAGGCAAAGGCCGAAAAGCCCAATTCATTTTTGCGGGCGGTGATGTCCTCGGCGATATTTTTCAATGAAGCAAAATCGGTGATTTGAGAAATGTCGTAACCAGCGGTGTGTAATAATTCCTTGTTGGTGATCAGCCCGTAACCTTCGTACACATAGGCAACGCCGTAAACCTTTCCATCCTGTTTTAAGGCAAAATCATCACTGGTAAGCTGCTTGTAAACGGCACTGTCACTCAAATCAAGGCAGTAATTTTTCCATGTGTCTAATGCGACCGTACCGCTCACCTGAAACAGGGTGGGTGCATCGGTTTTCTCAATCTCTGATGTCAGGGTCTGGCTGTAGGTGCCCTCGGCCGCCGTCAAAACCTTCACCGGAACACCGGTCTCGGCGGTATAGGTTTTAGCCAAAGCCTGCCAAGCGGCATCCTGTTCCGGCTTAAAGTTCAAATAGTACACCCTACGAGCCGTCTCTTTCGTTCCTCCGCATCCGGCAAACGATAATATGACCAGGCAGAGAATCAAAACGGTTGCTATCATTTTTTTCATACGCTTGTCCTCCTTTATCGTTGCGTTTGAATCAGTCGAAGACCATACGGTTTTTCTTTCCTGACATCCAACCGGCCATCCTATTGGCGCATCACACGGCAAAGTGAAACGGATCTTTGATTGGCAAGGCGTGTGGGGGTCCTTTTTCTTCAACTAAAGCTCATAACGCACGCCGATAGTATAGACAAAAAAACAACGCCCATGCACCGAAAACACATTTTCATTAAAATGGCAAAAAACGTCTTGCATAAAAAAGCCTTATGAGATATACTGCTGAATAACAGAGGTGATTGATATGACGAAGGAACAATATCTTTGCAATTTGCAGCCGCCTAAAGGCCCGGTTGATGTTGTCATTGACACAGACGCCGGTGAGAGTTATCTGGAAATGGACGACCAATTCGCCATCGCCTATCTGCTCGGTTTTCCGCAATTTACCGTAAAAGCCATTTATACCGCCATTCACGAAGACCCAACACCGGCCATGACGGCTATGACCGACTATCTGCTGACATACGCCGGTCGGAAAGATCTTTGCGATGTGGTCATTCCCGGTGCCAAACGAACCATGCCGGATGAAACAACGCCTGTTTCTTCGCCTGCCAGTGAGCATTTGGTCAAGCTGGCTCGGCAATACAGCCCGTCGAACCCCCTGTATGTTCTGGCTATGGCTCCGATTGACAATATTGCCTCGGCTTTACTGCTGGACCCTTCGATTGCCGAAAACATGGTAGTGGTTTGGTTAGGCGGACATACACCGTCATGGAAGGATACCAACGAATACAATATGGCGAGTTCCTTTGCCGCCGCACGCGCTGTCGTCCTCTCGTCCGTTCCTTATGTGCAAATCCCCTGTATGGGCTTAACCGACAGCTTTATCTTTCCCTATGCAGAATTAAAGAAGCGTTTGTTTGGCACACCGCTATGCGATTATTTATTGGATTTAACCTATCGAACCTTGATGAATTTTGAAGGACCGACCGGCAGCCGGATTTTATGGGATGTCACCGTTGTGTCTTGGCTGCTCAATGCCGATAACCGTTTCATGGAAACCGTTATCCGCCCTTCTCTTTTGCCCGGCTACGACGGTCAATATGAGGATTCCTCTGATCAAAAGCCCTGTGCGTTGGCTGTCAAACTTCATATACCCGCCATGACAGAGGATTTGTTTAACCGTTTGCAAGGACGCTGACAGGTAGATTAAACCGACCAATACGATTCTGCTCTTGACAAATCGACGCTTTTTGTGTAAAATGAGATGTAATAAGAACGAGGGGCTTCCGGCGTATTATTACGCCGGAAGCCTTTGCGTTGAAGAAGGAGTCTTATCATGAAAACGGATATTTTAATTATCGGCGCCGGTCCGGCGGGTATTTTTACGGCGCTGGAACTGATTCGGCAAAATGTCGGCAAAAAAATCATGATGGTTGAAAAAGGAGCCGCTATTGAAAAACGTCACTGTCCCAAGAGCAAAACCAAGGTTTGCGTGAACTGCAAACCGTACTGCCACATCACAACCGGCTTTTCGGGCGCCGGTGCTTTTTCGGACGGCAAGCTCTCCTTAAGCTGTGAAGTCGGCGGTAATCTGCCCGAACTCATCGGTGAGGATTTGGCACAAGGCACCATTGAGTATTGTGATAAAATCTATTTGGAATTCGGTGCCGATCCTCACATTGAAGGCATCAGCAATCCTGATGCCGTTAAAGATATTCGCAAACGGGCCATCGGTGCCGGTCTTCGCCTGGTCGACTGTCCCATTCGCCATTTGGGCACTGAAAAAGCCCAGGACATTTACTATTCCATTGAACAGTATTTACAAAATAACGGCGTAGAAATGCTGTTCGGCTACGAATGCACTAATTTATTGCTTGACGGCGAGGTTTGCACCGGCGCCAGCTTAACTTCGGCTGACGGGAAAACAAGCCTGGATATCGAAGCCGAGCGTGTGGTGGTGGCCACCGGACGCCGTGGTGCCGAATGGTTAGAGCACCTGTGTGCCGAGCATAACATTGCTCATGAACCGGGCACGGTGGACATTGGCGTGCGCGTAGAAGTCCGAAATGAAATCATGGAGCAGGTCAACAAGGTTCTGTACGAATCTAAATTGATCGGCTATCCCAAGCCGTTTAAGAATAAGGTGCGCACCTTCTGCCAAAACCCCGGCGGCTTTGTCAGCCAGGAAAACTATGACAACAATTTAGCAGTGGTCAACGGACACTCCTACAAAGAGTTAAAGTCTAATAACACAAATCTGGCTATTTTGGTTTCACACAACTTTAACATTCCCTTTAATCAACCGATTGCCTATGCTCAAAAGGTCGGTGAACTGGCCAATATGCTGGCGAACGGACACATTCTTGTTCAACGCTACGGCGATATTTTGGACGGAAAGCGCACATGGCAAAAGGAATTGTCCCGTTCCAACCTCAAGCCTACCCTGCCGGATGCCGTGGCCGGTGACATCACAGCCGCCATTCCCTACCGTGCTATGATTAACATTATCAATTTCATTGAAGCACTGGACAAGGTTGTTCCGGGATTTGCCTCGCCCGAGACACTGCTGTACGCTCCTGAGCTGAAGTTTTACAGCAACCGCATTCGCATGGACGAGCATTTGAACACCAGTATCAAGGGTCTGCACTGTTTAGGAGATTCCAGCGGTTGGACCAGAGGCCTAATGATGGCATCGGTTATGGGTGTGATCATGGGACGTGAAATCGCTCAAGACGCAAAAGCGCAGTAATCATCACTCTAAAAAGCATCGAGATTGTTTGCAAAAAGCCTCCTGCAGTAGAAAGAACTACCGCAGGAGGCTTTATCTTTAACATTTAGGCATTCACCGTTTCGTTGACGGCCATTGCCACACACTGACCAAACTGAACCGGATACTCTTTTCCGCTGTTGATGTCCTCGGAAAAGGTTGGGTCTAACCGAATGGTATCCGGCTCCACCAACAGAACGACCGTACTCCCACCGAATTCAAACCAGCCCTTGTCCTGCCCTTTCTTAAAAGCACCGGCATCATGCAAATTGGTGATTTTCCCCACCAATAAAGCACCGATTTCCACCTGTGTAATCGTCCCAAAATGGGCGGTTTCCATGATAGTATAAGACCGACAGTTGCGTACAAATACGGGAAACCGGCGAAGGGCGATGGGACGGACTGTATGAAGCACGCCGGAAATAAAGGTGTTGTTATTTTTTGTACCGTCATCTACATAGCAATAATGGTGATAATCGTTTTTTCGCAACCTAAAAACCAAGCAATAACCTTGTTGATAGCGAGCACTGATTGGGTCATTCCCCAACAAATCAGAAATAGAGTAATGGCTCTGTTTAATAGGAAGAACCGTTCCATCCTCAATACGATATACACTTAACAGGCCGTCGGCCGGAGAAATAAACGCTTCCGGGCGATGGTCAACCGGACGGCATTCGGGCCGAATGGCACGGCAGAAAAAATCGTTAAAGCTCTCAAAGAACTGTTTTTGATAATCCGCCCGGCAAATACCGTATTTGTTCATGAAGGGTCTCACCATGGGTCTTGAAAGAGCGCTGCTTAAAAACCGCCCGGCAACCACAGAGCAAAAACGCGCAGACAACAGTCTTAATACCACTCTGCCAAAGGCTGTGTGATACAAAAAGCGCACTGCCAAACCGTCCTTCTCCTGTTCCATGCCATCCTCCTATCACTTCAAAAGATACAATACGACAATTCATTGTGTTCAGTATAGCATAATTTTTCATAAGATGCAATCACTCTCCCATGGTAGATTTAAGCAGCTTCTCCTTTTAAGGACGGCCTTGATCCGTTCACAAAAACCGGCACCCCATGGTCGGTTGGACCACAGGGCGCCGGTTATTTTATCCGGTTTAAGCGGATGATCAATAATTGTACTTCTTGCGAGCGGTATAGCTGGTATGCAAAGCCTCGTGTGCCTTATGGCAACCGAAGCTCTCGTACCACTTGCCCTCACCGTACAAAGCCTTGATAGCGGGAGATTCATGCGATTTACGCAACGTCATAGCTTCATCCTGATCGTACAAAGCCTTGGCACGGACGGCCTTTAAATCGACGGTATCGCGTACATACTGCGGCTGAATCGGCTGACCGCCGCCATTGACACAACCGCCGGGACAACCCATGACTTCGATAAAGGCCCAACCGTTCGGATTACCGGCCTTTAGCTGATCCATCACATATTTTGCAGCGGCCGCACCCGAAGCAACAGCAACCTTTAGATCAGTACCGGCGATGTTAACCGTTGCTTCCTTAAGACCCCTGGTGCCACGCACGGCATCCAGTTTGACAACCTCGTTGTCTTTGCCGGTCAGCCAGTCATTGGCGGTACGCAAAGCGGCCTCCATCACGCCGCCGGTAGCACCGAAGATCACGGCAGCACCGGTATCGGCGGCAAACGGATCATCGAATTCCTCATCCGGCAAAGCGGTGAACGTCAAACCGGCACGCATGATCATACGGGACAGCTCGCGGGTGGTCAACGCAATATCCACATCCGGCACGCCGGCAGCACTCTGATCGGCACGACCGATTTCAAACTTCTTGGCGGTACAGGGCATCACGCTGACAACCACCAAATCCTTCGGATCAATGCCCTCTTTCTCGGCATAATAGGTCTTGATAACCGCACCTGTCATCTGTTGCGGAGATTTGCAGGTAGACAAATTCTTGAGCAAATCGGGATAATAGTACTCGCAGAATTTAACCCAACCCGGAGAGCAAGAAGTAATCATCGGCAGAGTACCGCCGTTCTTCATACGCTCAACCAGCTCATTGGCCTCTTCCACAATGGTCAAATCAGCACCGAAGTTGGTGTCAAAGACCCTATCAAAGCCCAAGCGACGAAGCGCCGACACCATTTTTCCTTCAACATTAGTACCGATCGGCATACCGAAACATTCGCCCAGTGTGGCACGGACGGACGGAGCCACCTGAACCACAACATGCTTACTGCTGTCAGCCAAAGCGGCCCATACCTTATCGGTATCGTCACGCTCGGTCAAAGCACCTGTCGGGCAAACCGCCGTACACTGACCGCACGAGATACAAGGCACATCGTTCAGCTTCTTATTAAAGGCACAACCGATCGAGGTATCAATACCACGGTCATTGGCACCGATCACGCTGACATACTGCTCTTGGCAAGCAGCCACGCAACGACGGCACAGAATGCACTTGTTGTTATCTCTTACCAAATGAGCGCAGGACTCATCCAGCTCATAATGAGGCTTAAAGCCGTCAAAAGCATCGGCGTCCACGCCGTATTCCAAGCATAGCTTCTGCAGTTCGCAGTTATTGGAACGAACGCAGGACAGACACTTTTTGTCGTGGGTGGAAAGAATCAGTTCCAAGGTGGTTTTGCGTGCCTGTTGCACCTTCTGAGTGTTGGTCTGAATCTCCATGCCCTCGCTGACAGGGTAAACACAGGCTGTCACCAGTCCGCGGGCACCGGTAGCCTCAACAACGCAGATACGGCAAGCGCCGATCTCATTGCGTTCTTTCATATAGCACAGTGTGGGGATTTCCACACCGGCAATACGGGCGGCCTCCAAAATAGTGGAGCCCTTGGGCACGCTAACCGCAATGCCATTGATTTTAACATTTAACATTTCCATGATTCTCGAGCTCCTTTCTTACTGTTTGGAAATGGCCTTGAATTTACAGTTGGCCATGCAAGCACCGCACTTAATGCACTTATTGCCGTTAATCTCGAAGGAAGCCAGCTTGTGATTCGGTGCGATGTAATCGGTTCTGGTAATGGCATTAACAGGGCAATTCTTGGCGCACATACCGCAGCCGATACATTTATCCTTGTCAATGGTGAAGGTCAGCAGGTTCTTGCAGACACCGGCCGGGCACTTTTTATCGACCACATGAGCCTCATACTCATCACGGAAGAACTTCAGCGTTGCCAACACGGGATTCGGTGCCGTCTGACCCAAACCGCACAGCGAATTCTGCTTAATGTACTGGCACAATTCTTCCAAACGGTCAAGATCTTCAATCGTGCCCTTACCATCGGTAATCTTGTTGAGCAATTCAAGCAATCTCTTGGTGCCGACACGGCAAGGGGTACATTTACCGCAGGACTCATCAACCGTGAATTCCAAGAAGAACTTGGCCATATCGACCATACAGTTATCTTCGTCCATAACGATCAAACCGCCGGAGCCCATCATACAACCCATAGCGGTGAGGTTATCGTAGTCAACCTCGACATCAATTAAGCTGGCCGGGATACAACCGCCGGAAGGACCGCCGGTCTGAGCCGCCTTAAACTTCTTGCCGTTGGGAATACCACCGCCGATTTCTTCAATAATCTTACGCAGTGTGGTTCCCATGGGGATTTCCACCAAGCCGGTGTGCTTAATCTTACCGCCCAAAGCAAAGACCTTGGTGCCCTTGGAACGCTCGGTGCCCATGGAAGCGAACCACTCGGCCCCACGCAGAATAATCTGCGGAATATTGGCGAAGGTTTCGACATTGTTTTCCACGGTCGGAGAAGCGTACAGACCCTTAACGGCCGGATACGGCGGACGGGGACGGGGCTCACCGCGATTACCTTCAATAGAAGTCATCAAAGCTGTTTCTTCGCCGCAAACAAAGGCGCCGGCGCCAAGACGAATGTGCATATCGAAGTCAAAACCGCTGCCGAAGATATCCTTGCCGAGCAGACCGTATTCTCTGGCCTGATCAATGGCTTTCTGCAAACGCTTAACGGCGATGGGATATTCGGCACGAACATACACATAGCCCTGTGTAGCGCCGATGGCATAGCCGGCAATGGCCATAGCCTCAATCACGGAATGGGGGTCGCCTTCCAACACGGAACGATCCATGAAAGCACCGGGGTCACCCTCATCGGCATTGCAAACAACATACTTCTGCGGAGCCTTATTGGGAGCGCAGAGTGCCCACTTACGACCGGTGGGGAATCCGCCGCCGCCACGGCCGCGCAAACCGGAATCAGTGACCACTTTGATAACATCCTCCGGTGTCATCTCGGTTAACACCTTACCCAAGGCCGCATAACCATCCATAGCGATATACTCTTCAATGTTTTCGGGGTCAATCACACCGCAGTTGCGCAAAACAACACGGTTTTGGGATTTGTAAAAGGCTGTATCCTCCAAGGACACATTGCCTACGACCTCTTCGGATCCGGTATCATTGTATACCAAACGCTCAACCACACGGCCCTTTAACAGATGCTCTTCAACGATTTCCTTGACATCGTCGGTCGTTACACGGCTGTAAAAAGTGCCGTCCGGATAGATAATAACCACCGGACCCAATGCGCAAAGACCGAAGCAGCCGGTCTGCACAATTTTTACTTCCTCCGAAAGTCCATTCGCTTCAATATGCTCCTTAAAAGCATGCTGAATATCATTGCTTCCGGAAGAGGTGCAACCTGTACCGCCGCAAATCAATACCTGTGCACGAATCATTGTTGTTTTCTCCTCCTTTTATGCCTGGTAATTAGCAATCGTGTACTCGGACACGACCTTACCGTCTTTCAAATGTTCCTCAGCTACCCGTACCGCCTTTTCGGCTGTCATCTTCACATAGGTAACCTTGTCTTTACCGGCCTCGAAAACCTCAACAACCGGCTCATACTGGCAAATACCGATACAGCCGGTCTGGGAAACCATGACCTTGCCGCTCAGTCCCAACTTTTCAACCTGCTCAACCAGTTCGTTAAGAACCGGACGGGCACCGGCCGCGATACCACAGGTAGCCATACCGACCACAACACGAATTTCCTCGCCGCCTTCACGCAGGACAACCTTGTTTTTCATTTTTTCTTTGATTGCTTGCAATTCTGCCAATGACTTCATAACTATATCTTCCTTTCTGTATGATTTAACTGATTAGGGAATACTGTTCACTCAAATATTCCTTGATCCATTGAATCACTTCGTAACAGTTCAGCGGAACATCGGACAGCGTCTGTCGCAATTCCCCGGTATCCAGCGAAACCGTTTGTCCGTTCTTGTCGTGACAAAAGCGGAAGTCGGTATCGGGATGACCTTGAATCAGCGTCAGCAAACTGGAAACCACATCGCCAAGCGGAATACAGTCGATATGGTCCTTACGGAAGGTGGCGCTGATCACGGTTCCGTGATCAACCGGATGCTCTTCTTTGCATTTAGACACAAGAGAGAAGCTTCCTCCCGTTTGCTCCGCTTCCATTTTGAAAAGCGGTATGCCCATCCCCACCTTACGGGTGGTTCTGGTTGTATAGAAAGGATCCGTGGCCGCTTTGACGGTTTCCTCCGTCATACCGCAACCGTTATCCTTCACGGTAATCGTCAGCGTACGTTCATCCTCATCAAGCAGGATTTCAATCAGCGTTGCGCCGGCTTTCACCGAATTTTCAGTAATATCAAGTATGTTCAGAGATAATTCCTTCATGGTCTTTCCTTTATCCACCGTATAAGACTGAGCGCTACACCCTGTGGGTCACACGGATCAGCCGGCAGTTCCAACTCCTCGGTCGCCTCCTTAATATCCCACAAATAATGCGCATCAGAGCTGACAATCAGGCGATTAGCCGGAATAGACGTGCTGTTGGCGTACTGCTCGACCTTTTGCCGGTCATGCACCTCGGCTACCGTATAACGGGGTATATCCGGGAAGGCACCCAAAATGGCGATTACGCCGTTGGAATCCTTGTCAATATGTGCCGGATAACAAGCGCCGCCGAAGGCCTCCACCAACGAAGGGACTTCATCGTAGGACACCGTGGTAGCGTTGATGAGCAAATGCTCAACCCGGCCAATCACACGGTCTTGACCATCCATGACCAACTGTTCGCCG
Source organism: Clostridiaceae bacterium (assembly GCA_016295355.1). Taxonomy (GTDB): domain Bacteria; phylum Bacillota; class Clostridia; order Oscillospirales; family Acutalibacteraceae; genus SIG607. Next base: position 20,378 of record JAEDLK010000026.1, read on the forward strand.
AAAATCTCATGACGATTGGGAATTTTTATCCGCCGACTCTCCAATGCCGCATCGAACGACATAGCACCCTCTAACGTGCCGAACAGACAAACCACATGA
>JAEDLK010000005.1 GCA_016295355.1 Clostridiaceae bacterium
AATTTTCTTTGAAAATTTGCTACCAAATCGTAGATTTGGTGTCGAAATAGTGTATCTAACCACTATTTCGACTATCGATAACCATTATAGCGGTAATGCCGTGAAATGTCAAGCCATTCTCACAGCACGGTAAAATTCAATGGATTCACTTTCATGAACGACGGCGTTTATCCATGCGATTGGCCAAGCGGGTGCCGATATACTGGATAATCTCCACAAAAATGACCAACAGCACAACCGCCGCAAACATGACCAAATACTTATACCGGTAATAGCCGTAATTAATGGCTATTTTTCCCAAGCCACCGCCACCGATGATGCCGCTCATAGCCGAATAGCCGAGAATAGTCGTCATGGCAATGGTCGCCCCGGAAATCAGCGACGGAACGCTTTCCGGCAAAATGACCTTACACATAATCTGCATCGGGGTGGCCCCCATACTTTGGGCAGCCTCAATCAAATGGCCGTCAACCTCCCGGAAGCTTGATTCAGCTAAACGGGCAACGAACGGAAAAGCCGCCACGACGAGCGGCACAATAGTCGCCGTAGTGCCCACGGTGGTACCAATCAACAAACGGGACAGCGGAAACACCATAATCATCAAAATCAAAAACGGCACCGACCGCAACAGATTGATGATCACATTCAGTGTGCGCATAAACCAAGCGGGCAATGGACGAACACCGCCCTTTTCTCCCGTGACCAATAACATGCCCAGCGGTAAGCCGAGCACAACAGCCATGGCGGTGGAAAGCAGGGTAATATACACCGTTTCCACAATGGCGAAGGGGATCTCTTGTTTCAGAATTTCCCAGGCTGTCTCCCAGGCCGAACCGTCAAACAATTCACTGAACATGTTAGTCCACCTCCTCAGCCGTTACGCCGGCCACCTTATGAATATAGTCAAGCGCCTGTTGACGCTCCTCTTTACTCTTAAGTCCCAGCAGCATACTGCCGTAAACAGCACCGCCGCTGCTTTTGGTGGAGGCGGAAATGATACTGGCCATCACACCGGTCTGGACAGCCATACCGGCAATCAGCGGTGTAGCCGTCACATCGGCACCGCCGAAAATCAAACGAATCCGGTAGCACTCGCCCTCGGCAAAGGCCTGGTCATCGGCACCGCCCGGGAAAACCAAGCGTTTAGCGGCCGCCGATTTCGGGCTGGCAAACACTGTGCCAACCCGACCGGATTCAACCACTTTACCGTCATCCAAAATGGCCACATGACGGCAAATTTCCTCCACCACGCTCATTTGATGCGTGATCATAACAACCGTGATATGTAACCGTTCGTTGATTTCCTTAATCAGGGACAAAATGGAATGGGTGGTATTGGGATCCAAGGCACTGGTGGCCTCATCACACAGCAACACCTTAGGATTGGTAGCTAAAGCACGGGCAATCGCCACACGCTGTTGCTGACCGCCCGAAAGCTGAGACGGATAGGCCGCCGCTTTTTCGGGCAGACCGACCATTTCCAATAGTTCCCGTGCCCGCTTTTCAGCATCCTCTTTAGAGATACCGGCCAGTTCCATAGGGAAACAGACATTCTTTAAGCAATTTCTCTGTTGCAACAGATTAAACTGCTGAAAAATCATGGTGATGTCACGACGAGCTAAGCGAAGCTCTGATGCCGACAACGCCGCCATGTCCTTACCATCGATCAAAACGGTTCCCTGCGTCGGACGCTCCAGCATATTGATACAGCGCACCAAGGTACTCTTGCCGGCGCCGCTCATGCCGATAATACCGAAAATATCGCCATCCTCAATGGTTAAACTGACATCGTTCAAGGCCACGACCTCATCCCCCCGAAGGGGGAAGGCCTTGGTCAAATTCTTTATTTCAATCATGAATTATTTTGCGGTCTTCAATGCGTCCAAGGACTTTTGCTTACCGCCGTACAGACCCATCGGTTCTACATGGATAGCTGCCACGGAAACCAGGTGTGTCTTGTTTTCGGCGTTAAAGTCATCCAAATACGGCACATGCTGGAAGTAGTTGGCATCAACCGTACCGTCCTCAACAACGTTATTCGGAACAACATAATCGTTATATTCCTGAATATCCAAGGTAATGTTCTTGGCCGACAGAATCTCCTTTGCCAGCTTCAAAATCTCAGCATGGGGTGTGGGAGAAGCGGCCACGCTGATGGTGGTGCCGGACAAAGCGGCATAATCGACCGAATCATCATAGCCGTTACCGGGGTTCGCAACCACGCTGACCACGGCGCCGCCGTACTGATTGGTGATATAATCGGCAACGGTTTTGCTGGACAACGCTGCAATCAAAGCCTTAATCTTGGGGGTAGCCTCATTGCCGGCCTTAACAGCCAAAATGTTACCGTAAGCGGAGGCAGAACCTTCAATTACCAAAGACTGCTTAACCGGATTAAGCCCGGCGTTGATGGCATAGTTGGAGTTGATGACGGCATAGTCGACATCCTGCAGCTGGCTGGGCAACTGAGCAGCTTCGGTTTCAACAATTTCCACATTATAAGGATTCTCGACGATATCCAACTTGGTGGCGGTGATACCGGCGCCCTCTTTTAGCTTAATGATACCGTTAGCCTCTAACAAAAGCAAGGCTCTGGCCTCGTTGGTGGTATCGTTGGGAACGGCAATTTGAATCTTGGCCGACTTGGAACCGCAACCGGCAAAAAGGGCAACTGTCAACAAAACGGCTAACAAACATGTGAACACTCTTACTTTTTTCATAATCATACGACCTTTCTTTTTTTAACATAAAACGATTCGTTCAATAACAAATGAAAGATGTGTCCAAAGGACACATTCGCTCATGATATAAAAATCGTTTCATAGCATTCTCTCCTTAAGAAAGTTTTACAACAAAAATCGGGAAGCAAAATGCTTCCCGATCTCGTTTTGCTTTATGCGAGCCTTAGGCCACAGTCAAACAAGGAAAGCATTTTGAAAAATCTGCACGACGAAACATGCACATGGAACCCATGTACATACGCATCATCATAGAACGGCCTAACTTTTTCATGTGGCTTTCCTCACTTTCTCAAGATTTTATGTCATTGTAGCACAAAGCTCTTTGTCTGTCAAGCATTTTTTGGAAAAAATTCAAATTTGACGCATTGCAGCAAAGCAGCCCCCCCTGCTCTCCACCCCGATACCGGTGACAAACAAGGTGCCGGAACCGTCATACCGATGGATGGCATCAATGATAAAGAGATTATTATTCTTACTTGCATCCTTTTCGGGATTGATTATGTTGTTTCTTCGGCTTTCTTCAAAGCCGGACGAATGGCCTCCATAAAGCGATCGGCAATTAGTTGCATACCCAAATCGCCCGGATGATTAAATCCACCGTGAGCATCCTCACGGTTGCGAATATCCTCAAGATTGATAAAGATGTCGCCGTACTGATCAGCCACAGCCTTCTTTTCGGCATCCAACACGGGACGGATATAAAAGCCCTGCGAAATAGCCACAACGGCCTTATTGTCGGGATTTAGATAATTCCGCAAATCCTCCACGGCCCGGCGGAAGGTCTTGGGAGGATTCTCCATGGTGTCATACTGCTTATCCACATTGGCCCCAAAGAACATAATGATGATGTCGGCTGCGAACTGACGGGCCAATTCATATCGGTCGGCCGGGGACATCTTGAAAAATTCCCATTCGTATCCTGCTACCTGCAAGATGGCAAATTCTGCCTTTGGATGACTTTTGAGAATTTCGGCCTGCATCAAATGAACATAATCCTTTTCAAGAGAAGAAGCACACATGCCGCAATCCCGATTCCAACCGACCTCGGGCTTGGGGGCGTGCTTGGTAATGGAGTTGCCCACAAACAGCACTCTGATACCACCCCTCTTCTTTCCGGGGAAAAAACTGCCGGGATTCTGATTGAGAACCGGGATGATATTTTCCTGAAAATCTTTCTTTTCATTCATATTGACTCCCCTATTCCGCATTAAAAATTTCATCGGCTTCCTCGGCCGTTAATTTTCCGTAAGATACCATGCTGTCCAACACCTGACGATGGCGTTGCGCCGTCAGTGGTGTGTTGTTATCCGGTGAGTAAACGCTGGGAGCATTTGGCAGTCCGGCCAAAAGGGTTGCCTGATGCGGTGTCAAATCAGACGGCGCAACCCCATAATAACCCATTGCCGCATCATAAAGACAATAATACCCACTGCCGTAATAAATACTGTTGATATACACTTCCAAAATTTCGTCTTTGCTGAAACGCCTCTCAAGCTCAACCGACAAAAACAGCTCGCTGAATTTTCTCGTTAAAGACCGTTCCATGCCGAAATACAGATTTTTGGCCACCTGTTGAGTAATGGTACTGCCGCCCTCAACCAGATCGCCTCGTCTGATATTGGTGGCAATTGCACGCAAAATGGACCAAACACTGAATGCACCGTGCTGATAATAGCGGTGATCCTCCACCGACACCACCGCCTCCTTATAGTAGGGCGGTAATTCGTCTATGGTCACATAGTGCTCTTGATTTTTGATTTCTTCAAAGGCTGTTTCTACCGGTCTCTCTGCCACTGCCTGCCGGTAAATTCGATAGCCCGGCAAAGCATACCGCACGCCCACATAGCCGACCGCCAGCAAAATCATGCAGAGCAAAGCAAGCAGAATTCGTTTGATAACCTTTTTCATACAATCCCCTATTTATGTATCAGTAAGAGCGAATCGCCAGACTGTCATCGTCCTTGCCCTTGACAAGAGCGGTAATGACAGCGTGATAACCGCCGCCGTCCGTCTCAATATAGACCGTATCCCCGACCTTATGGCCCAGCAAGGCCTTACCAATGGGAGATTCACCGCTGACAATGTTTTCCATAACATCCTGCCGCATGGTGGTGGCCAGCCGAACCGTTTCCGGCTCATCCTCGTCCTGCGGCAAAAAGGTTACGGTATCAAACAGTCCCACGACATCAGACGGAGAATCATCGGTAACAATTACGGCGGTTTTAATCATATTGCGCAAAAAGCGGATTCTGCTTTCATTTTTGCCCCGTTCTTGCTTAGCCGCATGGTATTCGGCGTTTTCGCTCAAATCACCGTGACTGCGGGCAAACTTGACCTCCTCCAGTATACGAGGGCGCACCACCGAGATACGCCACTCCATTTCCTCGGTCATTTTTTGAATATCTACCTTTGTGAGTTCGTTATGCATTCTTTTGATCCTTCTTCTTTTTGACCATTGAGCCGACGAAGCCCGTTAACCCGGCCAACGGTTTGGAGCCGTCGGCCTTCGTCGGATGAAAGGACACCCGTCCGTTTTCAAACACCATATAGCAGACCGGCGTTTTTGTCACACCGGCTCCCGCACCGCCCGTCAAAGGAGTCGTGTCGGATTCGGCGTGTTCTATACCGGCTCCGGCAAAGCCGTACGACAGCTTATACACCGGTACCACACACACCCCGTCCACCGTGATGGTTTCACCGCACACGGAGTGGTCACGCAACGCCTTCTCGGCCATACCGGCCGTATCAAGAATCAGTTGATTGAGTTTGTTGTCCATGCTGAACCTTATCTCCTTTTCGATGATTCTTTTGCGATAATATCCCACCGACTGTCGCCACAAGAAACATCAGAATCCAAATCGGGCGAATGCTTGCTTTGCCGAAGCATTTCAGATCGGCCTTTTGCGTTTCGTAATCGCACCAAATGCAAACCTCGTCCATGGGAAGCCTCACCACCCCGTTAATGGCGGAAAGAAGGGGGTAGACCACGCCGCAGACAGTGCCGTATTCCAGCGCCGTCACGGCCGCATCGGCCTCGCTCACCTTAATTTGAAGCGCAAAACGATGAACATGGACGTGTTGAAGCAATCGTTTAAGTCGGAGCAGCCACCCACGCACCTGCCCGGCCAATAATTTCACGGTTTCAAGCAGTTTCTGCTTGGCACCGCGTTCTTCTTTTTCCTTTACCGGTTCTTTTTTCTCTTTTTTCTTTGAGAGAACAGCCGATTGCCCACCGATTCGATACGATAGAAACAAATACCGTACCCGGCCGGTCAAGCCGTTTTCCGGCGTATAATGCCACTCAAGCGACGCCGGAATCAACGGCAATGCCAAAAGCAAAAGAACCAAAGGCAGCCACCATAGTTTCATGCGTTTCTCCTAAACACTCTTTCCCGTGCCGTTCGGTTTCTTTCATCGTTATTGACCGTCCGACACCCTTTTATACATATTTTCCGAAAAAACAATTCACCGATATGAAGACCATGATTCTCTTTTTTCGTTACATTAAACAAAATCAAATTATCTTTTATTGATAGGTTTATTTTATCATATTAGAGGTTGAATTACAACCTCTTTTCCCCTTGGGAGCCGTAAAAAATCAAAGTCGGTTGACGAACGTCATGAAATGGAGTAAAATAGAATCAGCTAATCCCCGTCGAAAGGAGAAACGGGTTTGAAAAGAATCACAACTCTAACGCTGAATCCCGCCTTTGACTTACACTGTCAATGTGCGAGTTTTGATGTCGGCCAAGAAAACTATGCCGGTTCGATTTCCCGTTTTTTGGGAGGTAAAGGAATCAATGTGTCCCGTGCCTTGACGGTCAACGGCATTAACAATACCGCTGTGGCGGTTTTGGGAGAGGAAAACGCCTCCTCTTTTTTGGAAATGGCCGGAAATGAGCATTTATCGGTGCGCCCGATCCCCGTGCCCGGGTGTATTCGCGAAAATCTGACCATTCATCAAGCCAACGGCATTGAAACACGATTGAGCTTTGACAGTTTTTCATGTGCGGATACGGTACTTGATGAAGTTTACCGAATCTTAAAACCGAACGATCGTGCAGTTGTGGTCTTCAGCGGCCGACTCCCCGGCGGCGTTTCTACGCAAAAAACACTGGACTTTTTATCCCGCATTATGCGCTCGGGAGCTTTTTTGGCGGTAGACAGCAACTCCTTCTCCTTAGAAGATCTCATCACCTTAAAGCCTTCCTTAATCAAGCCAAATGAGGCAGAGCTGGCCGCCTTCGGGCTACCGGCTGATACCGACGAAGTCTGCCTATCCTCTGCCAAGCGTCTGCACGAAAGCGGTATTGACTATGTTTTAATCAGCCGTGGCCATAAGGATGGTTGCTTTGCCGGAAAAGACGGCCTTTTCCGCATTCGGCCGGCCGCCATTCGCCCTTTGTCCACCATCGGTGCCGGTGACAGCACCATTGCCGGTTTCTTGGCCGGCTTCACAAATGGGCAATCCATACAGGACTGTTTGAAAACAGCCTTCGCCTTCGGCAGTGCGGCCTGCTTAAAGGAAGGCACACTACCGCCCGATTCGGCTGACATTGCCCGATTGTTTGAACAAACGCAGATTATACCGGTCACCGCCATGTAAGGCTTTCATTCAATATCTCCAATTTTGCGATTTCAAGCCTTAAACGCTCATTTTCGGTAAGAGTTTTGCTTGTATGCCATGCAGCAAAAGGTTTTCCTGGATGTCCTTTAGGATTAAATGCAGCTTCGCCATATTGACCGTAATCCCTTAACCAATGACAGAGCATACTTCTGTCAGCATGATATTCTTTTTCAAGTATTCGTACAGACATATGTTCGTTCAAACGTTTGCCGATGATTTCTCATGTTTGTTCTTTAGTCCATAATCGTCTTTTTTGTCCTTTTTTCATTTTCATGCCTCCCCATTATATTGTAGCATAAGAAAAAGGTAGATACATGGTGGTTTTCCATGTGTCTACCTTTTTTTACTATTGCAAGTTCAACGATCGCGTGGTTTTCGTTATACAATAAACCGACGCCAAAGAGAATCGGCGTCGGCTTGAAAAATGATCATTTATTTCTTTTTGGCGGCCTCGGCTGCTGCAATTTCGTCTCCCAAATGAATTTCCTCCTTATCCGGATTCTGATACAGGCGAACCCAGTCAATATAGTAATCAATCGGCATATCCTTTTTATCGGTAATGCTCCAACCGTTGACAACCCAACTGCCCTTTGGGGAGAAGAACTCATTGTTGAAGATGATGTAGGCAAAATCGTGAAAACCCTGCATGGTCGGCAGCTTCTCGGTGTCAAAGTCATCTTCCTCACGGATGCTGAAACAGGCATACTGCTCTCCGTCAACATAGAAGCGAGTTTCTTCCTCGTTCCACTCAAAGGCATAGGTATGGAATTCATTGTTCAGATTCTCATAATCCTTAAACGTGTATTCCCAGGGAGAAACATTAGCGCTCAAGCTCGAATGTGTGTTATGACCCCACTTGTGCAAGGTACTGCCCAATTTATTAGGGCTGGAAAAAACCTCAAAAATATCAATCTCGGCCATGTAATCGGCCTTGGCGAACGGCGTGGCACTCTGCATCCAAAAGGACGGCCAAGCACCGAAACGAAACGGCACCTTTCCGTGCATTTCCAAATAACCGTACTTAAAGTTCATGGTCTTGGTTGTGGTCAAGCCCTCAGGCAGTGTGTATGGGAATTCCGGGTTGTCATCATTCCAAGAGGTGTGCATATGCAACAAACCGTTTTCAACCCGAACCTGTTCTTCCCCGTTATCATAGATACGATCCTTACCGCTCATGGTACGGTCAAAACACCATTTTGTCCGATCCAACGTTTCCTTGTCAAATTCGTCATGCCAGACAAGAACCCGTCCTTTTTTTTCGTAAGGGATGCCCATTGCCTCTGCTTCTTGCTTCATATCTTGTGTTTTCATCATGATTCTCCTTTTGACTTGCATATTTATGAGGACCCGTCCTCTTGGTTAATCCTTCGCCGTTACGCCTACGGCCGACAAAAAGACGAAAGCCGCCTAAAAAGTCTCCCTTTGGCTTCAACGATTTAGCTACGCCATGATAATTTGCATTAGTTGCAATAGTAAAAAAATCCCGTTCAGTGAGATGGCTGCTGTCGCATAATGACGCAATTGCAGTCCGTTAACAATGACCCGATTGCCACGCAGAGCCAAATACAAGGCCGGCAAAGCTGCAATAAAGTACCGACCCTGAACGCCCTCCACAATCGGACTGCTCAGCGGTGTCCAATCAACCATCAGAATAAGCAGTGTCAACATCACCATGACCAAAAACATCAGTAATCCGTAAACACGGCCGATGGGCGTTAAAGCCGCCGGCTCATTCTCATGACGTGCAGTGGATAGCAACAGCAACAAAACAAATGCAATAACCACAACCCACGGTGTTTGGGTCTCGAGCCAACCGAGCGACCCGCCGATTAGCGATTGCAGATAAAAGTCGCCTCTGGCATAAAGGGTCTTGCCGAACATCATCATGGTATGAGCCGGATTGCCCAGAACATCCATCAAGGAATAACCCTCTGCCGTTCCGTTGACCGCCGAAGCATCGGTCGCCTTTTCCAAACTACCGAATGAACAAATCACAATAGAAGCTACAGCGATAACGCCCAACCCGATTTTCAGCCACATATGGGCCTTCGGCCAAGCAAAATTCTTTTTGGGAACAAGCAATACCAATGCCGCTACGCCGATGTAAACCAGTTTATACGGAACCGCCAAAATAATCAACCCGGCCGTCACGGCCAACTGCTTCCATCCAACCGTTTCCTTACCGTAAATCATACGCAGCAGATAGGCAAACAGAACAAAAATCATGCCGATGCTGTAGCAATCATAGGAATACGAGGCGGCTAAATGGAGTGTCATCGGAAGCAGCGACACCGTCATAACAAAATTCTTGCCAAACGGAATCAGCTTGACGGCAATTGCCATCAAAAGGGCAAAAAACAATAGGTTAAACAACCGCCCCGCATAATACACGACAACGGCACCGAGCCCCAACAGGCGGCAAATCGACATGCCGACAGCCGATGGAAAATACGCCAACGGCCTGGAAACAATGCCGTCCAACGGTGTGTTAACAAGCTCGGTGTTTTTGGCAATCAGCGATTCTTCCTCTGCCAGATGCCTGTAATGATCGTCACTCAAATTCACTTGGTACCGATTGTAAAAATCATAATCATCTTGACGCATCATAATCACGCCGTCGGATAAATTGGCCGACGGTTGGAACGAAAGCACATTGGAATACCGATACGCCGATACATAATGTACCGGCTCATCGGGAATGGTGTGAGGCGTGAACACGCTCATATACAAAAGACCCATCAAAACGATCATCGAAAAGATCAATTGCACCGATTGACCTTTCAAAAAGCGAATTAGGACAAACGAACCCACCAAAACGACGGCAATCAGCACACAAAAGAGCCGATAGAAATGCAATTCTTGCGGCTTTGATAAACAAACAGCCGTACTGACCAATGTTTTGCCGATTCCTGTATTATCAACAAAGGCTTCGCTCGTCCCATCAGCCACCTGTAAAGCCACGGGATGTTCGGGAGTCAAGCGAATCTTCACGGCCGTTCCTTGAACGTGGACTGCTTCACCGAAATCAAAATAATAATCACGTTGTTCAAACACCGACAGCGTTTGACGCTCATACACCTTGTCTCCCACCGTCACCTCAACCGCCAAGGCCGTTTCCTGTTCGGCCGATGCCGTAAATCGCAACCCATCGACTGACCGATCGGACGAAATCCCATTTTCAAAGTCCTGTGCAAAGGTCTGTCCGGCTTCAACCGAATAATAGGAAAACTGCTCGGCATACACCTGGGCAGGAAACAATTTTGCCGATTTATTGATAAACCGATCGGCACTAACGCTTATCCCGGCATATAAAAAAAGGAACAGAACAGCGGCCACGATGCCCTTATACTTTTTCAACCATTGTGATACCATGTTTTTCCTCCCGATGTCGGCAGATCGACAACCTTATCGGTTTATGAGTAACCCATATGTTATGTGTATTATATAAAACGGCCATGGAAAAGTCAAGAAAATATGTCGATAAAAGCCGTTTTTCGCACACTTTTTAACCGGTTATTCTTTCGTTGATCGGCTGCTACAAACCAAAGGAAACGCTGTTGACACAAACCGGTGACAAAATCAAATAGGTCAAGCAAAAAGCATCCCTCTATCGCATACAGTTTAATATCCGTCTTAAGGAGTGTTGCTTATGATTTTGACCCTATTGTATCAATTTTTTTCCCGTCTATTCTTATGCGGTCTTCATGTTTCTCATAAAAATGCTTTTCCGCCGCCACTGTCCGGTCAAGAGGAAGCCGCTTTGCTTGAGCGCATGAAAAACGGAGACGAACAGGCCCGCAACAGCCTGATTGAACACAACCTGCGTTTGGTTGTCCATATTGTCAAAAAGTATTACGCCATCGGCCATAACCAGGATGATTTAATATCCATCGGCACCATCGGTCTGATCAAAGCCGTTTCCACCTTTAAGCCGGAAAAAGGCAGTAAACTAACCACCTATGCGGCAAGGTGCATTGAAAATGAAATTCTGATGTACTTCCGCAGTCTGCGAAAAAGTGCCCAAGATGTGTATATCTCCGACCCGATTGATATTGACAAGGACGGCAATGCCTTGACCGTTGGTGATTTGCTGTCAGATGAAGTTGATATTGTAGAGAACATCGACAAGAAAATCAAACTGGAACAATTAAGCCGTATTTGTGAATCGGCGCTGACCAAACGGGAATGGGAAATCCTTTCCTACCGGTACGGCCTTAATGACAGAGAAGAATTAACCCAACACGAATTAGCTAAGCGACTAGGTATTTCCCGTTCGTATGTTTCCCGTATTGAAAAGGCGGCACTGGCTCGGCTGCGACCGTATTTTAAGTAATGGATCCTGTTGAACAAACGGTACTCATGGCTTTACAACCTTTTGTATGGGCTTTAGACTGTCTATTGGTCAATAGATGCCACCATTCCCTTGCGTTTGGCTGTAAAGAGCGGTCTTTATGATACATTCTCACATCTGTTCTTGACAATCTGTCAGTATTCATGTATAATTGTATACAATTATACAAGGAGGCAAAAAAATGCTGGATATTTCCCCGAAAACAAATCTATTAGAACAAAAAAGCTATCGTTATTCCTTGCAGGATATTCCCGAACCGAATCTGTATCGAGATGTCTACAACTATGATGAAGTACCCCGTGTGGCTTTTAACCACCGCCGCGTGCCGATTGGTATGCCAAAAGAAATATGGATTACCGACACCTCCCTGCGAGACGGCCAACAATCGGTAGAGCCTTACACGGTTGAACAAATCGTCAATTTGTACCGCCTGATGTCAAAACTTGGCGGCCCCTACGGCATCATCCGGCAAACGGAATTCTTTGTTTACAGCAAAAAGGATCGGGAAGCGCTGGAGAAATGTCAGGCACTGGGACTTGACTTCCCCGAAATCACCACATGGATAAGAGCGAGCAAAGAGGATTTTAAGCTGGTTAAGGATTTGAACATCCGAGAAACCGGCATTTTGGTGTCTTGCAGTGACTACCACATCTTCAAAAAACTCAAAATGTCCCGTAAGCAAGCCTTAGATCACTATCTGTCGACCGTCAGTCTGGCTTTTGAGTCAGGTGTAATGCCCCGTTGCCATTTAGAAGATATTACACGGGCTGATTTTTACGGCTTTGTGGTGCCCTTTGTCAATGAACTGATGAAGATGTCACGGGATGCCGGCATCCCGGTAAAGATCCGGGCGTGCGACACCATGGGGTACGGTATTCCCTATCCGGAGGTTGCCCTGCCCCGCAGTGTGCCGGGCATTATTTACGGCTTACAGCATTATTCCGATGTTCCGAGCGAGATGTTGGAGTGGCACGGTCACAATGATTTTTACAAAGCTGTTTCAAACGCCTCAACCGCATGGTTGTACGGTGCCTGTGCCGTTAACTGCTCGCTGTTGGGCATCGGTGAGAGAACCGGTAACATTCCCTTGGAGGCCATGGTGATGGAATACGCTTCACTGCGCGGTTCATTAGACGGAATGGATCCCACGGTGATTACCGAGATTGCCGATTATTTCCGTAAGGACATCGGGTATGATATTCCTCCCATGACGCCCTTTGTCGGCCGCGATTTCAATGTAACCCGCGCCGGTATTCATGCTGACGGCCTGTTAAAAGATCAGGAAATCTATAACATCTTTAATACCGAAAAAATTCTCGGCCGCCGTCCCACGGTGATGCTGTCAAACACCTCGGGACTGGCCGGCATTGCCTACTGGATCAACGAAAATTATGCGCTTTCAGGCAGTCAGGCTATTGATAAAAAAGATCCGTTAGTGGCTCATTTGAAGGAATGGATTGACGAGATCTACGCCGGCGGACGCCAAACCTCGCTCTCGGTACATGAGATAGAGGAAAAAATCGAGACCCTGTGCAAGGGACGATTCCGCAGGTTATAAGGAGGAAAAAGCATGGATCACAAGCCTGTTTCACTGGCAAATCAGGTTTTTGAACAACTGGAAAATGACATTTTAAGCGGCAAGTATAAACGGGGAGAGGTGCTGACCGAGCTGACCCTTTGTCAGAGTCTGGGTGTCAGCCGTACCCCTGTCCGTGAGGCACTTCGGCGGCTGTCCCAGGAGCATTTGATTGAGGAAATATCACGGGGCAATCTTGTATTAGGCATCGACCGAAAGGATCTTGAGGATATTTACACCATACGGCAGGCCATTGAGCCTCTGACGGCGGCTATGGCCGCCGTCAATGCCACCGATGATGAATTAAAAGAGATGAAGGAAACCATAGAGCTTCAGGAGTTCTATCTACAAAAAAACGATCCTTTACATATACGCCAAATGGACAGCGAGTTTCACCGACAGCTATACGCCGCCAGCCATAGAACCGTCCTTTTTGATACCCTAATGCCGCTTCACAAAAAGGTTCAAAAGTACCGCAAGCTCTCTGTCGAGGATCACGGTCGGGCGGCCATCTCGGTGTCGGAGCACGCTGCTATTCTTGCCGCCGTCATATCAAGGAATAAGGAAAAGGCTAGGGACGCCATGAGCTGCCATATTGCAAATGCCTATGACAGCATTATGAGGGAGGAGCATATACAATGGGATTAACACTGGCACAAAAAATCATTAAGGAGCATTTGGTGAGCGGAACAATGGTTCCGGGCACCGAAATTTCTCTGCGCATTGACCAAACACTGACTCAGGATGCCACCGGCACCATGGCGTATTTGGAATTTGAAAGTATGGGTATTGACCGGGTTCGCACCAAGAAAAGCGTTGCCTATATTGATCATAACACCCTGCAATCGGGCTTTGAAAACGCCGACGATCATCGGTATATTCAGTCCGTGGCCAAAAAGCACGGCATTTGGTTTTCACGGCCCGGCAACGGCATTTGCCACCAGGTGCATCTGGAACGGTTCGGCATTCCCGGACAAACGCTCATCGGGTCAGACAGTCATACCCCCACCGCCGGCGGACTCGGTATGTTGGCCTTCGGTGCCGGAGGCATGGATGTTGCGGTTGCGATGGGCGGCGGTGCCTATTACATCACCATGCCCAAAATGTTTAAGGTCAATCTGACCGGACGGTTGCGCCCCTTTGTCACCGCTAAGGATGTCAGCCTTGAAATTCTGCGAATTTTATCTGTCAAGGGCGGTGTCGGTGCCATTTTGGAATGGGGCGGCGAAGGATTAGCCTCTTTGAGCGTACCGGAGCGGGCCACCATCACCAACATGGGCACCGAGCTGGGTGCCACCACCTCTCTGTTCCCCTCTGACGAGGTAACAAGAGACTTTTTACGCCGGCAGGGGCGAGAGCAGGATTATACACCTCTTTTCTCTGATGCAGATGCTGTTTACGACCGTGTGATTGACATTGACCTGTCTACACTGGTACCGCTGATTGCCTGCCCTCACAGCCCCGATAGGATTGTGACGGTGGAAAGCCTGAAGGGAACCAAGGTTGATCAGGTTTGCATCGGCTCGTGTACAAACTCTTCCTTGCTTGACTTGTTAAAGGTAGCGTCGTTGTTAAAGGGCAAAACCATTTGCGACAGCGTCAGCGTCTCGGTATCGCCCGGTTCCAAACAGGTATTATCCATGCTGGCCGACAGCGGTGCTCTTTCGGATATTCTATCCAGCGGCGCCCGTGTACTGGAATGTGCCTGCGGACCTTGCATCGGCATGGGCTTTTCCCCCAACTCTGCCGGGGTTTCCCTTCGCACCTTCAATCGGAACTTTGAGGGGCGGAGCGGAACGGCGGATGCCAGAGTTTATTTGGTGTCTCCCGAAACAGCGGTAGCGGCCGCTCTGACGGGAGAGATCACCGATCCCCGTCTGCTCGGCGAAGCACCTGATGTCTGCCTACCGGAACGCTTTAAGCTGGATGACACCGCCGTCTTGCCACCGGCCGACGAATCAGAAGCCTCCGATGTTCAGGTGCTGCGCGGCCCGAATATCAAAGAATTCCCCGTGGCAAAAAAAGGAGCCGATTGCCTGTGTGTTCCGGTTTCCCTAAAGGTCGCAGACAATATTACCACCGACCATATCATGCCGGCCGGAGCCAAAATTCTGCCCTACCGCTCCAACATTCCGTATTTGTCCCGCTTCTGCTTTGCCGTATGTGATCAAGGCTTCAGCGAACGAGCCGCATCATTGGGCGAAAGTATCATCATCGGCGGCAGCAATTACGGACAGGGTTCCAGTAGAGAGCACGCCGCCTTAGTACCGATGTATTTGGGCGTGCGCTGTGTTATTGCCAAGAGCTTTGCCCGTATTCATGTGGCCAATCTCATTAACGCCGGTATTGTCCCGCTTGTCTTTGAAAACCCCGACGATTACGACACGATTGACCAAGGAGACACCCTTTCCCTTTGCCATCTGTTCCAAGGCATGGAAAATGGGCGCATCAAGCTGGAAAACAAAACAAAGGGAACCTTTTTCTATGTAACGGCCGACTTCACCGACCGTCAAAAAAGCATTCTGAAGGCCGGCGGATTACTGCCCTATACCAAGGAGGCTAACCAATGAGAGATGCTGAAATTCGTACCGCCGTTGAGCATTTCGAGGCTCTTTTGAGACGGCAACTGCAACGAGCCGACGACATGAAGCATGCACCGGCCGCACGCCATTACACGACGGACACCCCTGTGACCATTGGGCTTGTAGGCGGTGACGGAATCGGCCCCATCATTATGGAACAGGCCACCCGTGTGCTTTCGGTGTTATTAAAGGATGAAATAGAGGCCAAAACCGTCACCCTGCGTCGCATCGACGGTTTGACCCTTGAAAACCGCTTGGCGGTAGGACAGGCTGTTCCGGACGATGTTCTGGCCTCTCTGAAAGAATGTGATCTGTTTCTAAAGGGGCCGACCACCACGCCCAAGGGCGGAAAAATGGAGAGTGCCAATGTGGCCTTGCGTCGTGAACTGGATTTATATGCCAACATTCGGCCGGTCTGCGTAAAAGAGCAGGGCATTGACTGGATTTTTTACCGTGAAAACACCGAGGGCGAATATGTGTTGGGCTCCAGCGGCATAGAGATTCCGGGCGCATTGGCCATGGACTTCAAGGTCACGACCGATTGCGGCACCCGACGGATTGCCAAGGCAGCCTTTGACTATGCCAAGGCCAACGGAAAAACCAACGTTGCCATTGTCACCAAAGCGAACATCATGAAGAAAACCGATGGTAATTTTTCGGCTATTTGCCACGAGGTCGCCTCCGATTATCCGGACATCACTGCCGAGGATTGGTATATTGACATCATGACGGCGAATCTTGTAAACCCGGATATTCGTTCCCGTTTTCAGGTGTTTGTTCTGCCCAATCTGTACGGCGACATCATCACGGATGAAGCCGCTCAGATTCAAGGCGGTGTCGGCACGGCCGGCAGTGCCAATATCGGCGACCGTTATGCCATGTTTGAGGCCATTCACGGATCGGCTCCCCGTCTCATTGAAGAGGGCCTGGGTGATTATGCCAATCCGCAAAGCATCCTCAAAGCGGCCGCTATGATGCTGCGCCACATGGCTCGTTTTTCTCTTGCAGATCGTTTGGAGAGAGCCTTAGAGGAGGAGCCGTTCCGTTCGGCAGCCGACGGTAGAGGCGACACCGCCAAAGGCTATACCGACCGTCTGATAGAACGGCTGTAACATCACGCCTGTCATAAGGCTTTAACGGCACAGACCGTCACACCTCTCAAACAACAAGAAAGAGTACCGCTCACAAACAAGGCACAAAGCCGTGAGCGATACTCTTTTTATTTGTTTTACCAAAGCCTTCAGCTCGCATCGGTTTTACGGTATCTTTTGCCGATGCCTCATCGTACAAATACTTACCAATACGGTGTAACGGCTGTGCTTTGGTCTCTTTTAGAGAAAAACTTACCCATAACATGGTTTGACCAAAAAGGTATGACGGTTTGTGCGAATACCTACGAAGCAAAGTCCATTGGGCTGCCAACTATGAGCGACCATGAGCCGGAAGCCGCCTAAAAACCGCCCTTTAAGGCCATTTTGTTAACCGCTTTGGTTATGCCCGATTACTTGCAGAATTCAGCCATAGCACGATAACACATATACACATCCAACTTGGCCGTGGTTTCAAACGGCGCGTGCATGGACAGAACCGGCACACCCAAATCAATCACATCCGCTCCCAAATTGGCCACATACATGGCTACCGTCCCGCCACCGCCGATATCCACCCTGCCAAGCTCACCGGTTTGCCAAATGATGCCGGCATCGTCCAACAACTGGCGGACATACCCGACATATTCCGCCGAAGCATCACTGGTACCCGCTTTGCCTCTCGAACCGGTGTACTTTGTCAGACACACACCGTAGTTGAGATAACTGGCGTTTTTAGCTTCCATAACATCCTTAAAGGTCGGATCGGTGGCCGCATTCACATCGGCCGACAGGCATTTGGTGCGGCGCAGAGCCAAAGTAACATCACCGCCCTGCATCCGGCAAAGGTCACCCACGGTGTACTTTAAGAAAGCCGAGTTCAAGCCGGTGTTGCCGTCCGACCCGATCTCCTCCTTGTCGGTTAACACCGCCATGGCTGTGTAACGGGGATTTTCGGTATCGCAAATCGCCCGAAGTGCCGGATAGGCACAAACCCGGTCGTCCTGTCCGTACGAGCCGATCATAGAGCGGTCAAAGCCGATATCACTGGCTGTAAAGGCCGGCACACATTCCAGTTCGGCCGACAAAAAGTCGCTTTCGGTAATGCCGTATTTTTCAAACAGCAGCTCCAAAATGTTCAGCTTGACCAGTTCGCTGGCTTTATCGTCACGGAACGGACGGCTGCCCACTAAAACATTGAGTTCCTCGCCCTTAATCCCCTCATTTAAGGTGCGCTTGTTCTGCTCGCTTGCCAAATGCGGCAGTAAATCATTCACCACAAATTTCGGTTCGTCAGCCTGTTCACCGAGGCTCACCGTAACCGTTTTACCGTCACGCAACGCAAACACGCCGTGCAGGGCCAGCGGAACGGCTGTCCATTGATACTTCTTTATACCGCCGTAGTAATGAGTCTTTAACAGTGCCAATTCCAGATCCTCATACAGTGGATTCGGCTTAATATCCAACCGAGGAGAATCAATATGAGCGGCTGTCAAGCGAAGGCCGTTCTCGACCGGCTCGGTACCGATGACGGCAAAGGCCACTGTCTTGCCCCGATTGTTAAAGTAAACCTTTTCGCCGGCGGCATAGGTTTGGCCCTCTTCAAACGGCACAAAGCCCTTGCTCTCGGCCAATTTGACGGCCTCGATAACCGCCTCTCTCTCGGTTTTGGCGGCATTCAAAAACGCCTTATAGTCCTCGCAAAATGCATACGCCTTTTCAATGCAGTCATCCGACACCCGTAAAAGACCGTTTTTACGATTCAGACATAAATGATCCTTTAATTGCTCTGCTTTGGTTTTTTCGCTCATGATTCTATCTCCTTCATCAGTTTAATAAGCATGGCCGAAACCGATTCCGCCAGTTCTTGTTTTGTTGCGTTGTTATACACGACATAGTTTGTCCGATCGGTGTAAAACTCATCCGGCTGTCCGACCGATAACCGACTGTCAGCTTGCGTTTCGCTCAACGAATCTCGGCTGATGATTCTGGTTCGACAGAGCGTTCTGTCACACAATAAGGCCACCACCGCCATGCAAATCTCATCCAATCCGCTTTCAAACAGCGTCGGGGCATCCAACAAAATGCGGTCACTGTCATTCTCTTCAATTTGTCGCAAAATCTCCTCGTCAATAAAGGGAAGCACCATATTGTTTAATTGCTGTTTGTGTGCTTCATCGGCAAAGGCCACCGTCGCCAACGCCCGACGGTTGATTTTTCCGTCTGTCAAAATATCCTGCCCGAACGCCTTGACCAACTGTGCCACGCACAGTGGATTGGTGTCGTAGACATGGCGGCAAACGGCATCACAGTCGATGCAGTAAAAGCCGTGTTGCTTAAACACCGCCGCGGCGGTGCTTTTGCCGGCACCGCTCGGACCGGTCAGACCGATCACCGTTTTGCGTTTTGTCATAAAACCACCTTCCGATAACCGCAGGAACGAATGGCACGGTTATAAACCGCCAAGCTGACGCCGGTTTGACCCGGTGCGTGAAGATAAGCCTTTTCGATCCGATCTTCATCCAGCCGTCGAAGCACCTCAAACAACGCATAGGCCTGGGTGCGCCCGTCATCACTTGCACCGTAACAATAGACCGGCACGCCCAACCGATCGACATCCTCCTTAAAACAAACGGCGACACCGTCTGCCTGTTCATTGACATACCGGCAGTACTGCTCCCTGTCTCCCTCCACCATAATAAGGGTTGCCTTGGGGGCATAATGCTTGTATTTCATGCCCGGAGAAGCCACCTGTTCGCCCTCTTTCGGACGGTCGAGTACCGCCGGATCAACCTCAATATCGGGCAAAACCGTCTTTAGCTGTTCCAATGTGACCGCTCCCGGACGCAACAGCCGCGGCGGATGGGCGGTTAGAGAAATCACCGTAGATTCCACTCCCACCTCACAACGGGGACCCATTAACACAGCGTCGATCGAGCCGTCTAAATCTCTTAAAACATGATCAGCCGAAATCGGACTGGGCAAGCCGGAGCGATTGGCCGAAGGTGCCGCCAAGGGAAGACCGGCCGCCCGAATCAGTTCTCGGGCAATCTGCGAGGACGGCATCCGTACGCCCACGCTGTCGAGTCCGGCACAAACGCTGTCGGCAATTCTCTCACCCTTTGGCAAAACCATGGTAAAGGGACCCGGCCAAAAGGCCTCGGCACATCGTTTGGCCTGCTCTGATACCTGTGAAGTCACCCAAGGGAGCATGGAAAGGTCGGCAATATGCACGATCAGCGGATTGTCCTGCGGACGTCCCTTGGCCGCAAACACACGGGCAATGGCGGCATCATCATAAGCCGATGCTGCCAGACCGTATACCGTCTCGGTCGGCATAGCGACAATACCGCCGTTTGCCAATAAGTCCCCTGCCTGTTTGTAACCGGCTTGGTTTGGTATAATTCGTTTGGTTTCCATTTCTTTTTCTTCCATCCATTCGCCACCATGGCCAGATATCCCTAAAAGCAAGCCTTTTCGGTCGATAGGCTCTGATATCCTTGACTTATGCCATTTCACTGTTCTTTAACTGCTCACTGCGGTCAAATGTGGTCAGGGCATCAACGATCTCATCCAACGCCCCGTTCATCACGGCATCAATCTTGTACAGCGTCAAGCCGATCCTATGGTCGGTGACCCGACCCTGGGGAAAATTATACGTGCGAATCCTCTCACTGCGATCGCCGGTGCCCACCTGACTGCGCCGGGAAGAGGCGATCTCATTTTCTTGTTTGGCACAGGCCTGCTCATATAACCGAGAGCGCAAAACCTTTAAGGCCTTATCCTTGTTTTTATACTGGCTTCTCTCGTCCTGGCATTCCACCACCATGCCGGTCGGCAAATGGGTGATGCGAATGGCCGAGGAGGTCTTGTTAATATGCTGACCTCCCGCACCGCTGGAACGGAAGGTATCAATTTTAAGATCCTTTGGGTTAAGTTCAAATTCCACCTCATCCGCCTCCGGCAAAACTGCCACGGTCACGGTGGAGGTATGAATCCGCCCTTGTGTCTCGGTATCGGGAACCCGTTGCACCCGATGCACACCGCTCTCATACTTCAGTCTTGAAAAAGCACCGGCGCCGGTAATCATAAACGACACTTCCTTGTAGCCGCCCAGCTCGGTTTCATTGGCCCCGACAACCTCGGTCTGCCAGCCCTTACTCTCGGCATACATGGTATACATTCGAAACAGTGATCCGGCAAACAGTGCCGCCTCCTCACCGCCGGCACCGCCCCGAATCTCGATAATGACATTTTTTTCATCGTTGGGATCATGCGGCAACAGCAACAACCGCAATTCTTCCGAAAGGCATTCTTCCTCTTGTTGCGCCGTTAACAGCTCCTGTTCCACCAACGCCTTAAAATCCTTATCCAGTCCGCCGGTCTCTAACAGCGTGCGAGCCTCTTGCTTGGTAGACACCGCCTTCCGATAGGCCTTATAGGCGTCAACAACAGGAGAGATTTGGGCGTATTCCTTACTTAAAGCGGTATATCGGTCACTGTCGCACACAACCTGAGGTTGCGTCAGCAAAACGCTGATTTCCTCAAGCCTGGTGGCCACTCCCTCTAACTGTTCAAACATGGTCTTCTCCCTCACGCATGACTTTTTTAATCATTTTTTCGCATTTGCTTCTGGGCAGCATAATTTCTCGACCGCAGGTTTCACACCGAATGCGAAAATCCGATCCGATTCGCAAAACGGTAAACACCACTCCCCCACAGGGATGACTTTTTTTCATCTGCAATTTGTCTGATAAGCGTATATCCATAGGCCATCCTTTCCTGCTGTGTATCGGTCGGTTATACGCCCATTGTTCCCCCATATTCTTTGACCGCCGCGACGACATAACCGTTAAACGGCCAAAAGGCACCGATGGAAAGCAATAAGCAATTTTTTCCTTTGTATATTATATCTTATTTTTCCTCTCTAATCAATATTTTCCTTAAATATTCTTGCACAGGCTGTCAAAACACGATATAATAAGAATACCAATTGTGTTAAAGCCCTGCCAAACGATCTGTTTTGACGCCGTCGCCGTTCAGGGGGCTGTTCTTTATCTCACTATTTCTATCAAGGAGGATGTTCATGGCCAGTGTTCGTATTCTGCATACCGCCGATTGGCACATCGGCGCCGAAAACGCCTATTTAGGCCCTCTTGCCGCTGCAAGACAGGCTGAAATGCTAACCACGGTTCGCCGTATCACCGATCTGTGTACCGCACAAAGTGTCAATCTGTTATTGATTGCCGGTGATTTATTCGACAACAACCACATCGATGCTTCCTTGATCGGCGAGGTCTTTGCACTGCTTGGAAGTCTCATCGACACCAAGGTGGTGATCGCCGCCGGTAACCACGATCCGCTGTCGGCCGATTCACCCTATCAATCGGCCCTTTTGCCCAAAAACTGCTTTGTTTTGGGAACCAAGGACAGTGTGATTGCCTTTCCGGAATTTCATTGTCGGGTTTACGGAAAATCCTTTGCCGGTGTTTACTGCGCCGGCAAGCCGTCCTTCTCATTAAAACCGCCGGCTGATGATATGATCAACCTTATGGTATTACACGGAGAAACACGCAGTGATTACAGCTCCTGTTATTGCTCAATCACCAAGGAATTCATTGCCTCGTGCGGCATGGATTATCTGGCACTTGGGCATATTCATCAGCGTTCTGATATTCACAAAATTGAAAATACCTTCTTTTCCTACAGCGGTTGTCCCGAAGGGCAAGGATACGATGAAAGCGGTATCAAGGGTGTCTACATGGGTGAGGTGGAAAAGGGCTTTCATTCGTTGGCCTTTGTGCCCATTGCCGGGCGCACCCACCACTGCCTATCGGTACCGCTTACCGAAGAAGAGGATCCCTATACCACCGTTATGGAAGCCATCAAGGCCACAGGCGAGCATTATACCGATGATTTGTTCCGTATCACCCTGACCGGCGCTTTGCCCGACGGCAAACGGGTGCACCCCGATCGGCTGGCCGCCCAACTGGCAAGTGAAGTATATCATCTGCGCCTGCGGGACGAAACCACCGTCAAGGCTGATTGGCAGGCACTGGCCAATGAGCCGTCCCTGAAAGGGCTGTTTGTGAAGGCCTGCTTGGAAAAAGCGTCCGCCACCCACGACGAGCAAGAGAAAAAATCCATTTTATATGCGTTGGAATTGGGACTGAGAAGTTTTGAGGGGAAGGTGAAGTACGGTGAAGATTAAAGAACTGTATTTAGCCTCGTTCGGCAAATTCAAGGACTATCGGCTGACGTTAGAGGACGGCTTCAATCTGCTGTACGGCCATAATGAGGACGGAAAAACCACCCTGATGGCCTTTATTCGCATGATGTTTTACGGCTCTGCCACCCGTGGCTCCGATTTATCCAAAAATCCTCGTAAGCGGTATGCTCCGTGGGATGGTTCTCCCATGGCCGGCGCCATTACCTTCTCGTCGGACGGCACCGACTACCGTTTAGAACGGGTCTTTTTGGCCTCAAACGCCACCGATCAAATCACCTTAACCGATTTATCCACCGGTGAAGCCGAACGCCGCACAGCCGATATCGGCCAGCGTTTTTTCGGCTTGAGTGCCGCCGCCTTTGATCGCTGTGCCTTTATCGGACAATGCCTCATCGGCGACAAGGACGAGCAGGCAGAAGGCGAATTGAATGCCCGTCTGTCCAGCCTGGCACAAACCGGCGACGAGGGTGTTTCGGTGCAAAAGCTCCTGTCTAACCTAACCGACGGCAAGGAAGAACTGATGTCCAAGGGCGGTAACAAAGGACGCTACGACAAGGGCGCTAAGCAACTGGAAGCCTTAAAAGAAGAGCTGCTGTTTTCCCGTAAGGCGGTTGAAAACAAACAGGCGTTGGCCATTCAAATCGACAATAAGAAGAATCGGTTGCTTTCGGCACAAAAAGATTGCGACCGCTATGAAGCGCAGCTTCGTGCCGCCGAGGACTACCGGAATCTAAAAAAATTAGGAGACTTTGTTGAGGCCTCTGCCATGCTGTCCTCCTTAGAAAGAAAGCTGAAAAAGACCGACGGGACACTCATCAGCGCCGCTGATTTAAGCCGTGCCGATCAACTGACCATGGACGGCAAATTGGCAGCCACCCGTTTGGAGGATGCGACCCAACAGTTATCGCTTTGCAAGGAGACGTTAACAACAACGCAAGCCTCTTTGACGGATCATTCGTGCGACGGTGAAAAGGCCGCCATTAAGGCCTTACGAGATGAGGTCGAGCGGCTGAGCGATGAGGAAAACCGCCTGACACAGCAGGCCGAGGCCTTATCCCGTCAAATTGATGAAGCCAACGCACAAAAAAGCAAGATACGTCCGATGTTTGTCATTCTCACGCTGTGCGGTCTTTTGGCTACGGCTGCCGGCTTCGTCACCGATGCCTTACGCCCTCTGCCATGGCTTGTGGGAGGCTCTTTGACGCTCATAGGTTTACTGCTGACCGTCTTGTGTAAAAGGAAGCCGAAGGGTGCCGGTAAAGAATTGACCGACCAATTGGCATCCATACAGAATCGCTTGGGTGAATTAAAGCCGGATTTGGCCGCTAAAACCACCGATTTGACCGCTAAAACCGCCGCTCTTTCGGTGAGAGAAGAAACCGACGGGCAAAACAAGGCACGGCTTGACGAGCTAATCCGTCGTGAGGCCGCCCTAACAAAAACGGTCGAGGAACTGACCGCCACCGTGACAGGGTCTTTGCAGGGATTAAGCGAATTGTTCCCGAATGTCACACCGCAGACCTCTTTTTCGGGCATTGAAATCATACTGCATGCCTATCATGAGAGTCTGCAAAAGTGGGAAACTGTCACGGCTCGACTGAATTTGTTAAAGCACGATTTAGGCGAGGACATCACCGTGGAGACCGCCAAGGCCATGCAACGCCAAATCAGCCGCGAGGAAAACGCCATCGGCGATCCGAAAACCATCCGGGAGCTATTGGCGTTCAAGCGTCGCGAATTGGCCGAAACCGAAAAGGATTTGGCTTTGGATGAGGCTCGCTTGGCTACCGACTTTAAGAATCTACGCCACCCCACCGAATTAGAGCATGAGATTGAACGGTTGTTGGCTGTTTTGGCGCGTCAAAAGGCCTTTTGCGAGGCAAGTGAGCTGGCCTGTTCACTTTTAAGCGATGCCGCCGCCAAGCTCCGGCAGAATTACGGCGAACGATTGGAAAAGCGTGCCGGTGAAATTTTCTCGGCACTGACCGGCGGTGTTTATCACGCCTTACACATTTCCCGCAGCTTTGACTTGCAGGTTGAAAAGACCGGCGTCTTCGGCCGTAAGGAATGGCAGTATCTGTCAACCGGCGCCGCCGACCAAGCCTATTTTGCTCTGCGGTTGGCCGTATCTGAGCTTTTGTGCGAAGGTAAGGAGACTCTGCCGTTGCTCTTGGATGACGCCTTTTGTCAGTATGACGACACCCGTCAGGCGGTTGCACTTGCCTTTTTGGAGGACTATGCCAAACAGAATCAAATTTTGTTCTTTACCTGCCACAAACTGCCGACCGAACGTATCGCCGTCCCAATCTGTCCACCAATAAACGAGCCATCGTTTGAGTAGGGTTCAACTCATTGCATCAACCGTCCAAGAACCGTATACTTCTGTTACAGCACCCAAACCATGCAGGGCATCAAAAGACGCCCTGCATTGTTTTTTAGTCGCCTTAATCCGCTCTTTTTCGGCATAAAACCGGCATCCGGATTCTTGACTTTATATAGGTGATACAGTATAATGACTATTATTAGGCCCTTTGGCCGAGGAGTACTTATCGGCATTAAGGAGTGCATGGGATGAACATTATCGTCGTAGGTTGCGGTAAGATCGGCACAGCGATTTTAGACACACTTTTGTCCGAGGGACATAATGTCACCGCCGTTGACAGCGATCCGGCTGTCATTGACGAAATCACCAACATTTATGACGTTATGGGTGTTTGCGGAAACGGCACCGACTGTGAAGTCTTACAGCAGGCGGATGTCGGCAGTACCAATCTGCTGGTGGCGACAACCCATTCAGATGAATTGAATATGCTTTGTTGTTTTTTAGCTCGCCGTATGGGCGCCCGGCACACCATTGCCCGGATTCGGAATCCGGAATACAACGACCAAAGCCTGGGCTTCATGAAAGATCAGTTGGGCCTTTCGATGTCGATCAACCCGGAGTTGTTAACCGCACAGGAATTGTATAATCTACTCCGTCTGCCGAGTGCTGCTAATTTGGAAACGTTTTCGGGGCGAAACTTTGAAATGGTGGAATTGGCGCTCAAAAGCGATTCTGTGCTAAACGGACTGTCCTTATTGGAATTAAGAAAAAGGTGTCCTGCCAACTTCTTGGTCTGTGCCGTTCGTCGAGGTGATTGCGTCACCATTCCCGATGGCCGTTTTGTGTTAAAAGACGGCGACCATGTGATTTTAACCGCCGCTTTTTCGGAGATTCAAAAGCTTCTTAAGAGCTTGGGACTGATGAAAAAGCACGCTCGTACCGTTATGCTGTTGGGCGCTTCCCGCACGGCTTATTATTTGGCCAAAATGTTACTGAAAAGCGGCAACTCGGTAAAAGTCATTGAAAAGGACATTCACCGTTGTGAAGAATTCGGCCAACACCTGCCGGGTGCAACGATGATCTGCGGTGACGGCAGTTCTCAAGAATTGCTGCTTGAAGAGGGCATTCGCTCTACCGATGCCTTTGTGTCGCTGACCGGCATGGACGAACAGAATATCTTGATTTCCTTTTATGCGTCCTCGCAAAATGTTCCAAAAGTGATCTCCAAGGTCAATCTGCCGCAAATGAATGCTATGGCGCAACGCCTCGGAATGGACTCGTTGGTATCCCTGCCCAAGGCCGTAACCAATGTGGTATCCCGTTATGCACGGGCGCTGGAAAACTCTCTCGGCAGTCAAATGGAAACGCTATACAAGTTACTGGACGGAAAGGCTGAGGCCTTGGAATTCATTGTAAAGGCCGACTTCCCCTATTGCAACACTCTCTTAAAGGACTTACGCCTGAAAGAAAACACCCTATTTGCCGGTATCATCCGTAAGCGGAAGACCATTATTCCATCCGGCGATGATTGCATTTTAGCCGGTGACCGCGTGATTGTCGTTTCAACCGGAAAACGCTTGGGTGCACTTTTAGATGTCATGAGTTAGGAGCATATCATGAACCGAAGAATCGTTTTATTCACCGTCGGTCGCATTGCGCTCATCGAAACAGCTCTGCTTATTTTGCCGATGATTGTTTGCCTGATTTACGGTGAGTACAGCATCCTTTTCTGCTTTGCCGTCACGGCCGGTATCAGCTTGGCCTTTGGTCTGGTTTTACGTCTGATTGCCCGTCCTCGCAACCACCTAATTTTCGCAAGAGAAGGCTTTTTCATTGTTGCCTCTGCGTGGATTTTTGTATCGGCTGTCGGTGCTTTGCCCTTTGTTTTCAGCGGTAGCATTCCTAACTATTGTGATGCTTTTTTTGAAACGGTCAGTGGCTTCACCACCACCGGTGCCTCGATTCTGCCCAATGTGGAAGAAGCCATTCAAAGCCAAGGCCTTTTGTTTTGGCGCAGTTTTACCCACTGGATCGGCGGCATGGGTGTTTTGGTCTTTTTGTTGGCCGTTTTGCCCAGCGGTAATGAGCGTTCCATTCATATTTTACGCGCAGAGGTGCCCGGCCCAATGGTCGGCAAATTGGTGCCCCGTTTAAAGGACACCGCCAAAATCCTATACTTGATTTACTTTGCCATCACCCTGCTTGAAACCGTTTTGCTGATAGCCGGCGGTATGTCGCTGTTTGACAGCCTGGTGCACACCTTCGGCACTGCCGGTACCGGCGGTTTCGGCATAAAAGCGGACAGCGTCGCCTCCTATTCCCCCTATTGTCAATGGGTTATCACAGTCTTTATGCTGATTTTCGGCATAAACTTCAACCTTTTTTATCTGTTACTGCTCAAACGGTTGCGCCCGGTCTTGCACAGTGCCGAATTATGGGCCTATTTGGGTATCGCAGCCGCCGCCACCATGGTAATCACTTGGGATATCTCCAAATATGCCGACTGTTTGTGGCCGGAGTCATTGCGCCACGCCGCCTTCCAGGTCTCCTCCATCATGACCACCACCGGCTTTTCAACCACCGACTTTAATGCTTGGCCGTCGCTTTCCAAGAGCATCCTCTTTTTGCTGATGCTGGTGGGCGGTTGTGCCGGCTCTACGGCAGGCGGACTGAAAGTTTCACGAGTGGTCCTGCTGTTCCGCATGGCACGCCGTGAATTAAGCCGTCTGCTGCATCCGAGATCGGTTAGAGTCATTGTCTTTGAAGAAAAGCGGGCAGACGAGCCGATGCTGAATAGTGTTGCCTTATATTTTGTCGTATACATGATGTTTATCGGCGGTGTTTTTCTGCTGTTGTCCTTTGAACCATTCAACTTAGAAACAAATTTAAGCGCCACGGTCGCTTGTTTTAACAACGTCGGTCCCGGATTTGCCGGAGTCGGTCCGACAGCTTCCTATGCGGCCTATTCCGACCTTTCCAAGCTGGTTCTTTCCCTGGCTATGCTGGCCGGGCGATTGGAAATTTTCCCCATTCTGCTCTTCTTTTCTCCCTCCTCTTGGAAAGCCCAATAAATAAGGAGCTGGTTTCGTGGAATTTTTGTATTTTCTCGAAAAAATCAGGACCCCGTTCTTGGATTCGTTTTTTTCCTTTTTAACCTATTTCGGAGATGAAACGCTGTTTATTGTCATTGCCCTACTGGTGTTTTGGTGCGCCGATAAGTATGAAGGTTATTATTTGATGATCACCTGCTTTATGGGTACCGTAGCCAACCAGTTTTTGAAAATCACCTGCCGTATTGCACGGCCGTGGGTGCGGAATCCCGCCTTTTCTCCCGTACCCAACGCCATCCCGCGAGCCGGAGGTTATTCCTTCCCCAGCGGTCACACCCAATCCTCGGTCGGTCTGTTCGGCGGTTTGGCTCGCCATAAGAATCCAACCTGGCTACGGTTTATTTGCCTGACGCTTTGTCTGTTGGTGCCGTTTTCGCGGATGTATCTGGGTGTCCATACCCCGTTGGATGTCAGTGTTGCCTTCGCCCTGGGCGTGATTCTCGTCTTTTTGCTGTATCCGCTGTTTGACGGACAGCACAAAAAAGGTATGGCGATTCTCATTTTAGGCACGATTGTGCTTACCGTCGGCTTTGCCGTGTATGTTTTCTTGATGCCCTTTCCGTCAGAGGTTTACCTGCCTGAAAACATCGGTAATTTGGAATCGGCTCGCAAAAATGCCTGCTCCATGCTCGGCTGCGCCCTGGGTCTGCCCTTCGTCTATTATTGGGATGAGACACGCCTGCATTTCTCTGCCAACGCACCTCCCGCCTTCCAAGTCTTTAAGGCACTTGTCGGAATGGCCTTGGTTTTCTGTGTTAAAGAGGGGCTGAAAGTACCGCTGGAGGCACTCTTCCCCGCACAGAGCTTTACGCATATCATTTGTTATTTTTTTGTGGTGATAACGGCCGGTTGCTTTTGGCCCACCCTATTTACAGCACTGCAAGTTCGTCTTTATAGAAAGGAATGTTGATAACTTATGGAATTTGTTCAAAATTTTGGTTGGTTTTTCCTGGCATTAGCCGCCATGTTTTTTTGGAGCGGCTCTGACCTTTTTTCAAAAATCGGTTGTATGGGTGAAAAAGACCGATACGCCTATCTGAAGATGATTACGGCGGTCGGCGTGGTGATGGGTCTGCACGCCTGTTATCAAATCTTTGTAGGCGGTGTGACCATCAACGGCAGCGTTCTGCTGACCTATTTGCCTGTATCGGCCCTGTATATTGTATCCATGGCCATGGGCTATTTGGGGCTTCATTATATTGAGCTGTCCGTTTCCAGCCCCATTTGCAACTCATCGGGTGCGATTGTTGCCGTCCTGACGGCCATCACGGTGGGTATCGGTTCTCTTAATCTGTATCAAAAGTTGGCTGTTGTGGCCGTCTGTTTCGGCGTTATCGGATTGGGCTTTGTTGAGGCTCATGAGGACGAGGAACTGCGTCGTCGTCGTCAGGAAAAAGGCAACCGTCGCTATGCCAAGAGTGCGTTGGCGTTGGCCTTGCCGATTTTGTACTGCGCGTTAGACGCCGTCGGCACCTTTGCCGATAATCGTGTGCTGGAAACATTAGATGAAGACAGCGCCAATGTGGCTTATGAATTAACCTTCTTGGTCTGTGGCTTGGTCAGCTTATTCTATGTAGCTGTTGTCCGCCGTCAGAAATTTACCATTCGGGAAGAAACCCCGAAATATATCGGAGCCGTATTTGAAACAGCCGGACAGTTTGCCTATATCTATGCCATTGCAGATACAGAGCATCTGGCCATGACCGCCCCGATGATTTCGGCGTATTGTCTGCTTTCGGTTGTGTGGGGACGCCTTTTCCTAAAAGAAAGACTTTCGTATAAGCATTATATTATGATTGGCTTGGCCGCCGTAGGCATTGCCGTCTTAGGTTTGTTTGATGAAGCCGGTTAGTGAACGCCATTATTCCTACAGGCATACGCAAACCCGTTTAGGCGGCTTTACCAAATATATTCATCAAAATGAGGGCTCACACCGACTGCGGTTTGACCGACAATAAATGAAAGATATGGTGATTCTTATGAAACAATTTATGGACAAAAACTTTTTGCTCGACACCGAAACAGCTGTTCATCTGTATCACACCTATGCCGCAAAACAGCCGATTATTGACTACCATTGCCACATCAGCCCCGAAGAAATCGCCAAAGACCGTCATTTTGATAATATCACCCAGCTTTGGTTGGGCGGTGACCATTACAAATGGCGTCTGATTCGCAGCAACGGCGTGCCGGAGGAGGAAATCACCGGGGACGCAACCGACCGTATTAAATTTCAATGCTTCGCCGAAACGCTGGAAAAGTGTGTCGGTAACCCGATGTATCATTGGACCCATTTGGAGTTACAACGCTATTTCGGCTACTATGGCGTTTTATCGGGTGAAACCGCCGAAGAAGTTTGGAATCTTTGCAATGAAAAGTTAAAGAACATGTCGGTGCGTCAGCTCATTTTAAGCTCCAATGTTCGCTTTATCGGCACCACGGATGACCCCATTGACACCTTAGAGTGGCACAAAGCACTGGCCGAGGAAACCGACTTCCCGGTCACGGTTGCTCCCTCCTTTCGACCCGACAAGGCTATCAATATTGATAAGCCGGGCTTTGTCGACTACATGGAACGCCTAAGCGAGACTGTCGGCTATCCGATCGACAGCGTGGCCGATGTTTGCCGTGCTATATCCGATCGATTGGATTATTTCAAGGCCGTCGGTTGCCGTGCATCAGATCACGGCTTGGATTTTGTCCCCTTCTTAACTGCTGACGAGCATGAGCTTGACAAGATTTTCAAGACGGCCATGAAGGGTAAGACCATTACCGCGCAAGAGGCCGAACAGTACAAGACCGCCCTTTTGTTACACTGCGCCAAAGAGTACGCCGAGAAGGACATTGTGATGCAGCTTCATTACAATGCCCTGCGTAACCCCAATAGCCGGATGTTTGAAAAACTGGGTCCCGATACCGGTTACGATGTCATCAATTCGGTCTTCTGCGGCGAAAAAATCTGTGCGTTTCTTGACACACTCGAACAGGAGCATCACCTGCCCAAGACCGTTTTGTACTCGTTGAATCCCTCTGACAACGCCATGCTGGACACCATTTTGGGTGCTTTCCAGGGCACCGAGGCAGCAGGAAAGCTACAGCACGGCTCGGCTTGGTGGTTTAATGACCACAAAGCCGGCATGGAAGCACAGCTCACCTCACTGGCCAACCTGTCGGTACTGGGCAACTTCATCGGTATGTTGACCGATTCCCGGAGCTTCCTGTCCTACACCCGCCATGAGTATTTCCGACGGATTCTGTGTATGTTTATCGGCCGATTGGTGGAAAACGGTGAATATCCGAATGACGAAAAAGCTCTGCAAAAACTCGTGGAGGGCATCTGCTACAAAAACGCAGCCGCTTATTTCGCCATTGAAGGCTGACCTTTCTTTAGATACTGTCTAATTCTGCCGCATACTAAAACCGTTTTCCAAAATAATTCTATCAACAAACCGTCCCTGATGATGAACATTGAGGGACGGTTTGTTTGTACTTGACAGGTATCATGCCGAATCAAGAGGACAAGCCGTCGCTTATGATCCTCCCACATCCATAAAGAAAGCGACCGAAGCAAATTCTTCGGTCGCTTTTTTTATGATGAATTAACTTACAAAACACCTTTAATGAAATGACGGTCAACCCAAATAGAGGCGATGATTAAAGCGGCAGCCGTAGATCCGGTGGCCAGTGCATTCATCGGGGATGTAGCCAAAACGGTTAGGGCCGAAAGGCCGTTGAGAACACCAAAGGCCATTAACCAGCCCTTACCCGCTTTCAATTTATCAATCTGTTCGTAATTGTTCAACACACTGGTACACATGGTTTTCATCATGCGATGAATGGAATGATACCCGAAAATGTTGAAAAGGGTTAATATCACCGCCATGAAAAGAAAAACAAAACCGATAGCTACCGAAACCATCGAACCGCCTAACACGAATAGGCCCGACAACTCTTCTTCGTAGTGTTGTAGCGCTGTCTCAAAGAGCCCGCCGAGAAGAGAGGGCACTGCAAAAAAGATGATGCCAAAAAGTGCCAAAAAGCCGACCGCTATCCATAAAAGGATACACAATGCCTTCATAGTTCCGCTAACGCCCTTCATACCGGTCAAATTAACGGTGTTCTTTTGGGCACCGGCAAAGATCATCCACAAAAAGATCACAAACAAAAGGCTGATGACATTCAACGAAAGAGATTTGTCGACAGCACTGCTTAAAATGCTTAAACCCAATGCGGTACTCATCAAAATGCAAACAGCCATGAACAGCTTATCGCGAAAGGCCGATGCAAACCGTCCAACCACACCGATGGATTGCGGCTCTAAACCGGCGGTATCGCACGAGCAGGCCTGCGCGTCGGCAGTCGGCTCCCCCGGTGCCGAAACGGTTGCCCCGCAGATGGGACAGAACTTACTTTCGTCAGGTATTTCTTTACCACAATTTGAACAATACATACCAAAACCCCTTTTCAATTTTTATAATAAAGCAATGCTTTATACATAAACTCATTGGTCACACCGAAATAATCCGACAAAGCTGTCAAATCGCTACGACCGCTCTTGATGGCCATTTTTAATTCATCCAACGGCACCAGTTGGCCAATGGCCCAACTTTCGGCCTTGCGCTCCTGTTTAGCCCGATTGTCCAATGTTGAATAGCAGTTATAGAAGGCCTCGGTCTGACAATGACCCAGCTCGTGCGCCAAGCACACCTTCTCCTCACTGGATGAGCATAGGACAGACGGATCAATGGCTACATAATACTTGCCGCCCAGCTTAAGAGTTAACGCTTTATTTTCCGGCAGAGGAAAACCCTCCACCGCAATCTGGTTATCCTCAGCCATCTTATACAACCGATCTGTTTTCATGTTCCCGTTCCTTTATATATTCAGCGTACCGCTTAACCTCATCCCACATGGCGTCGGTCACTTCACCATCGCCCCCAAACAGGGCCGCCTTCAGTTGATCCTGGCTGATGCTGTCATGCCCTTCCATTAGGTAATCAACGCTGACGGAAAAATAAGCGGCGATTTTAGAAAGCACGGCAGCCGACAACGATTTCACCCGGCCGGTCTTAAAATCCGACAAAGTCGCCCGAGGAATCGAGCAATCCCGACAAAGAGCTGTTATGTTGATGCCTGCGTCCCGACACAATGACTCAATGCGACCGTAAATACTGTCCATTTTTCTGTACTCCCACTCCGTTTTTCCAAAAAATTAAGAATTTTTTGCACAAACTCCATTGACAATTACGAATTTTCGTAATATAATAGACTTGCGTTACGAAATCATGTAATTTTTCCACTTGCAAGTTCATTGTATTACATCATTCCGTAATTGTCAAGAAGTATTTATAAAACGGAGGAAGTCACTTGTACATTTGCAGGAATTGTCAAAAATCATTCACCTTTGCCCGTATTGTCTTTACAGATGCGATCGACAGTCCGGGTGTTCGAAAGAAGGTGATGTTATGTCCGTTTTGCGACAGTAGTGATTTTTACGAAAAGAAAGGTGGCTACTGTCGTTGCTGCGGCACTAAAATCAGTTTGCCGGGTCGGGAATATTGCTCTTCCACCTGTCAAAGAGCCGGCGAAAAACTATGGGAACGACAAAGACAGCGTACCATCGCCCGTCTGACCGACCCGATATTGAACGCCGTTGCAGAGGTTGATGCTTATAATCAGCGCACCGGACAAAAACTCAGCTACGGACAATACTTCGCCTTAAAGGGGGCCGGTCATATATGATGAATGTTGACGAAAAGCGCCACTACTTAAACCGTTATCCTCTGTTAATCGCCCGTATTGACCGCTTGACCAAGCAAAGTCGCATCAACGCCGATCGAAAATCCTTTTACTTTGACGAAATGGCCAAAACAAAACAATTGCGGGATAGCATTGAGGATGCCATTTACGGTATCGGAGACGAACGGGAGCGTGAAATTTTAGCCCAAAAATATCTGTGCGGCCGCAGCTTAGAGGAAACCGCCGAACTGCTCAATTACAGCAAACGGCAGATTGAACGGCTGCATTTACAGGCGTTAGAGCATCTGTGCCCCACCTAATCCATAAAGGACGGAAACACCATCCAATAAAACCGGCAGGGCAGACTCTGCCGCACACAAACAGGAGTTTATCATGGAAAGAACCATTTTGCATTGCGACATGAACAACTTTTTCGCCTCGGTCAGCCTACTATACAACCAAACCCTCATCGGCGAGCCTGTGGCGGTCTGCGGCGATAAAGAAAACCGTCACGGTATCATCCTGGCCAAAAACGAACTGGCCAAGCAATATGGTGTAAAAACCGCCGAACCGATTTTTGAAGCACAGAGAAAATGTCCGGGGCTGTACTTACTTCCCCCTCTTTATGAAGAATACGAACGCTTTTCCAAGGCTGCCAAAGCCATTTATCTGCGGTACACCGACCTTGTGGAATCTTTCGGCATGGATGAATGTTGGTTGGATGTCACCGGCAGCCGCCTGCTGTTCGGGGACGGTGAAACCATCGCCCGTCGCATCCGTCAG
Organism: Clostridiaceae bacterium; assembly: GCA_016295355.1. GTDB lineage: Bacteria > Bacillota > Clostridia > Oscillospirales > Acutalibacteraceae > SIG607. The sequence continues at coordinate 35,150 of JAEDLK010000005.1, forward strand.
GATATGATTAACGAACTGGGCGTGAGCGTTTCTGTGGGAATCAGCTTTAATAAGGTCTTTGCCAAATTGGGATCCGATATGAAAAAGCCCAACGGGCAGACGCTCATTACCCGTGAAAACTTCAAGCAGGTTGTTTGGCCGTTGCCGGTGGAGGATTTGCTGTTTGTCGGCAAGCGAACGGCCGAACAGCTTCGGCGCATCGGCGTGTTAACCATCGGTGATTTGGCCATTTGTCCCACCGACACCCTGCAACGGCTTTTTGGAAAAAACGGAATGGCTTTGCATCGGTACGCCTGGGGTAATGACACCGGTACAGTCCATAACCATCAATTGACACAACTGCCTAAAAGCATTGGAAGAAGCGAAACCACCGCCGAGGATTTGACCGATGAGGAGGCGGTTTGGCAGGCCTTGCTCTCGTTCGGTGAGGAGATCGCCCACCATCTGTATCGTTTAGGTCTTTCGGCCGGTGGCATTCAGCTCTGCGTGCGATTTCCCGACTTAAAAACCAAGGAGTATTCCATGCGATTAAACGAGCCGACGGCGGTGGGGCTTTCCCTGGCCAAAGCCGGCATGGAGCTATATCATCGCCATTCACCGGGAGTATGCCGTTCGGTCGGCCTTCGTGCCACCCTGCTTTGCTCCAATACCGACGCCGTGCAAACCGGCCTTTTTGACAATGAAGCAGAGCAAAAAAAAGAGTGTTTAGGACAGGAGATCATTCGTCTGAAGGAACGTTACGGGACTCATATCATTGACCGCGGCACCGTTTGGCAACGCCAAACACGGCGTTCACCGTCCGGCTCTCTGTCGTTTGGCCGCGGACCGTTCAAGCGCTCGTAAAAAAGCCCCTTGGGCGGTATAATACAGAGATAGGCTGGCTTTTTCCTACACGAAGGGCATTACACCGCACAGCACAATCCATCCCTATGCCGTTCCGCTCTTATCGGGATAATTCTTGTATTGATTTCATATAAATAACCGACAGAAACCTGTCGGTTATTTTTCATCATGATAAGGAGTGACCTTCATGGTACAAGACGAGACTATGCTGGACCAAGAGCAAGCCGGTCCTTTGGACTCCTTCGGAGAGCTGATTGTGGTACTAACTCATTCAAAAGGCAATTATCCCCTGCCGGGTGGGGTGGTAACGGTTTACACACAAAGCGGTCAAACCATTGCTTCAGCCATAACCGACCAAAGCGGTCGCACCGCTCCCTTACGGTTGGCGACACCCGCACGATCGGCCTCGCTGACCCCCGGCGGCACCCGGAATCAAGTGGCCGCTTACTATACGGTTCAAGCCTCAGCAGAGGATTATCTCACCGCTGTCATCCCCAACATTCCTGTTTTTTCGGGCGTTTCCTCCATTCAAAACTTGGATCTTGTATATGGCGAATCAGTTGAAACGACCCTGCCGATACAAAGCAGCACAGAGCCCACCCCTTAGAAAGGAGCTGCCTATGCCTGTCATCACCCCGGTTATCCCCACCAATATCACGGTTCATTTGGGAGCGCCCGATGCTCCTGCCGAGAATATCACGGTACCCTACACAACCTATCTGAAAAATGTGGCCTCGGGTGAAATCTATCCGACCTGGCCTGAGGAATCCTTAAAGGCCAATATTTACGCCATCAACAATTTTGCTCTTAATCGCATTTACACCGAATGGTACCCATCCAAAGGCTACCCGTTCGACATCACTTCCACCACAGCCTATGACCAAAGCTTTGCCAAGAACCGAGAGGTTTTTGAAAACATCTCACAGCTCGTTGATGAGCAGTTTAACAACTATATTGTGCGCCAAGGCGAGGTGCAACCGCTGTTTACACCGTTCTGTAACGGCACAACCTCAACCTGTCCCGGTCTTTCTCAATGGGGCACGGTGACGCTGGCTGATCAGGGAAAGACTGCCTTTGAAATTCTGCAGTATTACTACGGTGACAATATCACACCGGTTTCCAATGCGCCGGTGCAAAACATAGAGCCGTCCTATCCGGGAAGACCCTTGCGTATAGGCGATGCCGAGAATGCCGTGGCGGTCCTGCAAAACGAGCTGAACCGTATTCGGCAAAATTTTCCGGCCATTCCCCTTATTCCGGATGTTTTCGGCATTTTTGACGATGCAACCGAGTCGGCCGTGCGTTCCTTTCAGCAAATTTTCAATTTGCCGGTTAACGGAACAGTGGATAAGGCCACCTGGTATAGAATTAAAGAAGTGTATAACGGTGTGAAACGGCTGGGAGAATTAAGCAGTGAGGGGTTGACCTACGCCGAAGCCACTTTGCTATATCCGGAATTGCTGGAGCAGGGCATGAGCGGGCCGGAGATCGGCACGATTCAGTATTTATTAAATGTGATTGCCTATTTTAATCCCAACATCAATCTATTTCCCATTTCCTATGTTTTTGACACCGATACACTCAATGCCGTTAATTTGTTTCAACAGGAATACGGTTTACCCGTGACCGGAAAGGTCGATCAGCCGACCTATGATTTAATTGTCAAAACTTATCGGGATATTTTGCGTTCTCAACCGCCCAACTACACCGGCGGGCTGGCTAAGCTATACCCCGGTTATTTTCTGACACCCGGTATGGTGAACACCGATGTCAGAGATTTGCAAACCTACCTATCGGTGATCGCCGAAAACAACCCGGAGGTGCCGCCGGTGGCGGTAGACGGCGTCTACGGCCCGGAGACAAGAGACGCCGTTTATGTGATCCAACGCCTTTACGGACTTCCTTTAACCGGCACTGTCGGCCCACTGACTTGGCGGGCCATTGCCGACGCTTATGATGCTATCATCGTCGGTCAATGATCGCTCATATGGCGCCCTGTCAGATACAAAGCAATCGGCAAGAATAGTTCAAAGGCCAACAGAATTCCCGTCGTAGCATCGGTTAACAGAAGAGCCCGAGAAACGGGCCATACCACCGTGATGAGTGTTACAACGGCCAACACGGTGCAGGGGATCCATCGCCGCCAACCGAACAAGGCATTGGCGGCATCGGCTGACACTGTCAGAATGACCGACGCCTTCAGAAAGGAACAAACAAAATACAGATAATATGTCCAACCGTCCATACGGGAATAAGCGTTGCCCAGCGTGATACTGCCTGTAGCCGCCGCATACGGAAAGGACACACGGTTCAAGACACCGCTCCCGAGTAAAAACAGCACCTGCAACAGGCAAATCAAAAACACACCGCCGCCGCACAGCAATCCCCGTGTTTGACAGAAAAAGGCCGATTTTCTGTCTTGAAAACCAATATATAAAATCGGAAAAATCAGTTGACCAAAGCTATGCACATAAAAGGAAAGGCCCTGCCGGAAAGTTCCTGAGGCACTGATGCCCAGTCCCGATACAAACAGTTCGCTATCCATATCCGGAAGGGACAACAGGAGCATACCCACCGCAATCAGCACCACCGCCAACAGTGAAACAAGACAAAAAATATCGGTCATTTGGCGGTGCATTTGGGCAAAAAACGCCGTAAGCGCCAAAAACAGCACGGCAATCACCACCGTGTGGGTTTGCGGAAGACGCACTTCATCCACCAAACGGATATAATCAAGACAACAGTTGGCATAGCAAATAAAGCAAAACGCCAACAGCAACACGGTTAAGAGTTTTGCCCAAACCCGATGCTTGCAATCCGCCAGCATACGAGTGCCGAAGGCCGGTGTACAGCTCGGCAGACGAGCCGTCACAACACAAAGAAGCAAACTGATAAGAAGGCAAGCCAGAAAACCTGTCAAACCCTCGTTTTGTCCCTGTCCTTTGGGAAAGGAAATAATTAAATTACCCAAAATAAAAAGGCCGATTAACGCCACCGGGTGATGAAAAACGCCGGCCGATGTTTCTCTCTTCACAACTGCTCCTTCCAGGATAAAGACACCTGCGTGACCGATCCCCCTACAAAGGGTGCTATCGTCGGGTCACTGACCAATTCCTTGATTTGTGTTTCCATCGCATACCGAACCGTGTCCTCCATGATTTCTCTTGAGCGAACTTCTAAACAAAGCACCCCATCACGCAAGCTCTTTCGCTTGATGCGACCAAAGTGAATTCTCCGGCCGTCCACCAAAAGTAGGCTATCATATAGCTCCCCTCTCGTACCGGCCAACAACTGTGATTGCTGCAGAGGTAGTACCCGTTGGCATTTACCTCTTTCGAACAGGCCGACGCCGTCAATTTGATACTGCTCGTTTTCTTTTCTTAAATGAAACAGCAGATACCGCCCGTCCTGTTGCCAAGCATTGACCACTCGCGGCAGGCTGCCGGCCTTTTTCATGCCGAAGGTTTCCTTGCCGTGCCGGACAAGCCGGGACAATTCCTCGCCGGTGGTTGTGCCGGTTTGCTCATTGCCGGAAATCAAAAGCGCCGGATCCTCGCAGCATAAAAGATCTATCGACGGCGACAGATCATATCCCGAAAAACAGAAATCCAAAACCTGTTGCATACTGCCTTGATCCATGCCTGCCCCCAACAAGATAACCGGGCACTGGCTGAGCATCATACGGCCATAGGTGCTGTTTTGCAAATCGGACAAAGCGGCTTCTAGGGTCACGCCGCGCCCCTTGGCTACCAAAGCATGATAAGATAGTTCTCCGCCTACATCCACATCCAATGTTTCGGCCGTAAGACAAATCCCGCTTTCATCCCGATTGACGCCCAATGCCGTAATGATGCGTCGGTCCTCCGGTTCACAGTAATCACTGCAACCGCATAAAAGCAGCATTAAAAGCACCATCACTATCAGCACAAACCGTTTCATCTTTATCGCTTCCTTCTCTGCCGTACCCGATTCCGGCTCAAGGAAAACGGACGCAAAATCATCCGATTCCAAGGTGAGCGAATCAGTGTGTCTTTTAAGCTCTGCGGGGTAAAACGCAGTCCGGGCTCCACATAGCCGACCTCAAAGGAATGCAAAGCATACAAATGAATGTGCCACAATGTAAAACCTAAAAAGAAGCCGAACAGTCCCAAAAGCGATGCCAGCACCAAAAGCATAAGTCTTAAATAAAAGATCGCTCCTTTTAATCGGGGTAACATCAAGCCGGCAATCCCGCACAGGGCGGTGATGATCAAGACCGGTGCGCTGACAAGCCGCGCCTCCACGGCCGCCTGTCCCACCACCAGACCGCCGACAATGCTCATGGCATTACCGACGCTTTGTTGCATTCGTATGCCGGTTTCTTTTAGAATTTCAAAAACCAAGATTAGTAACAGAATTTCGGCAAACGAGGAAAACGGCACCCCGTTACGGGCGGCGGCAATGCTGATAAAAAACGAGGTAGGCAACAGGGCCGGGTGAAAGACCGTAACGGCCAAATACAATGCCGGCAAACAGACCGCCAAATAAAAACACAGATATCTGAGAACCCGTCCTATACCGGCCACTAAATAGTGTGTATAATAATCATCATCGGATTGAAAATTCTCGGCGAACAGATACGGCATCGTCAGCACAACGGGTGTACCGTCCACCATGATCGCCACACGTCCCTCTAACAGTCTGGCGGCCACAATATCAGGTCGTTCGGTACTGCCCATGGTCTTAAACAGCGACCATCGGTGATCACTGATTAGCTCATTGATGTAATGGCTGTCTAAAATGCCGTCAATATCAATGCTATCTAAGCGCTTGCGAATCAATTCCACCGTTTCCTTCCTCACCACCGATTCCAAATAGCAAATAAAGATTTTTGTGTCGCTTTTTCGCCCGATGGAACGGCCTTCGATGCACAAATCCGGGGTGGGCAACTTGCGGCGTAACATGGCCGCATTGAACATCAGTGCCTCATCAAAGCCCTCTCTCGGCCCCTGTTGCACCCGTTCATCCCCCGGCTCACTGATGCCCCGTGTGCGCCAGCCCTTGGTGTTGATGACCAACGCACCAACACTGCCGTCTAACAACAGAATGCTGTCGCCGTACAAAAGGCCCGTCAGCATCTCTTTAACATCTGTGACGATTTTGACTTCATTAGCACACAAAATCCGTCGAGCCACGCAGTCGGCCAACGGCTCATCGCCTCGGTCGGCCGAAGAAATCGTCAAGGGCTTAATCACGCCCTCGTTGATGATTTCAGCATTAACCATACCGTCAAAAAACAACAGGCAACCGGCCACGCCCTTATACCGCAACACAAGCGGACGCTCACGGAACACGGCATCCTTTTCAAAAATGCGGCTGAACAAGGCTCGATCGGTTTCTAAACATCCGGTCAAATTGACCCCTGCAAAGCCGGCTAAATCTCGCTTCATACAATCCCTCTTCTCATTCTCCTTTAGTATGACAACCACGGGAATGATTATGCGAAGAGCAGATGAAATCGGCCGTCTGTCGCCGGCAAAAACAGCGATCTTTATGACAACGATGATCAATATCCGAACAAAAAAAGCGTTGCTACAAGCCGACTGAATCGTCTTGTGCACTGGCAAATGATTGGTTATTTGACTGTGCTCTAGATTCATGGCCATGGATATAGTCAAATGATCTTTGAAAAATTGTGTCAAATCTTTGATTTAGGGTCAAACTATCAAAGTTTTTCGTTCTTTCGACTGACCACAACCTCAATCATTGCCTTGCATTGCCGCATGCGATATGATACAATAAAAACCGCATCAAGGGAAACGGGTGGGAATCCCGTACGAGCCCGTCGCCGTGTTAAACGCCATATGTTTTTTCTACGCCTCTGCCGCAAGGGGCGGACAAGCCATTGGACTGCTTCCGAGAAGGCGAAAAAACAGGTTTTCAGTCGAAATATCTTGGTGCAGAAATCGGTCATACCGCAACTCCTTCAAGTTGCGGACACTGCGAGCGCCGGTGAAAGATCCAATACAAAAAAAGGAGACTTTCTTATGAAAAGAAACACCACAGCCACTCTTTTGGTTCGCCTGTCCTGTTTGGTGCTGATTGCGGCATTAGCACTGACCTTGTCCGCCTGCGGACAAAAGCAACCCGAAACCACCGCCCCAATAGACGGTGTGGCCGAACAGGCAAGCCCGGCCGTTTTAGGCACCGGTGCCACCGTCTTTACCTTAAAGGTCACCACCGATACGGGCAGTAGCACCGATTTTATCATCCACACCGATGAAAAAACCGTGGGGGCCGCTTTACTTAACGTCGGTTTGATTGCCGGAACCCCGAGTGAATACGGTTTGTATGTCACCACGGTCAACGGTATCACTGCCGATTATAACACCGACGGCACCTACTGGGCTTTTTATGTCAACGGCGACTATGCCACAACCGGCGTGGACACCACCGATGTAACCCCCGACGGTTGCTATGAACTGAAAAAGCAAAAATGAAATGCCCAAGCTTAAAGGACATTTGCCTTTTTTCTATCCTTGGTACCTTAATGTTTATCTCAAAGCTAATCATGGAATTTCTGCCTAATGTACATTTGTTAGCCATGCTAACCATTATCTACACGGTTGTTTTCCGAAAAAAAGCTCTGTGGGCATTGGCGGTCTTCCTGCTTTTAAGCGGTATTTATGCCGGCTTTAATCTGTGGTGGCTCCCCTATTGCTATCTTTGGCCGTTGTTATGGGGTGCGACCATGCTGTTGCCAAAAAACATGAAGCCCAAAACCGCCGCCCTTGTCTATATGATGATTGCCGGCCTGCACGGTTTTTTGTTTGGTACGCTGTATGCGCCGGCACAGGCCATCATGTTTGGCCTTTCCTTTAAGAGCACCCTTGCATGGATTGTTGCCGGGCTTCCCTTTGATGCCATTCATGGCATCAGCAATTTTTTGGTGACAGCCTTGGCTCTGCCCTGCATTCGTATCTTAAGGCGTCTTGCCTAACAAAAGATACACTAAAAAAACCATGTGATAGGTTCACATTCTTTTACTTGATGCCCAAAAAACAACATCCGATTCGACTGCCGTCGGATCGGATGTTGTATTATTTTACATAATTAGGCAACCGGTGCAAAGTTGATCAGCAACAGCCATGCCAAGCCGTAATAGGTGACCACAGCCACCAAGTCGTTCACCGTGGTAATGAGCGGTCCGGAGGCTACGGCCGGATCAATCTTTAAGCTCTTAAAGATTAACGGAATCACCGTGCCGGTCAAACTGGACACCGTCATGGAAATGCAAAGGGCCAGTCCGGCACAGCCGGAGGTCGCAAAGGAAAAAACCGGCGGTTTATCTTTGAAAAACATAATATATAAGCCAATCAGAACAAAGGAAACGATTCCTAAAAACAGACCATTACAAAAACCGACTCGCATTTCTTTAAGCACAAACGACAGCCGTTTTTTGAAATTGAGGTTTTCGTCGGTCAGCACACGAATGGTCACGGCCAATGACTGAGTTCCCACATTGCCGGCCATACCCAAAATTAAAGACTGAAAACAGATGATCAAGGTCAAAGAACTGACAACCGGCTCAAAGACCGCCACAACTGAGGAAACCAACAGCCCTAAAAACAGCAGAATAACCAGCCACGGGATCCGCTTACGCATACTTTTCAAAAGCGGTTCCTTCAAATCCTCCTCGGCAGTCAAACCGGCCAATTTAGCGTAGTCATCGCCCATTTCATTGTCTACGATTTCCACAATGTCCTGCGAGGTGATGACACCAATCAGCGTCTTATCTTCGCTGCTTAACACAGGGATAGAATCCTCAGAGTATTCCTTTAACTGCTCAATGGTGTCACTGATGATTTCATTATCGTAAACAAACGGATAGGAGGTGGTGATTAAATCCTCCAGTGGGGTATCCTGTCGGGCAATAATCAAATCCTTTAGATCAATCGCCCCGTAGAACGTGTCATCATCCTCCACCACATAGATGGTCGAAATGTTATCATTGTCGGCTGCCTGGTCAATTAAGGCCTTCATAGCCTGCTTCACTGTCAAATGTCTCTTAATGTCGATGAAGTTGGTGGTCATGATGCTACCGAACTCGCCGTCATCGTACGAACGAATCAGCTCGATATCCTCTTTGGCCTGCGGCTCGATGAGTTGCATCAGCTCCTGCCGTTTGTCCTCATCTAACTCATCCAAAATATCAATAGCATCGTCGGCGTCCATGTTTTCAATAACATCGGCCGCCTCATCAGCATCCAATTCCTCAATGTAGGTGCTGACATCATCCAAATAAGCGAAGATGTCTGACACCCGATCGGGTCCCAGCACCTCATACAACCGTTCACGCTCTTGCGGGGAAAGCTCTTCGACCACCGAGGCAATATCGTTATCGTGATAATTCTCTAATCCCTCGGCAATTTCGTCATCTGATTTGCCACTGCGAATGAGTGATAATATCTCATCACTGTAGCCGCGGTTTTCCAAAACAGCCTCGTCCTCAAACTGTTCCGTCAACACTTCTTTTTCATCCATAAAAAACAGACCTCCCGTATTCGGGCGGTCCGCAAACACAACAACGCCGACGGCAAAAAACTACCGCAGCGACAAAAAGGACAGGCGCAGACCGTCCGTTGCTATTAAAATGTACTGACTACTTCGGGGATTCGCACCGGCATCCACGCCTTTTCACCTCACAAATTCTGTTTTAGCTTTCGCCATGGATATTGTAACACACTCCTCCCACTTTTGCAAGAGACAAACTAAAAAAGGGTAGCTTGACAACCAACTTTCTTTGGGCTATAATAAGAAAAAAAACAAACAGGCTATGACAGGAAACAAGTAGCATGGTTTTCCCCGGCACAGAGAGGTTCGATCTGCTGAAACGAACTCCGGGCAACCTTTGTCGAATACCCTCCTCAGCCGCCGCCTGAACCGTCAGTAGGGTGTGCCGGGTGATACCCGTTAGCGTATCGGTGTGTTACACACGCAAAGGTTTGCTTATCGGTTGCTAAGCAAATAAATTGAGGTGGTACCGTGGCTTTGTCACCCTCATTCCCTCTTTTGGGGAGTGGGGGTGTTTGATTTTTTCGGAGAGGATGTTTTTGAATGGGAATTTACGAGGAATTGAAAGCAAGAGGCTTGATAGCACAGGTGACCGATGAGGAAAAGGTGCGTGAGCTGGTCAACACCGGCAAGGCTGTGTTCTATATCGGGTTTGACCCCACGGCCGACAGTCTGCATGTAGGTCACTTTATGGCTCTGTGCTTGATGAAGCGTCTGCAAATGGCCGGCAACCGTCCGATCGCCTTAATCGGCGGCGGTACCGGCTACATCGGCGACCCATCCGGTCGCAGTGATATGCGTACCATGATGACCAAAGAAACCATTGAGCACAACTGTGCCTGCTTCAAAAAGCAGATGGAACGGTTTATTGAATTCGGAGAGGGCAAAGCCTTGATGGTCAACAACGCCGACTGGCTGTTAAAGCTCAATTATGTCGATTTATTGCGTGAGGTCGGCGCCTGCTTCTCGGTCAACAATATGTTGCGTGCCGAGTGCTACAAGCAACGCATGGAAAAGGGTCTTTCCTTCTTGGAATTCAATTATATGATTATGCAAAGCTATGACTTTTATCATATGTATCAGACACTTGGTTGTAATTTACAGTTCGGCGGCGACGATCAGTGGAGCAATATGCTCGGCGGACGGGAATTGATTCGTCGCAAGTTAGGCGGTGAAGCCGAGTCCATGACCATTACCCTGCTGTTAAACAGCGAGGGCAAAAAAATGGGCAAGACTGTCGGCGGTGCCGTATGGCTGGATCCCGAAAAGACCAGTCCCTATGACTTCTTCCAGTATTGGCGGAATGTCGGGGATGCCGATGTACTCAAATGTATTCGTATGCTGACCTTCCTACCGCTGGAGACTATTGACGAAATGGATACCTGGAGCGGTAGCCAATTAAACAAAGCTAAGGAAATTTTGGCCTTTGAGTTGACCAAGCTGGTACACGGTGAGGAAGAAGCAAGGAAGGCGCTGGATGCTTCCCACAGTATGTTTGCCGGCTGTAAAGATTCCAACGATATTCCCACCCATACCTTAAGTGCCGATGATTTGACCGATGACCGTATCGGTTTGTTGGACATCATGGTCAAGAGTGGTTTGTGCGTCTCCAAGAGTGATGCCAGAACCGTGGTGCAGCAGGGCGGCGTCACGGTAAACGAGGAAAAGGTTGCCGACCCCAAGACCTTTTATGAGCCCGATGCCTTAAAAGAGGGTCTGCTCATTCGCAAGGGCAAAAAGAAATTCATTCGCGTCAGTCTGTAAGTGAATTTGGCGGGTGTAGGTCATCCATCTATCGCCCCGACAAACGAACAATTGAATCAGGCAAAGCCTTCCCTGTGTAAAGGAAGGTGGATGCGCCGTTAGTCAAAGACGAAAGGGTTTTGCTTGAGTCGAAGGGAATCGAACCCCACACGCCCTACAAATGAAATTCTTTCGTTTCCCTGTACTCTATTGCCGGACACACGCCGGTATCATGACTATAGAATATCGAAACGCTACAAAGCGTTTCGATAAAGCCGATTTTATCGGCTCTTGCCAATTCAAATACGCACTGTTTTGAATTGGCTCTATATTCATGGCAATGGTGTCGACAAATTTTCTTTGAAAATTTGCTGCCAAATCGAAGATTTGGTGTCGAAATCGTGTGTTTAACCACTATTTCGACTATCTATAACCATTATGACGCCGCTTCGCCCTTTTTGTATAAGCAAAAATGATCTGTTTGTAAGGTTGAAAGAAGTTACTCCCAACGGGTTGCCTGTACGGTGCAGCCGTGAATAGGCAACCAGGCTGATGCCTTGCATAAACAATGGAAATGCCGCCATTTAATAGGCGGCCGCCAAAACCGACACCTGTTCTATTCTGTCACATGAACCACCTGATGAAAGCTTTTTTCATTGGGTGTTTTTTTGCTCCATTCTGCCCGATGCCACCCCCCTTTCTTCCATACTTTTGAAAAAAAGACTTGACAAACCGGCATAATTGTATTATTTTGATAGTAAACTAATACAGTTGATGAGAGGAGTGAATGTATTGGATTGGCATTTAGACAAAAACCGTCCGCTCTGCCCGCAGATTGAAGAACAGCTTTGCGTAAGCATTGCCACAGGAGAAATCAAACCGTCCGATCGTCTGCCTTCGGTCAGGGAGCTGGCTGTCAGTGCATCGGTCAACCCCAACACCGTGCAAAAGGCACTGGAGTCATTGGAGCAAAAAGGCCTGCTGTCTTCGGTACGGGGATCGGGCTGGTTTGTCAGTCCGCAGCCACAAAAGGCCAAGGAGATCGTCAATCAGTTAATCCACGCCCGCACAGGCACCTATCTGGAAGCCATGCGGTTATACGGATGTGATCGGGAAGAAATTATAAGAATTGTTAAGGAGTGGACTCCATGAGTGAATTACTGCGCTGTGAAGATTTATGCAAGTGTTACGGTCATTTGGTCGCTTTGGACCATATCAACCTGACGGTGGAAAGCGGAAAAATCATCGGCCTGTTAGGCCCCAACGGATCGGGAAAAACAACCTTGATCAAACTGCTAAACGGTCTTTTAACCCCTTCGGCCGGTCATATCACGGTATGCGGCGATGAACCGGGCGTGCAAACCAAAAAAGCGGTCGCCTACCTGCCTGACACGGTGTTCTTGGGCGGCAACATGACCGTGCGCCAGACGGTGAATCTGTTTGATGACTTTTTTGACGATTTTCGTCCGTCATTGGCTTATGAAATGCTCAACCGCTTGAACATCGACCCGAATGCCCGTCTTAAAACCCTTTCAAAGGGCAACAAGGAGAAGGTTTCCTTAATATTAACCATGAGTCGCAACGCCCGTTTATACGTATTGGACGAACCGATCGCCGGCGTTGACCCTGCCACCAGAGATTACATCATCTCCACCATTTTGAATAACTACAATCCGGAGGCATCGGTCATTATTTCCACCCATTTGATTGCCGACATCGAGCAAGCCTTGGACGAGGTCATCTTTATCAAAAACGGTCATATTGTCATGCAAAAGTCCGTGGATGAGATACGCACAGAGAACAACAAGAGCGTTGACGAGTTGTTCCGGGAGGTATTCAAATGGTAAAAAAATTATTGAAATACGAGTTTATTTCCTTTGCCAAGACCATTCTGCCCATGGAAATCATTCTGTTGGGCATTGCCGTGTTGACCCGTTTCATCCAGTTTTTTGAGGATGACAGTGTCACCTATCGCATTTTCAGCATTTCCTCTGTTGTAGCTTTGGTGATTTCCTGCATCGTTTGTTTGGTGATGACCGTGTTTGTCAATTTGATTCGGTTTTACCGCAACCTGTATACAGGCGAGGGATATCTGACCCTCACACTGCCGGTCACTCATCATCAGCATATCCTCTCCAAACTGATCGCAGCGGTTTGCTCCACGATTTTCTCCGTCATCTCCATTCTTTTGGCCATTGCTATCAGCACAGCCGGCGAGGTCTTTCATGAACTGCTCAAGGCCTTCGGCTATTTATTCGGACTCTTCACCCAAAAGCTCGGTGCTGACGCCTGGCTGTATGTGTTAGAGTTTCTGATTTTAGCCCTACTCATGACGACAAGCGAATACCTGCTCTGCTACGGCTGTATCACGGTCGGACAGATGGCCAAAAAGAACCGTGTGCTGGCCGCCTTCGGCGTCTTTTTCGGCTATTATATGTTTGGTCAAGTGCTCTCGACCGTCCTGCTTGTGATCACCGGTAACTTTTATAAGGAACTGCATCTGGATGAATTATTGCGGTGGTTCTCTGAAAATCCCAGACCGGCTGCCCATATCATACTGATTTCCCTGTCGGCGTTTGCGATATTGATGGGTTGCATCTACTATCTGATCACCCATAAGTTGATGAAACAAAAACTCAATCTGGAATAAAGGAGTGTTTGCCATGAAAAAAACCATATTGGTCATCACGGCTGTGGCCACCTTGCTTCTGTTGGCCGTTCGCTTAATCGGCAAACAGCCTAAAACCGACCCCACACAGGAGGATGTGTTATGAAGAAAAACAAAATTAAAAAACTCATTGCCCTTGCGGGTGCGGTGCTGCTGATGCTACCGCTGACCGGCTGCCGTTCGCTGGATGAAATGCGTTCCAAGCAGGCGTTTTGGAACGGCGAAGACCGTCAAGCTATTTCCTTTAACGGCAACAGCTACAAAAGACTGGACTCCTGTGCAGATCTTCGTTTACCCACATCGGTCAATACTTGTTATATCACCGAAACAGATGTGCCGGTGTTATTGAGCCAATCGATGGGCTACCGAGCGTCGGTGTCGACGGATCATCGGTTTATTTCAAACAATGATCATATCTACGCCCGCGAGGATGTTTTTGATACCTTCCAAGCCTTGATTCAAAATCACCCCATGCCCTATTATGCCACTTATGTCATCGAAAAAAACTACGAAGTCACTGTTCGGGCGCTTGATTCTTCCCTGCAACAGACGTTGCAATCGGCCATAGACGGCATGGTCAAAACCACAGCTTTCACAACCGGTCTGCCGGAAGTGCCGATCTTTAAGTGCGATGAAACCGGCCTTTTCTACACCGAGGCGTTCTCTCTGTATTTGGATCGAACAACCGCAACCATCTATTTAAGAGATGACGATGACATTTACCGTCTGCCCGACGGATCATCCCTGCCGCTATCTGTTTTGTTCAACGATAACGAAAAGTATATCTCAACCGATTCTTACTGAAAATGCCCCCTGTAAACCGTCCTTGCCACTCTTTCTTAAAGGGTCGGCAAGGGCGATTTTGTATGAACGGCTCGTTGCGGTGCATACTACCAACGGAGGCGATTGCATGAAAAAAGCAGGGTTGATCGGACTTTGTCTGCTTCTATGCCTGTGCGTGTCCCAGCCGGCGGTAGCACTGTCCAAGCGCGGCTCCCGCGGTGAAGAGGTTACACGCATTCAACAGGCTCTTAAACAAAGAGGCTATTACACCGGTGCTGTTGACGGCGTTTACGGGAGCGGTACGCAGGCCGCCGTTACAGCTTTTCAAAGAGATAACGGTCTGTCTGCCGATGGCATTGCAGGCCATCAAACGCTGACGGCCCTCGGTCTGTCGGCCGGCAACACCGACAGCGATTATCAGTTGTTGGCTCGTGTCATTTCAGCCGAGGCCCGTGGTGAACCCTATATCGGACAGGTGGCCGTGGGTGCAGTGATTCTCAACCGCATCGAGCATCCTTCCTTTCCCGATTCTCTGACGGGTGTCATCTTTCAAAACGGCGCCTTTACTTGCATGACCGACGGTCAATTCAGTGTAGAGATTGCAGAAAGCGCCTACAGTGCCGCACGGGATGCCCTAAACGGATTAGACCCAACCGGCGGTGCCATTTATTATTACAACCCCGCCACCGCAACCAATCAATGGATTCGTAATCGACCGGTGGTTTACACCGTCGGTGCTCATGTCTTTTGTCAATAGAAAATCATTACTGCCGGTAAGCCGGCTTTGCTGTGCGGTTGTAAGCTGCTGTTACCGGCAAGGCTCAAAGCTCACCGAATGATCTGCCAACCGCAAGCGGATTCTTGCTGCCGCTAAAGCGGTTGGTTACTTTTTGCTTGCCTTAACTCACTGACCTGTAAACTGTCTATGGGTTCTTTATACTCCCCTGTTTATACGCTTAGTGGATTGCTTCTGTGTTCTGCTGTTGACTTTTCCCTTCCCACTATATCTCATAAAGATTCTTAACACCAAAACGCTCTGTTTCCGGATTGATCTTTTAGATTCGCGTATTTATCAAAGATCCTAAATCCTCTTTTCCTTTTAATATTCCATAGGAGTTCTCTTTTACTCATCGACAAAAGTTATCACGTCACCACCCGCTTAGCAAGTGGGTCTTGATACAAACAAAGGCCGTCAAGCCTAATCACGACTTGACGGTCTTTATAGTGTTAATTGCTAATACTGTTTTTCCTGTTGTGAACCAAGAATCCAACCATACTGGTTCCTGACACAACCAACAATGCTATCCAAAGCCACATCATACTGTAATCACCCGTTTGCGGTGCTTTTTGTGAATTAGAACCTCCGCCGTTTTCGGTCTGTGATGCTTTTACCTCAAAATGCGTACTGCACTCGCCGTCATTCAATAAAACAGTCAAACTGTGTGTGCCGGCAGAAAGTGTTTTGAGATAATCAGCCTTAAGTGTCACAATCGTGGAACCGGACACAGCCGTATATCGCAGCGACAAAGTAACCGAGTTTAATGCTTTTCTGATTACAGACTCGGAAAAAGCCGGTAAACGCAGAAGCATCCTTTCAACACGGCCGCTTTACACAATGAGCGAGGAGCTTTTGAATTCGCTACTCAGTCGGCATCGGATGACAGACGAAGAAAGACAAACGATTTTGGACTTTGCCGCTGCCAAACGAAGAAGAATCGAGACGATACTGGAAAACAATACCATAGAAGATGAAATATCCGAACTGACAGAGGATGACTTGATCCGCCATCCTCTGCCGCTGGACCTTTCCGGCGCTTTCTGTGAACAGGATATTTTTTATACCTACGAAGAATATCATGAACATTTGAAAAGTACGGAACAATTTACCCAGGCCCATCCAAACTATGCGCTGAAAAGGACCTCATCTCACGCCTTTCACAATTTGCAGATAATCATTCACGAGGGTAAATGGGCTATGATATCCAAAGGAAAAACGCCGTCCATTCCTTTTGTGGTTTATCATCCAAAGATGGTAAATGCCATTGAAACCTTTATTCCTCCTGTGGTGGAGGATAAGGCAGAATAGTATACAGCATGATTCTCATCGCATGATGGTGACCAATCTGTAGCAAGCGGTCTTAAATATGATCTGCAAAAGCCCCGATGTGTATCAGACAAGATCAACCGAGCCAGGCTGTCGGACAAAGGTTTTCATACATTGGTTAACCTCTTTTGAACCATGAGACGATTGCGTGGTTTTCGGGATACAAAAAGGCCGTGCGGTACCGTTGTCCGCACGGCTATATGATGCCTATAGGGCACCGTCAATCGGTGTCAAGTACTATTCAATCCAGCCTTTATCCTTTAAGGCCTGCAAAAAGATTTCAGCTCTGCGTGTCGCCTCCAGGGCTTCCCCGTTTTTCTCCATCAGCGTTCCGCCAATGTTTTTAACGGCAATACCGATGTTTTGCGGAGCCGGAAAATCTGACACGACATCAATGGTCTCGTAAAATGCTTTTGTAAAAGGATGATAAGCATACAAAAGGCCCGTGTCCGATAGGTCGTTCAAATAGTCCCAAGTATCCGCCGATGTGATAAACAGAGAAGTCTTGGTGTCAACCGCCACCAATGACTGGAGCTTTTGCATCTTCACCTGCTGTTGCTCGGCCGTCGAAACCCCCACCTCAAAGGTACAGTTAATGACCTCGACCAACGCCGACCCATTGCCATCAAAATCGGGGCAGACCGACGAAAGGCTGTCCTGTATGCCGCTGATGTGCATTTCTGAAATATAATGATAATCGAAGGCGGCTATTCTGATATCCTTATTTGGGTTTTTGGCGCACTGCACACAGAAAAAGGCGGCAAACCCCGCAACAAGCAACAGACCGATAAAGGGAACCCGATAATAATACCACCAATGAGCGATTTTTTGCACAAAGCCCTGCGGACGAATCTCATCCTGATAGGGCGTATGCTCCACTGTCACACCGGCCTGTTTCGCCTTTTTCAGTTCCATTAAATCCTGTTGTGCTTTTCGCCTTTGTCGCAGGGTTTCACTTTCCGGTTTATGATCCATTTGTTTCTCCTTTACAGCTTTTCAAGAAAGGCCTTGAGTACCGATTCAAAATTCACGCCGTACCGTCGGTCGGGATTTTCCGAAAGGGTGGCGGAAATACTATCACACACCAAATCAGCCGCCAGTGAAGTACTTTGAGGCAGTGTGTATCCGGCCAACAAAGCCCCCACCAAGCCACTGCCGAAAACATCGCCCGTGCCGTGATACAGTCCCGGTAAACGATCCTTTAAGATGTAGGAAAT
Organism: Clostridiaceae bacterium; assembly: GCA_016295355.1. GTDB lineage: Bacteria > Bacillota > Clostridia > Oscillospirales > Acutalibacteraceae > SIG607. The sequence goes on from JAEDLK010000005.1 coordinate 53,061, forward strand.
ATGGCCGTTTTTAAGTACCGCCGCCCCCAAATGATCATGATCAAACGCCACACCGGTTAAGACCACATCCGCCTTGGTCAGCTCATACAAACGATGAAGCAGCATTTCTATCATGGGCTTATCATACGGCGGTTCGCTGTAAGGCAAGCCGGTCATCAAGCAAGCCTCGGTGATATTGGGGACAATGATGTCGGCCTGTTGGCACAGTTCGAGCATAGCCCCCGGAAAATCCTGTTCAAAGCCGGGGTACAATTTGCCGTCATCGGCCATAGCCGGGTCGGTCACAATCAAAGAATCTTTTGTTCTGATAAGTGAAACGGCCTTGGCAACCAACGACGCTTGTTCGGGTGAGCCTAAATAGCCGGTATAAAAGGCATCGGCCGTAATGCCTTCCTTTTTCCAATGCTCGGCTATGGGCAAAATATCCTCAGTCAAATCCCGAAAGGTGTAGCCCGTAAAGCCACCTGTGTGGGTGGAAAGAACCGCTGTGGGAATAACCGCACATTCATGGCCGCAGGCCGAAAGAATGGGCAACGCAACCGTCAGAGAACATTTCCCGAAACAGGAAATGTCATGAATCGCCACCACTCTTTTTTGTGACATTTTCATAACCTCTTTTGACAAATTCCATGTAGGCAACAGCTCTCACAATCCGGCTTGCGTGCCGTACAAACGGCACGACCGTGTAATACCACACGGTGACAAAAGGCGTTAGAGTCCATACCCTTCAACAATGACCGCATTTTTTGCTCCACTTTATACGGATCGGTTGTTTTAACAAACCCCATTCGATTGCATAACCGGATAAAGTGCGTATCTGTGACCACTGCCGGCTTACCGTAGATATCGCCGCAAACCAAATTGGCCGTTTTCCGCCCGACACCGGGCAATCGAACCAATGCCTCAATCGTATCCGGCACCTCTCCGCCGAATTCTTCGACCAACATTCGAGCAATCCCACATAAATCCTTGGCCTTGCTGTGGAAAAGCCCACAGGTCATAATATACGGCTCAATGTCCTGCGGTGTGGCCTTTGCCATAGTATAACAATCGGGATAGTCTGAAAACAGCGCCGGTGTAACCAGATTAACCCGTGCATCGGTACATTGTGCCGATAATCGGGTGGCAATCAATAGCTGGAAGGGCGTTTGATAGGTTAGCGAACAAACCGCCTGAGGATAGGCCATCTTCAATGCCTCGACAGCGGTTGCCGCACGCATCTTTTCAGTCATCGGTACCCAACTTCATATAGCCCGGGCGAATCATGCCCAGCTTACGCATGGCCTCGCTGATGCCAAGGCATACCACCGCCGGCAGAACAAACTGCATCACGGCAATCTGCAACAACGCCATACCGGCACTCGTGCCGGCCGCCGTCATGGCCTCAAACGAAGCAAACTGACCTACCAGTCCGGCACTGCCCATGCCCGAACCGACCGGCGTACTGACCATTTTGAGTACAGCCGAGGAAATCGGTCCTAAAATAGCACTGGAAAGAATGGCCGGTAACCAAATCTGCGGGTGTCGCACAATGTTGGGCATTTGCAACATCGAGGTGCCGATCCCCTGCGAAACCAAACCGCCGATCTTGTTTTCCCGATAGCTGATGACAGCAAAGCCGACCATATTACAGCAACAACCGATGGTAGCCGCACCTGCCGCCAAACCTGTAATGCCCATGGAAATACCAATGGCAGCCGAAGAAATCGGCAGAGTCAACAGAATACCCATCAAGGTTGATACAATGATACCGCCGATAATCGGATGTAATGCCACATTATAGTTGACCAAGTTACCGATCCATTTCATAGCAAAAGAGATGTACGGTCCTACAAAAAAGCCGATCACCGATCCGCTCAACACACAACAAAGCGGTGTAAGAATAATATCCAGCTTGGTTCTGCCGGCCACCAACGCACCGATCTCCACCGCCACATAAGCGGCAATAAATGCACCCAACGGTTCGCCGGGAGCACCGAGCTTGAACTGTTCAACCAGTAAATTGGGGAAAGCACCGACAAAACCGGCCACAGCCGCTGAAACAGAGGTCAGCGTGGACGCCTTCAGCTTACTGGCCACCCCGACACCGATGCCGGCGCCGGTAAGAGTCTTGGCAAAATTACCGATCACCGTCAGATAAGTACCTACGGTATTAGAGCCGACTAATGCACCGATCTGAACAATAATGGTGCCGATAATCAGCGTTGAGAACAACCCCATGGCCATACCGGACAGGCCGTCAATAAACAATCGATTCAAATACTTTTTCATGTTACCTCCTCCTGCGCTTGCCGAACATCTCGCACGCTTTTGACGGCCCTGTTTCGGACGTTCATCTCCTAAAACAGCTTTGTGCCGCATCCGCCGAAATATTTTATGTAAAACGCATATCAAAATTTGTTTCGGTCATTATACTACAGAACAAACAATACTGTCAATTCTTAAGGATAGAATAATGACCTTTTTTCTTTTATAAAACAGCACACAGCAGGGATCATCCCTGCCGTGTTTTCTTTTTTGGTTTTACGGCCGCCGAATCACATTGTCGAGCTTGTCCTTGGCTTGGTTGCCGATTTTCTGCACACCGGCCTTCCATTCCGCCCCCATCTGAATGGCACCTGTCTTTAAGGAGTCAAAATGATCCTTACGACGGTTAAAATAATCCATCATAGCAGCGGCCGCATGAAGCATATCATCCGAAAATTGCTCCCGTTTGGGATAGTGGCCGGCCTGATAGTTGTCAATCACCGTTTCATAGCGAGCAGAGGCTTGCTTTACGGAATCCTCCCAGGACACATATAAGTCATATTGAGCCGACTCGCCCACCTGTCGAACGGTTTGAAGACAATGGCACAGCTTTGTCAGCATGGCGGCCATGCTGTCGGCGTTTTCCTCAATCAAAAAGCCGTTGACACCGTCACTGACATCCTCTGCGGCACAGCTGCCTTTAATCAGCACGCTGGGCAGGGCACAAGCGGCAGCCTCACGCACCACCAGCCCGTTGGTATCAAAGGTGGACGGGAACAAAAACAAGTCTGCACGACAATACCAAGCCCGCAGCACTTCCCTATCGTGAATGGCCGGAGAAAAAAACACCTTGTCATCCAAGCAAAGCGACCGGGCATAGGCCTTGATTGCATCCTTGTCGGTGCCTTTTCCAATGAACACCATGCGAAAATCAGCACCGTCAGCCTTCAGACGACGCAAGGCATCCAACATCAGACGAATGCCCTTATACCACATCATACGACCGACAAACAAAAAGACCGGTACTCCTTTGGGTAAATCAAAACCTTTGGTCGCCTGACAAATTTGCTCGTCGTTCACTCGTCCTTTTGGCAAATCCACACCGTTGGGCACAACCACATAACGTCCCTCGTATCCGAGTTTTCGCAGGTTATCCCCTGCCCCGTTACTGACCGTCCAAACCTCATCGCAGGCCGAAATGTTACTAACCAACAGCTTAAGGGCAATATCCTGTAATTGCTTATTTTTAACAGCGTTGGCAATATCAATATCAAATTTGGTATGATAGGTCAACACCAGCGGTGCCTTAATGCGGTCACGCAACGTGCGTGCCAGCATGGTGGAGGTAATGGGACAATGGCTATGAATAATATTAAAATGAGAGGACTGCAACCGGCGCATAACCGATGCCGAAAACGGCATACCGGCACGATACCCTACCAACCGCGTCATGTCCACACTGGGATACCGAATCACCGGAAACGGCCAGACAGAGTCATCCGTATTGGGATAATACGGGGTTACCACCGATGCTTTGCCGCCGTTTGATGAAATAATTTCTGCATAATTCTTCACCGCATTGGACACACCGTCAATCAGCGGCGGAAAGGAATCATTTACAAGACAGACATTCAATGCTCTCATTACCTCACCGTCCTTTCAAGGAGAGTTTTTTATATTAGTATACCAAAAAAAGCGGTTTGTTGCAAGCGGTTTTGAGCAACCAACAAACCGACACAGATGATGGATTTTGGGAATAAGGATCTGTTGTTCTTGCACAAATCCAAGATAGAATCTCCCCGTCGGCAACGGCCGACGGGGAGATTCTACACCTATTTCCTTATAATGGTTATAGATAGTCGAAATAGTGGTTAAATACACGATTTCGACACCAAATCTTCGATTTGGTAGAAAATTTTCAAAGAAAATTTGTCGATACCATGGCCATGAATATAGAGCAAATTCAAAAACTTGCGTATTCGAATTTGCAAAAGCCGATAAAATCGGCTTATCGAAACGCTTTCCAGCGTTTGGATATTCTATAGTCATTATAAATCCAACTGTTCAAAACGTTTAACGCAAAAGCGATAGGACAAAAGTGTGGTTGTGACAAAGAACACAAGACCGAACGCAAAAACAGCCAGTTGTACGTCCATATCGGTAAAACCGGTTGCATTAAGCCCGGCACATCCCGGTAAATAGTGTAGGCTTTCTCCCACAAGGACGGCAATAAAGGCGAACACGATAAAGCGAATAAACGCTCCTGCAAATCGGTAGGCCGTGCGGAAGAAACCACACAAAAAGCAGGCCTGGAAAAGGCCAAACACAATCAGTGCAAAACCTAAGAACACAAAGTTTGCGTTCATCAGTGCATTGCCGACATATGGGCCGGCATCACACAGAAAAATCATGCGAATCAGCGTGATCATCGCCATCAGCAAAAAGGCCACCAGCTCAATGGTCACCGTAAAGACAAATTTGGCCAACACCACATCCCGTTTTTTAACCGGCAACAAAGCCGTGTACAGGATGTCGTTGTTTTCCCGCCCCTGCTGAAAGCTCTGGAAAATACCCATGCAAACAAAGAAAGCCCCTATTAAGATCGGATAGCCCGGGAAAAAGGTCAACAGCGAAAAAGCAATAAACAAAAACGAAAGCACCGATGCCGTTAGTCGACATTCTTTTTTCAATAATTTAAGCATGAGATTCACCCTCTTTGTTCTTTTCAAGATGTCCCATAATATCTTGCAAATCCGGAAGGGTCATTTCGGCCCCGTCGAACCACCGGGCATCCTCGGCTAACACCAAGCCTGTGTTGCCTTTTTTCGAGCAGCAAACGCCTAAAAGATGTTGCTCCTGCTCCGGCGTGACACTTTCGGGCAAATGAACCAACCGATAGGTATTGATAAAATCCTCGGTCGTCTTAGAGGCCACAATGCTTCCCTGCTTCATGTAGGTAATAATATCGGCGCATTTTTCCAAATCCGAGGTGATATGGGTGGAAAACAAAATGGCAACACCCTCGCCGGCTAAATCCAGGAAGATTTCCAACAGTTCGTCTCTGGACACGGGATCCAATCCGCTGGTCGGCTCATCCAACAACAAAAGCCGTGCCTTGTGGGACAAAGCCAACACCAAGTTGAATTTGACCTTCATACCTTCGGACAGATCCATCACCCGTTTGTTTTCATTCAAAGCAAAGCGAGCCATGTACCGCCGGTAGGCATCCTCATCCCAATTTTCATAGAAAGTCTTGGTCACGCTCACGATTTCCTTGAGCGTTTTGCGCAGATAATAATGAGCGCCACCCGAAGCATAGCCGATATCCGCCTTAATGTCCGTTTCATGCGCGGCGAAATCAAGTCCGAAAAAGCGAACCGTGCCGCTTGACGGATGAGCCAAATTTTGAATACAGCGAAGAGTGGTGGTTTTGCCGGCCCCGTTTCGGCCGATAAATCCCATGATTTTTCCTTCTTCCAAAGAAAAACAGACATTGTTCAAGGCAAAACCCTCATAGACCTTGCACAGGTTTTCCACCTCTAAAACCTTCATGCTTAACCCTCCTCTTGCGGCGGTTGTTCATCAAAGATCCGCTGTGCCATTCGATCAAGAAGCCCCTTGGGCGGAATCGCAATACCACGGTTAATATCCGCTAAAACCAAAATGGAATCCCCCGGCTTAAAGCCGAAAAGATCTCTGGCCTGCTTGGGAATAACAAACTGCCCCTTTTCGCCGATTCTCACTGTCCAGGCATACTTGCCCTGTGCCGGGCACTCTGAGTGCCGTGACTGTTCGTGGACAGTTGGCTGATTCTCTTGCTCGACAGACGTTTCCCCCGTCGTTTTTCGCTCCACGCTTTTCATCGTATCACCTCAAAGTATGATTTATACAACTAATTATACTATTCATACCATTTTTGTCAAGTGTTCCTACTGTTTTTTCATATTTTATCTGTGCTCTTTGCCGTTTTCGCAAAGCTCACTGCGAAATCACAGCCACTATTTACCGGGATGGTTATGATTGGAAATAAGACGTTCGCGACGCCAAATTGTTTTTGATTGCCAAAGCGTGAAATTTGCTGTATAATATAAAACAGATGTCGAAGAAGGTCAAAGCCCAATGCGTGACTCATAGAAGGTTTCGTTTCACTTTGACTTGTCGCCTGTCATAGAAATACCCAATGGAAACGGACGGATGTATATGACCCGAAAACTCTACGATGAAGACAGTTTTGCCACACAGTTTACAGCCACGGTACTCTCCTGCGAAAAGGGCAAGCACGGTTGGCTTGTGGTCACGGACGCCACCCTCTTTTTTCCGACAGAGGGCGGTCAAAGCTTTGATACCGGCCTGTTGGGGAATCAGCGTGTAACCGATGTTCTGTTACAGCCGGACGGCACCATTGTTCATCAAACCGACGGTCCTGTCAGCGGTACCATAAGCGGTGTCATTGACTTCGAACCCCGTTTTCGTAAAATGCAAAATCACACCGGCGAGCATATATTATCGGGACTTATTTACCGTGCCTACGGCTATGAGAATGTCGGCTTTCACCTGGGCGACACCGAGGTGACCATGGATGTCGGCGGTGTACTGACTGCCGAGCAGATTGAAGCGCTTGAACGGCAGGCCAACGAGGTCATTTGGAAAGATTTGCCGGTAACGGCCTGTTATCCCGATGAGCAGACGCTCTCACATCTTTCATTTCGTTCCAAAAAGGATTCGTATGAGCACACCCGTATTGTCACCATTGAATCGGTGGATTGCTGTGCCTGTTGTGCGCCTCATGTACGCTCCACCGGACAAGTCGGTCAAATCAAGATTCTCTCTTTTGCCTCAAACCGCGGCGGCACTCGTTTGTTGATCGCCTGCGGCCGTGATGCGCTTGACTATGCGGCCGACATACATCGGCAAATTAAGCAGATTTCGGCCGCCCTTAAAGCCCCTAAGCACCAAACGGCCGAAGCCGTTTTGTCCTTGCAAAAGGAAAACGAACGGTTACAGTTTGAACTCATCGGCCTTAAACGCTCTGTTTTACAAAGCAAAGTCGAAAGCCTTCCAATCAAAAAAGGCAACCTTTGCTATTTCGGCGAGGATTTATCTCGGGATGACCGAATCTATCTGCTGAATTTGCTAAAGGAAAAATGTGATGGCCTGTGTGCCGTGTTAAGCGGTAACGACGCCGTCGGGTATGCCTTTGTGTTAAGTGCTCAAACGCCGTCGTTGCAAAAAGAAGCCGCCGACCTGATGACCTGTTTGAACGGTCGAGGCGGCGGACAAAAGGGTTGTATGCAGGGCGTTTTTTATGCCAAAAAGCAACAGATTCTTACTTGCTTTAATGACCCTGTATGAAAATATCCCGATAAGCGGCCGAGGAAGCCAAGGAAACATAATCCTCCCCTGCCACAATAATGTGGTCTATTAAATGGATCCCGAGGGGTTCGAGAATATCCCGAATCATTTCGGTGATGCAGATGTCGGCCTTTGAAGGCAACGCGATACCGCCGGGATGATTGTGGCACAACACAACCTCGCTGGCACGGGTGCGCAGCACCGTTTCCACAACCTTGCGGGTGCTGACACCGACCGAGGAAATATCGCCCTCGCCCACCACATCACAGGATAAGAACTTGCGTTTATTGTTCAGGCTCATCACGGTGAGCTTTTCATCAATACAATTGCCGTAATACACCAAAAAATAAGTGCCGATTTCATCCAAAGTGGTCATATACTCTTTTTGAGCACCCTTTTCCATGCGGTACAGAACGGAGGTTTCCTTTATCATTTGAAACAACTGGCAGGTACGCTTGGTAATATGCGGAAATGCCAATAATTCCTTTTCGGGGGCATCCATGACCGCCGAAACGGTGTGATACCGGTTCAGCAGCAAATGTGCCAATTCATTGGTATCATGTCGGGGAATCGAAAAGAACAGAATGATCTCCAGTTTTTCATGATCTTTCATTCCGTGAAATCCGTTTTGGCTGAATTTTGCTAACATTCGTTCCCTGTGACCGTCATGAATTCCGGGCATATCCGTTCCCTCCCCTCGTTTTCTTCTCTATCATACTACAAATAATAACAAAATCCAATCTTTTTTTCAATTTTTTCTAAGGTGATTATGTATGAAGGTATTGACCGTAACAAAAAATGATGCCGGTCAGCGTTTAGACAAATTCATATCGAAGGCAGCCCCGCAATTACCGCCTGCTTTGCTATATAAAAATATTCGGCTCAAGAATATTAAAGTCAACGGCAAGCGTGCGCAAATCAACACCCGTTTGTGCGAAAACGATGTTGTTTCGGCCTATTTACCGGATGATTTTTTTGCCAAAATGCCGCCGCATTATGATTTTCTGCGCGCCGGTGATCAGCTCACCGTGGTTTATGAGGATGAAAATATCCTTTTGGCAGACAAACCGCAGGGACTGCTGGTACATCCCGATAAAAATGAATACTCTGATACCCTCATCGGTCGCATTCAGAAATACCTTTACAAAAAAGGTTGTTATAACCCCGAGGATGAGAATGCCTTTCATCCGGCCTTAGCCAACCGCATCGACCGCAACACCGGCGGTTTAGTCATCGCCGCCAAAAACGCCCGAGCCCTACGAATTTTATGCGACAAAATCAAAAGCCGCGAAATCGACAAGCGATATTTGGCCTTGGTGCATGGCATTCCCGATAAAAAGGAAGCTACACTGACCGGCTATTTGGAAAAAAACGAGCAAAAGAACAAGGTCTTTTTGCAAAAGCAAAAAACCGCTGACAACCGAACAATTGTGACCCGGTACCGGGTTTTGAAGGCTAAAAACAATATGGCGTTATTGGAAATCGAACTGCTGACAGGACGCACCCATCAAATCCGTGCCCACATGGCAAGCATCGGACATCCGTTGGTAGGCGACGGCAAGTACGGAACATTGGCCGCCGATAAGAAGAACGGGTTTTCTCGTCAGGCGCTTTACTCCTATTCGTTGCAGTTTTGCTTTAAGGAGGACGCCGATATTCTCAACAATCTAAACGGTCAGCGATTCTGTGTTGACGATGTTTGGTTTGCCCGTCAAATATTCGGCGTAAGAGTGGCCGATTTAATCCATCAACCATAATTCAGTGATAAGGAGTTGCCTGTTATGAAACATTCCGCCCCTCTGCCCCCGCCGTACAGTGCCGAAAAAGCGTATACGCGTGTATCTCTTTCTCTGTTCTGTTATCTGCTGACAAGTCTGATTCTCTCTATGATCATTTCCGCCGTTGCCATGAATGTGAATCCATCCCTTATCAACAACGATTTGTTTGAACTGGGTGTCATGGTGTTCAGTCAATACATCATCGGTATTTTACTTGTCTTTCTCATTGTACGAAAACTGCCGGTCTATCGATATATGCCCGAGCGGATGACATGTAGCAGCTTTTTAGGCACCTTTACAGCCTGTGTGGCCATCGCTTTTGTCGGCAATCAGATCGGCAGACTCATCACCGCCCTTTTGGAAAACCAGTTAGGGTATGACATCACCGATCGATTGGAGCAAACATTGGACGGTCCGCACGCCTTGATCAGCTACACGCTTGTGGCTGTGTTAGGGCCGATTATGGAGGAGGTCTTATTCCGTCATTTGCTCTTGGACCGTCTGCGTCCCTACGGCGAAAAGAATGCCCTGCTTTTTACCGCTGTGACCTTCGGACTCTCGCACGGCAATGTTATGCAATTATTCTATGCGACCGGCGTCGGTTTGGTTCTCGGGTATGTCTATTTGCGCACCAAAAATTTCTGGTATCCGATTTTACTGCATTGTCTGTTCAACTTACTGTTGGGTGTTTTGCCGGCCTTTATTCAGCGGATTTATCCGGATTCTGTCGCAGGTGTGGGTGAAGGAATGCTGTTTTTGGGTCTATTGACCGTTTTTGAACTGGTTGCAACCGTTGTGGGCATCATTTGGCTCATTCGCAAACGAAAACAACTGTATCTGCCGGGCAATGCCTTTGCCATCAAAAAAGGCCGGGTGTTTACAACCGTTTATTTGAATGTCGGCACTATCCTATATTTTGTGCTGGTTTTGGCAATATTTGTTTTGGGTATTTTACCACAAAACGGTTGATAATAGCTGTGGGAGGTTAAAACCCATGTCACATAAAAAAGACAGCAAACCGCTGTTAGAAATCTCCGTTAACCCCGTTCACGGTATTCCCCATTCCTCGTTCGACATGATCAATAAGTACGGCACCTATCAAGTACAAGATACCGCCAACACGCCGAACGAATATCCAACCATTTCACAAGGGTTGGCCAAAAGGGACAAGGCGATACGGGAAAACCAAAAGACCTAACGGCGGTCGGTTTCCTACCCAAGGAAAAGAGTCTGTAAAGGCAACAGCTTTTACAGACTCTTTTTTGTGTATCACCGAACAATGCGTCAAATGGTTTCCTTAACCTCAACCACACCACTGCTGTGATAAAGGGACGGGTTTACAATCAGCGTATAGCCGCGCCCCGGCTCGCACGCCCATTCAAAATTACGGCGTCTGGGCAAGGCCGTGCAGGAGAGAAGCGTCATAATAACCCCTCCGTGCACAATTAAGGCGGCATCATGCACCATAGAATCCATCATATCCAACACCACTTCGTTCAGTCCCAAGCAAATACGTTTGGCAAACTCGGTGCTGTCCTCGCCACCCGGCGGACAGGGAATCTGCCCGGAAGTCCAACGGAAAAAATCCGGGTCGCTCTCCAATTCAACCGCCGTGCGCCCCTCAAAAACACCGAAATCATATTCCCGCAGATTATCCATGTTTTCCGCCGTAAAATCGGGATATAAAATCGAAGCGGTTTGCCGACAGCGTAACAACGGGCTGGTATAAACCTTTTCAACCGTCGGATAGGTTATCTGATCGGTAAGGTTTTTCAAATTACGAACACCGGCCGGTGACAACGGTAAATCGGTCACGCCGATATACGCCCCTTGTTCATTGCCCAGCGTCAGCCCATGGCGAATTACATGAATTCTATAGGTTCTCATACAAGTCCTCCTCGGATAATTGAGTGATAATGCTGTTTGAAACCAGCATACCCTTTTCGGTCAGCGCAAAGGTGGTGCCGTCAAACTCCGCCAGTTGTTGTTCGGACAACGCCTGAGCTTTTGAGATAAAGGCATCTGAAAAACGCTTTCCGTAACGCTGGCCGAGTGTTTTGGCGTTCAACCCTTCGTCCAACCGCAAAGCCAACATCAGCCATTCAAAAAGGGTGCCGCCCGGCTCGTCATACACCGTTTCTTCACCCTGTAAATAGGCCGATACATTCGCCGGCTGATGAAACCGCCGACCGTCTAAAAACGAATACGCCGATGGTCCTAACCCTAAATACTCTCTGTCCTGCCAGTAACGCAAATTATGTCGACTTCGCTTTTCATCCAAACAAAAATTGGATATTTCATAGTGGCGGTATCCCCACTCTCGCAACCGTTCGCAAAGCCGCAGATATTGCTGGCACAATGCTTCATCATCCAAAAAGCGATATTCCTCACGGCGTGCCTTGAAACGCGTGTTTTCCTCTAAAATCAACATATAAGCCGATAGATGCTCCGGACGAAGCGTCTTGACCATTTGCAGGGTCTTTTCCAGTGTCTGCTCATCACTGTTGGGCACACCCAGCATAACATCCACACTGATATTGTCAAAGCCGACTCTTTTGGCATCGGTTATAACCTGCGCACCCTGCTTTGCCGTGTGTCTTCGACCCAAGGTTTTCAACGCACGGTCATCCCCCGATTGCAAACCAACTGATAAACGGTTGACCCCGACCTGCCGATAGCCGGCCAAGGTATCCTTATCAGCCGTGTCGGGATTAAGTTCCAATGTGATTTCGGCATCCGACAACAGGGTGAAGGATTGTTGCACAGCCGTCATCAGCCCGTTCAACTGATTGACCGTCAACAAAGACGGTGTACCGCCGCCGAAGTACAATGTGTCAATGGGGCGGTCAATACGGCCACCCCATTCTTCTATCTCTTGCGTCAATCGGGAAAGATACGCCTGTATTCGAACCGGACTCGGGCAAGCCGTGTAAAAGTCACAGTAAGCACACCGATGCCGGCAAAACGGAATATGTAGATACAGACCGATCGGATCAGACAAGAATTTCCGCCTCGCAACTACCCGGAACAGCGGCTGCATTTGCCTCATCGGTATCCAAGTGCATGGCCAGCTTATAGTTCGGATTTACGCGGGCCACCACATCGTCAAAGACCAAAGCACGATCCTCTGTCTGGATTTTTACGCTGACAACCTGCTTATCGGTGATACCGTACTTTTCAGCATCCTCAGGAGCCAAATGAATGTGACGCTTCGCTGCAATCACGCCCTGTGTGACTTCAACCTCGCCGCAGGGACCGACCAAACGGCATCCGGCACTGCCGTCTAAATCACCCGACTCACGGATGGGAGCCTTAACACCGATGCTTCTGGCGTCGGTCAAGGACAATTCAACCTGTGTATGACTACGGCAGGGGCCCAAAATGGACACACCGGCCAACTCACGCTTTGGGCCGACAACGGTTACACGCTCCTCGCAGGCAAACTGGCCGGGTTGTGACAAATCCTTCTTCGGGGTCAGCTTATGATCCTTACCGAACAGAACAGCCAAATCAGCCTCCGTTACATGAACATGCCGTGCAGAAATTTCGACTAAAACAGTTTTTTTCATTTTAATAATCCCCTTCCTTTTTTCTATTGTACCACATTTTTCGTCAGTTGCAAGTAAAATAATGCTTTCAAAAGCCCCGGTTGTATGCTATAATAGCTTCAAGAGATCCAATAAGGGGACGACAGTATGAAATGCTTACGAAACGGCACGCTGATTACCGAAAGCGGCCTGCTTACAGGACAACGCCTGTTGTTTGATTCGCTCATCCGTGCCATAGAGCCGGACGACGGGTCAGCCTTGCCCGACGGCACGCAAATCATAGACGCCAAGGGCGGTCTGATTGCACCGGGACTTGTCAATCTTCACATTCACGGGTGCATGAACAAGGATACCTCCGACGGCACAAACGAGGCACTGCACACCATCGCCCGTCATTTACTGGCCACCGGTGTCACCTCCTTTTGCCCCACCCTCTGCACGGTAGAAAAGGAACAACTTGACCTCGTGGCGCAAACCCTTCGTTGCTTTAAGGAATCCCCAGACGATGCCCATGTCCTCGGCCTCTATTTGGAGGGTATCTTCTTAAGCCATGCCAAAAAGGGTGCTCATCGGGAAGACTGGCTGATGAATCCCGATGCCTCTTTGGTGCTTTCTTTTAAGGACATTCTTCGCTTGGTCATTTGTGCGCCCGAATTGCCCGGTGCCGAACCCTTTATCCGCACCTTAACCGAAAACGGCATCATCGTTGCCGTGGGTCACAGCAATGCCACCTACGAACAGGCCATCAGAGCCTATAGGGCCGGTGCAACCGATACCACCCATTTGTTCAATGCCATGTCGGGACTAAGCCACCGTCAACCCGGTGTGGCAGAGGCGGCCTTAAGCGAGGAACAGGCCTACACCGAGCTGATTTGCGATAACTTCCATGTACATCCGGCCTTTTATTCCCTAGTTTATCGCTTAAAGAAGGATCATCTCATTTTCATCACCGATTCCATCTCACCGGCGGGATGTCCCGATGGGTCTTACATACAAGGCGGCCTGCATGTCACCAAAACCGGCAAGACATGTCTGTTGGATGACGGCACCATCGCCGGCAGTGTAGCCGATTTGTTGGATGGACTTAAAAATGTCCATGAAGCCACCGACATTCCGCTTCACGACATCTTCAATGCCGCCTCGCTGAACCCCTGCCGACTGTTGAAAATCGACGACCGAAAGGGCAGCCTGGCTGTGGGTAAGGACGCCGATATTCTGTTGCTTGACAATGACCTTACTCTCCAACAGGTTTTCAAGGCATAACCGTACCGTTCCTATAAGCGACACGGCGGATTAAAAGACGTGTTTCTTCACCCCGCCAAACGATGGTCGTAACTGATCGGTTACACAGACCCAAATCCTTTCCTATGTAAAAAACGGGAAACTGCGTTAGCGGAAAAAGGTTATTGTGTCGCCTTACAACAAACAAGCCTCGAGTCAAAACCTACGGCTTTGCCGGCCTCCTTTACCGGAAAGGCCTTTGTCGGTCTGTACCATCTAATGCCTTGATACATAATCGGCTATAGCCACGTTTCAACCCCCTACTTAATGCAATAGTAACATAAAGGTAGACACATGGAAAACCACCATGTATCTACCTTTTTCTTATGCTACAATA
>JAEDLK010000006.1 GCA_016295355.1 Clostridiaceae bacterium
CTATATCCATTGCAATGGTATCGACAAATTTTCTTTGAAAATTTGCCACCAAAAAACGAAGATTTGGTTTCGAAATAGTGTATTTAACCACTATTTCGACTATCGATAACCATGATAAAAACAGACCTGCCAAAACAGGTCTGCCATGTGCCATCATCTTCCCGCCCTGCCGTAAGGGGCGATTGATAACCTGCGTAAAGCAGGTGGGTGCCCGCCGTCCGGTTTTGTGCTTCCAACGTCCGCCAAAAGGCGGGAGGCCTGCAAACCCGCCGGCCGAGCAAGAGCTCCCAATTAAAAAACTTGTAGGGTTATAATAGCCACGGTCCGCGAACAGGGCAGGAAGAAAGAAGGGTTGATGCTATTCGACAGCGACGGTTTCCAAGGTGTAATAGCCGTCGTGCGTGAGCAGTTCGTCACTTAAGGCAAACAACACGGGTGTTTGCTCCTCAAACAGACCGAACAACACGCGATAGTTGCCGGCGGGGATCTGTGTTAAATCCAATGTATAGGCCGGTGTTGCCGTTTGATTGGACAGCCAAGTCTCGTTGCCGGCCGGCTGACGGCAAACCGTGTACCGTTTGCCGTCTTTGTCCTCAAGCACAATCCGGCACTCAAAGCTGTCATACGCACGGGAAAAGCCTTTGTTGGTGACACGCAAACCCATGATGGGACGAGTGCCGGCAAGTAACGGAGGCAAGATATAGCCGTCCAGGAAATACCAGTAACCCAACCGATTGGCCAAATACTCATGCAAATCCCGTTGCTCGGCGTTCCACACACTGGCATGACCGTGAAATCCGGCATAAGTCGCTCCGGCACCCTTGAGTGCTTCAATATGGCGGTATCCGTTGCAAAAACGGCTACGGGCATCGTTCAGCTCATAATGTTCAAATTCCAAATCAACCGGCGTGTGCTCCTTAAAGCGGTTAAACAATTCACCGCACCGCAGGGTATCGTACCCCATGGACTGGCTGAACCACGGCACATTGATGGAGTCATCCCGAATGCTCATGCCAAGGGAAATGCAATAATCGGCCAACCATAGACATTGTTCTTTGGAATAGCTGTATAAATGTGTCAAAAGATCGTCGTTGACCACCAACCGTGTGTGAGGGAAGGCCTTGGCGTGAATGTCCAAATGCCATTTCAGCGTTTCAAAGGAGTAGATTTTCTCAGAGCCGCCATAGGTGTGTCCCTCGCCGAAGGTACCGAAGGTGCCGATGTCAACACTTTCGACACGGGGATCACCGTCTAATTTTTCACCGCAGGCCTTGATGAACCGCTCTGCATAGTGCATGAAAATCGGGTCATCGTAGACAGGCTCGATGAAATGCTCCTTGCAAACATTGAACTTGGCTCCCTTGTCAAAGACAAATTGCGGTGTGGAGCGCAGGCATTCTTCAAAGCCCTCGTAGGTACAAAAACGGAACATGAATTTGTAGCCCTTGGCTCCGAAGGTGTCCATGATGTGATCTAAATAGCTCCAGTCAAAGACGCCGTCTTCTTTTTCAAGATCAATCCAGTCAAAACGCAGATATAAGAACTTTGTTCCGGGCAGATAGTCGGGGAAGGTGCCTTCGGGGATGTCGTCACGATAAGACTCTCTGACAACACCGTTGTCAATATAGTGAATGTACCAGCCCTTGTGGGGGTTGGTTAGAACGGTGCGATCATCGGCCTTGGAACGCAAATCACGGTAAAACGGGCGATTGTCATCGGGCTGTAATAAAAATTTGTGACGACTGTCCATGTTATGATCCTTTCTTTATTGCTCTTCTTGCGCAATTTCAAAATAATCCTGTAACCGGTCGGTAAAGGCGTCGGCGATGGTTTCGTATTCATCGTCATCCTCAATCTCGCAGTAGTATTCCTCACCGTTTTCCTCGGCTACCTTCACAATAACCAATTCGCCCGAATCGTCCAGCATTTTCTGCGGATCGTCATACACAGGTAACAGTGCCAAATACCGATCGGTATCGGTTTCCACGGCGTCCAGCACCTCAAAGGTGTATTCTTTTCCGTCGTCGTCGGTCAAGGTGACAATATCGGGATTATAATCGTCGTTCTTAATGTCTTCACTCATGATTTATTCTTTCCTTTCGGGGCAAGTGAACCGTTTCATCGGATGAGAATGCCGTTGTCCGCGTTCGATCCAACCGCCGTTATGCTTTACCTTATTGTACAGGATTGTGCTGTATTCGTCAATAGGAATATTTGGCATCTGTGTCACAAATAGTTTATAAAATTTTAATAAAAAATATGCACATTTCTATTGACATTTAGTAAAAAATGCTTTATAATAAAACCAGATCAAGGAAAGGTGGCTGATACCGATGAAAACGGAAGCCGAACCGGTTAATTTTGCAAAATAACAGGAAAGGGGTGAGTCCCAAACAGAACGAACCGTAACAAACGAAAACCTTATTTTTTGAAAGGGTAAGGAATAGACCGATGTTTTAATAAACAGCCCGCACCAATGGAATGAAGAGGGAGTTTCCCATGTTTTTAGTCTGTGCGGCTTTATAAACGATATAATCAGCAGGAGCAGTGAAAACTGTTCCTGTTTTTTTGATAGCAGCGTTCTTCCTTTCCCGTCTTATGAAAGCCGTTATATGATTATATGTGGCATGTCATTCCATGTCAGAAAAAGAGAAGGACGAACGCAGCAGGGGATTTGGCACCGGACATTGAAAAAGGCAGAGAAAACGGCTGTATTACCTTAAAAAATACCCGAGAGTTTTCACCCTCGGGTAGCTGCGTTTCAATACGTATTTTCTATGCCGAGAAAACGGCACATCTTACCGACGAACCAGATGGACGGCGAAGCCGCCGATTTCATCCTTAAAGTAGACAAACTTCGGTTTGCCGGCGTCATCGAGCACCAGGGTATCGGTATCAAAGGCAAAGCCGATGGCACTGTAGTAGGTCATAGCACGCTCGACACTGTTAACGGCAATGGCCAAATGACCGTTGGCGCCGGGGCCCTTCATAAACATACATTCCAGCTCATCGCAACCGGCGAAGAAGGACTTGCTTGTTTCACGATTACCGCCGAGCAATTGCTCAAAACGGGCGGCGACCAAGGCGGCCTCGTCCTTATCGGCACAGTTAATACCGATATGACGCAGCTCGGCACCCAGCATTTTCAAAACAGCCTCTTTGGCCAAAGCCGTGATGCCGTCCCAGTCGCAGGCGTCTACCAGCTTGCCGGGAACCATCCAGCTGCCGCCGCAGGCAAGAATCTTATTAAAGGCCAAATACTCATTGAGGTTATCGGGGTTGATACCGCCGGTGGGGATGAAGCGCATCTTGGGGAAGGGGCCGGCCAGGGCCTTTAATACTTTAAGACCGCCGGCTGCTTCGGCCGGGAAAAACTTAACAACTTCAAGTCCCATCTTGGTAGCCTGGCTGACTTCGGACGGATTGGTGACACCCGGGGTAATGTTGTGCTCAACGCAGTAGGAAACAACCTCCGGGTCAAAGCCGGGGGAGATGATATATTTGGCGCCGGCATCCACAGCCTGTTTGACCTGGTCAACTGTGATGACGGTACCCGCACCCACTAAAACATCGGGCAGCTCACGGGCAATGTTGCGAATGGCACGGTCGGCACCGGCGGCACGGAAGGTTACCTCGGCAACCGGAATACCGCCTTTTTTAAGCGCACGAGCCAAATCAACCGCCTTATCGGGGTCATCCAACTTAATGACCGGCACAAGACCGATCTTGCTGATTTGTTCAAGAATAGGATTCATACAAAACAACCTTTCTGTTACAAAAATAGGGCGTCGGTTCACAAATGAAACCGCTTTCATTGCTCATATTGTAGAACGAATGGGCAAAAAAGTCAATACAAAAGAGCAGAAAACGAGGGAGGATGTCACGATTTTTTCAACACCAAACCAACAATGATTTGGTTAAAGAAACATATCAACAAGGAGTCAAAAAGGAAAATGTTACAAATTTGAAAACAAAAAGGTTACAGATTTGACATTTTTTGAATTATATGTTATACTAATCGAGCAAGAGAATAGGATGCAAATGATTAGGAAGGGACGGCGATGCAAAACATGAAGCGAACAATGACGCGCGGATTGACGGCGGTATTGGCGGTTATCATTCTTGTTAGTTCACTGATGGGTGGCATGACCGTGTCTGCCTACTCAACCGATTATCCCAACACATGGACCAACACCGGCAATCAGATTGAGGATTTGATAGGGGTGGCCATGACACAGGTTGGCTATTGGGGCACCGAATACGGCACAGGAACTAAGTACGGTGCTTGGTACGGTATGACCTATGCGCCGTGGTGCGGAATGTTTATTAGCTGGTGCGCCAATCAGGCTGGCATTCCGACATCGGTGATTCTCAAATCCGCCCGTGCCAATGAGTATCGTCGTAGCGGCACTTATCATTATAAAGACGGGTATACCCCTAAACGGGGCGATTTGGTTTTATACAACCCTAATGACGGTAACGGATATTTTTTCCCTGCCAAGAACAGCGACGGCACCTACTGTCGCAGTCAGCATGTAGCGATTGTGTGCAGTTATAATCCGTCGGATGACACCATTTGCATTGTTCACGGCAATGCCACAGGCGACCGTGTGTGTTATTCCACGGTTTCAGTCAGCAATATTTGCTTGCAGGCTTTCGTGACACCGCCGTATTCGGGTAATATAGATCCCGGTATCACGGAGCCGGATCATGATTTCATCAACGATGCTTCAGGCGCTCGTTTGCGTACCGGCCCCGGTATTAACAACAGTTATACCACTGTGTTGCCTTACCGTACGGCGCTTGATGTGTTGGAAACGGTGAAGGACGACAACGGCGACGATTGGTATCGGGTAAAGGTTTTGTCGACCGGCCAGGAAGGCTATGTGTTCGCACAACTGGTTACCTTGCATGAACCAAATCAAACCGATACTAAACCCAAAGACAGCATTAACGGTGATGCGGTTCGTATGAGAAGTGAGCCGTCAACGGCCACTAATGCCAATATCATCGCTTACTTGAATAGCGGACAGGTCGTTACCGTGTTGGAAAAAACAACCGATGCGCAGGGTGACGAATGGTATAAAGTCAGCGCCGTGGTCAACGGTCAAGAGCTGACCGGCTATGTTTACGGCGTGTATGTGACCGTGGTGGAAAAGGATGTGCCGACGTCCGATCCCTTGGCTCATTCCAACTATATCAATGCCACCTCGGTTCGCATGAGAACGCAGCCTATTGACGGTACACCGATGACCTATCTTGATAAGAACCAGATTGTCAATATTTTGACCTATGTACAAGCCTCGGACGGTTCCAAGTGGTATTATGCCCAAGCCAGCGTCAGCGGCACCGTCTATGAAGGTTATATCGCCGAAGAATTTGTGACGGTCAACCAAGCGGTGGATGCATCCTTTACGGCGGCCTTGGATACACCGACATCAAACAGTTCCTATGATTTGTCTCAGAATACCGTTATGAGCATTCGGGGATGGGCTTTTTCAAGCACGGGCCGTCAGACCTGTTATTATCAGGTGGACAGCCTTGAAAAGAAACAACTGTTGACATACAGCCGTCCCGATGTGAAGGCGGCCTTCGGCAGTGCTTGTCCCGGTGAGGGCGAAACGGTGGGCTTTTATGAGGATGTGAATATCAGCGGTTTGACGCCCGGTGAGCATACTTTGTCCATTATCGGTATCAGCGGAACGGTCGAAAAGGTCTTGGAAAAAAGGACCTTTACGGTGACCGATACCACAGCGCCCGTTGCTTCTCAAAGAAAGGTCACGGACATCAGCGCCGATGGCTTTACCCTCTCCATAAAAATAACCGACAATACGGCGGTTGCTAATGTTCGTATGGCGGTTTGGACGGCCTCTAATGATCAGAGAGATATAACATGGACAACCGTTGAGCCTGATGAGAACGGTGCCTATGTGCTGTCGGTTAAGACGGCCAATTATCAGACGGCCGATGACGCCTATTGCGTTCATACATATGCCAAGGATGCATTCGGTAATGAGGCCTGTGTGGACAGCCTGGTCTTGAATCCGACGACCTATGCGCCGGCTGCGGTTCGCTATGTATCAGAGGGCGCCGAAGGCTTGCCGGAAATGCAGTACTGCCATTATCTTGAGGAGGCTTTGACCATCAGCAAGGAACTCCCCACCAAAGAAAACCATGTCTTTATGGGTTGGACAACCGATCCTTCGGCACAGTCTGTGGAGTATTTGCCCCAGGCCACAGCCAGATTCACGCAGGATACGATTTTGTATGCTGTATGGAAGGATAAGAGCCAGTTAGAGCCCGGCGACATCAATGCCGACGGGACGGTCGATGTCACAGACCTTTTTGAACTGAAGATGTATATAGCTGCTTTGTCCAACAAACCCATCGGCAATCTTGATTGTAACAAGGATGGTCTTGTGGATACGGCTGACTTGGTGTTTCTTAAGAAGAAATTGGCCGGTATGATTGATTGATTTTTTCCGGTGGCTGCAGGGCCACCGGATTTTTATGCCTGCGAACCGCTTTGAGCAAATGTTTCGGGTGTTATGCCCGCCGTGGTATTGAGAATATATTGTAAAAAGACTTTTTGGGTAAAGCACCGTCTATCGCGCGGTTTTTGTCGTCAGTATACAAAATCAGGCGACCCGGTTGACAAAATCTTTTGTGAATTATGAAAAGGTTGTTCTTGTAAATTGGTGAAAATGTGATATAATTAGCAAGTGCAGTCGTATTCTGTCTATTCAGACGAAAGGAGTCAGTTATATGAAATACTCAAAAGAAGTAGAAGCAATGTGCCCCCTTGCTAAAGGCGCCTATCACGGCCCGGCCCCCATCCCGCAGGAAGGCAACTGGACCAAGGCCATGGAAATCAAGGATATTTCCGGATTCACCCACGGTGTTGGCTGGTGCGCTCCCCAACAGGGTGCCTGCAAGCTGTCGCTGAATGTGAAAAACGGCGTCATTGAGGAGGCCTTGGTGGAAACACTGGGCTGCTCCGGCATGACCCATTCAGCCGCCATGGCTTCCGAAATCCTCATTGGCAAAACCATTTTGGAGGCACTGAATACCGACTTGGTGTGCGATGCCATCAACACGGCTATGCGTGAGCTGTTTTTGCAAATCGTTTACGGTCGTACCCAGACAGCCTTCAGTGAGGACGGTCTGCCGGTAGGTGCCGGACTCGAAGACTTGGGCAAGGGTCTGCGTTCTCAGGTCGGCACCACTTATGCCACCAAGGTTAAGGGTCCCCGTTATTTGGAACTGGCCGAGGGTTATATCACCGAATGTGCGGTTGATGAAAATGACACCATTATCGGCTACAAGTTTGTCAACCTGGGCAAGATGATGGACATGGTAAAATCCGGCATGGACGCCAATGAGGCCATCAAGAAAGCCTCCGGTCAGTACGGCCGTGTGGAAGATGCCGTGAAGTTCATTGATCCGAGAAAAGAGTAAGAAAGGGAGGGCGTCTGTTATGTCATTGTTTGAAAGCTATGAAAGAAGAATCGACCAAATCAATGCGGAGCTTGTCAAGCATTCCATTTCTTCTATTGAAGAGGCCAAGCAGATCTGCGATGAGGCCGGTGTCGATGCTTACAATATCGTTAAGGGAATTCAGCCGATCTGTTTTGAAAATGCCTGCTGGGCTTACACAGTCGGTTGTGCCATTGCTTTGAAGGAAAAGGTCGGCAGCGCTGCTGAGGCTGCCGAGAAGATCGGCTTGGGCTTGCAGTCCTTCTGTATTCCCGGCAGTGTGGCCGATGACCGTAAGGTAGGTCTTGGTCACGGCAATTTGGGTGCCATGCTGTTGAGAGAAGAAACCAAGTGCTTCGCCTTCCTGGCCGGTCATGAATCCTTTGCTGCCGCTGAAGGTGCTATCGGTTTGGCCAAGAGTGCCAACCGTGCTCGTAAGGAAGATCTTCGGGTCATTTTGAACGGCCTTGGAAAGGATGCCGCCCAGATCATTTCCCGTATCAACGGCTTTACCTATGTACAGACACAGTTCGACTATTATACGGGTGAGCTGAAAATCGTGAAGGAAACCGCCTACTCCAAGGGCGAGCGTGCCAAGGTTCGCTGTTATGGTGCCGATGATGTCCGCGAGGGCGTGGCTATTATGCATCACGAGGGCGTGGATGTATCCATTACCGGTAACTCCACCAACCCGACCCGCTTCCAGCATCCGGTTGCCGGCACCTATAAAAAGGAATGTATTGAACAAGGCAAGAAGTATTTCTCTGTGGCCTCCGGCGGCGGTACAGGCCGTACCTTGCATCCGGATAATATGGCGGCGGGCCCTGCCTCTTACGGCATGACCGATACCATGGGCCGTATGCACTCCGATGCACAGTTCGCCGGTTCCTCCTCGGTTCCCGCTCATGTGGAAATGATGGGTCTGATCGGCATGGGTAACAACCCCATGGTCGGCGCCACCGTCGCCTGCGCTGTGGCTGTGGAAGAAGCCTTGAAAAAATAATTACTGATTATCCAATAGACCGAAGCCTTTCGATTCGCAGGGCTTCGGTTTTTTTATGCACATCAAAACCATGTTGCATACACACATCCGTCACAGAAAAATCGCTTGAAAAATAGGACTTCATATGATAGAATGACTGTGTCAATAAGACAGTGAAGTACGGAAGAAAACGCAACGGTCAAAGGGGCCGTAAAAGGCATGGCTTGTCCTGGATTATGCAAGGCGATAAAAGACGCCGCAGGGTGTGAATGAAATGGCCGGGCGGCCGGTTTGCTTACGGCCACGACCTTTCATGTATTGAAAACCCCAAGGACGACGGATGGGCCTATAAAATGAGAAGGAACAGTATATTCAAGGTGTTAAGCTGTTTTTTCTGACCGTCCCCAACAACTTTACATAGCCTTAGAGGAAACGGCGAAACGCACCATGACGGCGTTGTCCTTTTCGAACTTTATCGGCAGAGAACACAAGAAGAAATCCAATAGGATCTGTCGCTGTTAACACGGGCATCCGATACCATCTCAAAAAACTGTTCGGGCAAGCCGGCGTTCCGGCTGTGTCCAAGATTTAGGAGTGTGCGATGAAACCCTGTTTATATATGGTTATCCCTTGCTATAACGAAGAGGCGGTGTTGCCGGTTACGGCACCGCTGTTTATCGGGCAATTAAAGGCGTTGATCGAAGAAGAGCTTGTTTCGTCCGACAGTCGGATTCTGTTTGTGGATGACGGCAGCCGGGATCAAACCTATGCCATCATACAGTCATTGGCACAGGCCGAGTCGGCTGTGATCGGGCTTCGACTAAGTCGAAATTTTTCGCATCAAAATGCCTTATATGCCGGCATGATGGAGGCACGGCGGTTTTGTGATATTTGCATCACCACCGATTGCGACGGTCAGGATGATCCGTCTGCTATGCGGGAAATGGTGGTAAAATATGCAGAGGGCAACGAGGTTGTATACGGTGTTCGGCGCAGTCGCAAGAATGACGGTTTCTTCAAACGCTCCAGTGCCCGATTCTTTTATCGTGTGATGCAGTGGATGGGGGCTGAAACCATCCCCGATCATGCCGATTATCGGCTGATGTCCAAGTCGGTTTTAGAGGTATTGTCCTCTTTTAAGGAAACCAACCTGTTTTTGCGGGGCATGGTGCCATTGGTGGGCTTCAGAAGTACGGCGATATACTATGATCGAGCCGATCGTTTGGCCGGCAAGACGCATTATTCCCTGCACGGAATGTGCCGCCTGGCACTAAACGGCATCACCAGCTTTTCGGTGCGCCCTTTGCGTGCCGTGACAGGCTTGGGCTTTTTGGTCACGCTGATCAGTCTAAGCGGCGTCATTTGGTCGGTGCTGTGCCGTCTTTTAGAGACGGCCGTTTCGGGGTGGGCGTCGCTTGTTTGTATCATTTGCTTTTTAGGTGGTATTCAATTGCTCTCATTGGGCGTTATCGGGGAGTATGTCGGTCGCATTTATCTGGAAACCAAGAGTCGTCCCCGTTATGTGATCAGCGAGCGAACCGGCCAATCGGACAAACCGTCCTGTTCGGGCCATGCTTTGCAAGAAGAAAATCATGAAAAATAACCGAGGTCTGCCGGATTAGGCTATATCAAGGGGGAAAATGTCATGATGAAAAAAGGAATGAGTCTGTTGATTGCCGTTTGTCTGGTATTGACAGTCTGCACCGTGCCGATTGTTGCCCAACAGCCGCAAGAGGTTGGCTTGAAAAACAGCCTTGGCCGCTATTATAAGTTTTCATATGCGGCGGGCGAAGATCGGTTTGCCTATGAGTTGGACAGTCAGGCCACCTATAAGGGCAATGTCTTTTATCCGTTGTGGGATTATACGGATCAAGTTTCGGGTGCCGAGATCACCTACAAAACCATATCCGACGGTGCTACGGGCGGTAAGGATGTTTTGCAGATAAAAGCCAGAAATGCTATTTATCTGACACCGCTGACGACCGACGGCCGCCCCTTCGAGGTGCTGCCCGGCAAGCAGTATATGGTTAGGATCAACGCCTATTTAGAGGTAGAGACGGCCTGTTCACAGGGCGCTATTGTTTTGGGTTGCGGAAACAAACCGATTGCCAGTTGGGATGAGTACTACCTAAACGCCGGCGCTAATCGGGTCAAGGGCACGATGGGTGCCGATACGGTTGAAAAAATTGCCAACGCCAACAATCCGGCCAATAAACCGGTTTATGTGATGGGCATGACCGTGAATAACGGAAACAACTGGGCCAGTCGTGTTTTCGGGGATACAACAATCACCGCCTTCGGCATTAACAGAACCAAGGCGCTGTTCGTGCCGGATGAAACAACACCCGGCTGTGAGATGAAACCGGTATACGATGCCGAAAACGATTCTTATTCCTTTTACTGGCCGCTGTATAACAATGCGGCTTGCACGACGCCAAGCGATGTCGACAAGGATTCTAAACAGGATATCGGCGTTACCAACAATTATTTAACATTGTTTTTTTCAGCCAGTACTTATACCGATGAAGCGGGTAACGAGCATCCCTTTACTTATGATATTGAATCTATTGAGATTTGGGAAAACGGCTATACACCCGGCGTATCCTTTATGGTGGACGGGAAAGTCGTCAAAAGCGTTGAGGGCGATGCCCGTGCCAAAATGCCATACTTTGTGCCCGAAACACCGGCGGATCAAGTTTTTACCGGTTGGTATACCGATGCTGCCTGTACGACACCGGTTGATGACCGGGCCGAACTGGTGCCGGGTGTCACCAAGCTGTATGCCGGCTTTGACGATCGCCGCATTTCGCTTGATTGCACCACGGCCGGGCAAACCAATCGGGATTATAAAATCATTTGTCCGAGTGTCTATGCCGGGGATCCGGTCAATGCGTATACCGGTCTTTCCCGGCGTGGCGGTTGGTCATATCAACAGTACAGTACCGAGGGTTATGCTCAATTTTATGCCACACAGCCGTGGCCGAATAAGGGCGCTTATATTTTTGCGGATGACGAGGGAAAGGCCTTTGTTTTGGAACCGCATACCACCTATGATATCACCATTGAATACAAAGTGAATGATCTTGTAACGGCTGAAGAAGTAGGCACCCTGCCGGACGGTTCGACCTATCCGGGCGGCAGTGTGAGCTTGTCGGTGGGCGTCGGCATGCCGCTCAAAAACCGATTGGATTTGGCGGATAATACCTTTACAAAGAAAACGGCCGACAAAACCTTCACTCAAACCACCGATTGGATCAGCGAAACCTATACGTTGACCACGAATGATCTGGCCGGCATGTTGCCGGTAGCCGGTATATATGTTTCTTCAAAACAGCTTCCCAAACGATACAATGCGGATGGAACCGCCATCAACGCTGAACCGGCCGATACGCAGTACGGATTGAATCAGTTATATCTGCGCCGCTATCAAATCGTCAAGCAAACCAAGGTGGCACTGAAGGATTGCTTTGGTCATTCGTTAGCCGAGACCTTTGTGCGTGCCGGCGAAACGGTTGATCTGAACAAACTGGTTGCGCCCGGGGATTATTTGTTTGAGAATCATACCGGTTACACAGCCGCATCGTTTGATTGGTATACCGATGCCGACTGCCAAACGGCCGTTCTAACCGATACGCCTACCGTCAGCGGTGACAGCGTGACCTATTACGCCGTGCCGAAAATGCCCGTTCAGTGGGACGAAAATCAGGTCAGCTATAACGGATTTGAAGAATCGGGTCTTGTGTTGGGCGACTATTGGAAAACGAAAGGCTACCAAAGCGCTACGGCGTTAGGCGGAAACCGTACGGCATCGCCTATCAATATTGCGCCCTCTGTCACCTTAAAGGATCATACAACCTATCTGGTAACCTTCATGTATCAGTCAACCTCCGGCACAACGGTCATCATCGGTGATACGCAAAAAGACCTGCCGGTATCTGATTGGACGACCGTTACCGTGGCGGCTATGGCGAAGGATTCGGCCATGCCGTTCTCGCTTTGCAAGGGCGACATCACCTTCGATAATGTCAGTGTCTCAACGGTGCTTTCAGACGGTGGTGCTTCAGTGCTGACAAAGGCGGCACAGCAAGAGGCCGGTAAACAGGCCATGCGGTTTTATTATACCTATCGTTCGCCTGACGGCACCGGGCTGTCGGCCGCCGGTGCGGATTATGCCATTGCCGAACGGGGCGTTTTGTTGCTGTCCGGCACCTTTGATCGGGATGAAACCCTAACACTGGCCAATGCAAAGGCTGTTTGTTTGAAGAAGACGGCGGACTTTGATACCTGTTGGCAGGCGAGCGACGGTTTGGTGACCTATAGTAATTATGTCACTGATTTTGCTATAGAGGATGAACGGATGCTGACGGTCAGAGGCTATGTGATCCTGACGGACGGGAAGATCTGTTATTCGGTTCCTCACGCCTACAGCGTTAAAGAGCATACGCTGTATACCGACCTTTTGAATGCACGAACAACCTACCGTTTGGAAGATCCGGATGTGCTTGATAAGGTCAAAATTGAAGGCTCCTTTGATGTGTTGGACGAGGGAATTACCTTTGACTGGACCGGCAGTTCCTTGATATTTGATGCAACTTGCATGGGACAGACAGTGGTTGCCATGCACTATAACGGCGAGACCACCTTCCAAAGTTATGCACTGTACATAGACGGTGTTTTGCAGGAAGAATATTTAGCACCGGAGTCCGTCAATCTTGACGGTCGTACGGTGTCGGCGTTGGTGTTCGATGTCGGTAAACCCGGCAACCATCATGTGCAAATCAGCCGTCGGGTTGAGGCGGCCGTCGGGCCCAGTGAGATGCTGTCTTTGACCCTCAACGGTGAACTGTTAAAGACAAACGATAACGAAAAGCTGATTGAGTTCATCGGCGACTCCATTACCTGCGGTGTGGGTGATTTGGCGGTAAACGGTCAGCCGTATGCCGATAACAAGAGCGACGGCACGCAGGCCTATGCCTTTTTAACGGCCATGGAATTGAATGCCGATTGGCGTATCCGCAGTCGCGGCGGTAGCGGCTTTGCCTATTGCTGTGACGGGCGCCGTGACAACACCACTTCCTGGGATTTAATGTATCCGTTGGAAAACCCGTTCCGGGATACCGTACGGCCTT
Source organism: Clostridiaceae bacterium (assembly GCA_016295355.1). Taxonomy (GTDB): domain Bacteria; phylum Bacillota; class Clostridia; order Oscillospirales; family Acutalibacteraceae; genus SIG607. The sequence continues at coordinate 13,588 of JAEDLK010000006.1, forward strand.
ATACGCAGGACAGGCAGGCCGATTTGGTTTGCATTTACCTGGGCACCAACGATGTGGCCGGTTATCATTATGTCGGGAAGCCCATGGCGGAAAATGTCGGGCAGGTTATGACCGATATGAAACGGTTGGTGTCGGTCATCAAGAGCTATAACCCGTCTGCCGATATTGTTTGGTTGGCCGGTGGCATGACGGATGACTATATTCCGTATGCAAAGCAGGTGATCAATGAACTGGGCGGCGAGGAAAACGGGTATTATTACTGTCAATTCCCCAGTCATCTGAACGCCGGCGGCAGTGCTCATCCGAATGCGGCACAGCAGAAGCTGATGCAGGAAACATTGTGTGCGTTTATAACCGAAAAAGGATTGCTGTAAACGCTGCTGTTGGTCGGATAGTTGCAATGGCATCAGCATTTGGTATATGTGATAAAAATGGCACACAAAAGATAATTCTGTTGACAGTCAACTGAAAATTATGTATAATGAATTGAGTAAAAAATGCATAGGAGCGTGTTATAACGATGACAAAAAGAGCGATATGCCTTTTGCTGGTTCTTTGTTTGCTGGCAACTGTCTGTTCGGTGCCGTTAAGTGCCACTGAACCGGAAACGAAACTGAAAAACAGCCTCGGTCGCTATTACAAATTTTCGTATGCGGCAGGCGAGGATCAGTATGCCTACGAATTGGACAAACAGGTAACCTATAAGGGGAATACTTTCTATCCGTTCTGGAAGTACACAGATAAGACCACTACGGCTTCACTGACCTATAAGAGAATGTCCGACGGTGCTGCAGGCGGCACGGATGTTTTGCAGCTTAAAGCAAACGGCGGTGTGTATTTTACCCCGTTGACGGCTGACGGCAGCCCCTTTGAGGTGTTGCCGGGCAAGGAATATGTGGTAAAGGTCAATGCCTATCAGGAAGTGGAAACCAACCATTCCAATGTATTTGTTAGTTTGGGCGGCGGTAATAAGCCGATCAGTTCATGGTCGGAAAATTATGCCAACAACAGCCGTTCCCGGGTTAAGGGCGTTAGCGGTGACGCCAAATTAGAAAATGTTGCTTACGGTACGGTTAAGGATTACTACCGCCCCATCAATGCCAATGGATTTAACGTTAACGGTGGTATGACATGGGCTACCAAAGTATACGGTGACACTACCGCGACAGCTTATAAAATGTCTAAAACCGTTTATTTCGGTGTGCCGGATGAGAATACACAGGGTTGTGATATGACGCCGGTCTATGATGCCGAAAACGACAGCTATTCCTTTGTTTGGCCGTTGTATAACAACGCAGATGCCACATCTATTGTCGATTCAAATAAGGACGGCGAACAGGACACCTTTACCTCTAACAACTATCTGACCTTGTTCTTCTCGGTGGGTTCCTTTAAGGATGAACAAGGCGTCGTACATCCCTTTACTTATGACATCGAATCGATTGAAATTTGGGAAAACGGCTATACCCCCGGTGTGTCGTTCGTTGTCGACGGACAAATCGTTAAGAGCGTAGAAGGGGAAGAACGCAATAATCTTCCGTATTTCATTCCTGAGGCTCCGGCCGGCAAAGTGTTTACCGGTTGGTATACCGATCGTGCTTGTACACAGATTGTCAATGACCGTAAGGCATTGTCTCCCGGCGTCACCAAGTTATACGCCGGCTTTGCCGATAAGCAAAGCTCTATTGACAGCTATTTGCCGGACTTAAGGAACCGTGAGGACAAGGTTTATTATCCGAGCCTGTATGCGAGCGATACCGTGAATATGTATTCCGGTACTGCGGAGCGCGGTGGCTGGACTTATTACGGCCACACCGCCGAAGGCTATGTTGATTTCCATGTTACCCAGCCTTGGAATGGTTCCAGTGCTTATTTGGTGTGTGATCCGGACGGCAAGGCCTTCACTGTGGATCAGAATACCACCTACGATATTACAGTGGAATACAAGGTCAATAATATTATCAGTTCCGAAGAGGTGGGCACTCAGCCGGATGGCTCTACCTATGGCGGCGGCAGTGTTTCTTTCTCGGTCGGAGCCGGTATGGCGCTTAAAAACCGTCTTAATTTGGCCAATGTTAAGTTCGGTATTAGAAGCGAGACCAAGGCTTTTAAGGCCGAAACCGATTGGGAAAGTCAGACCTTTACCATTACCACCGATGAGATGAGCGGACAGTTACCGGTTGTGGGTGTGTATGTTTTCTGCTCTCAATTGCCTAACCGTTTCACTTCGGACGGTAAACTTATCACCAGTGAGCCCGGCAATACTTCTTATGGTTTCAACCAGTTGTATGTTCGCCGGATTAAGGTAACGAAGCATACTCAGGTAACCGTACTGGATCAGAACGGTTATACATTGAGTGAGTCCTTTACCCGTCCGGGTGAGACCTTTGATTTGGCGACGCTTGTCACCCCCGGTGAGGTCAAGCTCTCCGAAAATACAGGCTATACGGTTTCGTCCTTTTCATATTATTCTGATGCGGCCTGCACAAATAAGGTCGATTCGACCGTTGTAACGGCCGAAGGCGAGTCCATGACCTATTATGCTGTTCCTGAAAGTCCTGTTCCCTTCGATAATCAGCAGGTGAGCTACTGTGGTTTTGAAGATGATGCAAAGGATATCGGGGGCTTTACCCGTACCACCGGTGACAGCAGTGCGACAGCCGTTACGGCCTCCTCTGCGGCCACGGTTAATGTGGCTTCCGGCAAGCTGGATGACGGTCGCACCTATCAGGTGACCATGCGTTGCCGTTCAACAGCCGGCGCTTCTTTAACGGTGGGCAAAACCGCTGTTCAGATTCCGGCCGGTGACTTTAGAACCGTTTCCGTGGCGGCCGACAGTGTGGATGCCGCTATGCCGGTCACATTGACCGACGGTGATATCACACTCGACAATGTTAGCATCAACACCGTGGTGACTTCGGGCGGCGTTTCGGTTTTGACCGATGAAGCGCAGGAAGAAATCGGCGGGCAGGCATTACGGGCTTACTTTAAGTATCAATCGGCCGATGGAACGCATTTGACTGTGGCCGGACAGGAATTGACAATTGTTGAGCGTGGCATTTTGCTGATTGATACCGAAATTTTGTACGGTGAGCTGAAACTCAATACATTAGGTGCTGTTCACATTAAAAAGACAGCCGACTTTGATACTTGTTGGGATGTGGCTGAAGGAATGGTGACATACAGCGGCTATATCAAGGATTTTGAAATTGATGATACCCGTTCGCTGGGGGTACGCGGCTATTTGAAAACGGACGACGGTGCGGTGTATTATGCCGAAGCCGGCACTCATACCATCAAGGAGGAAAAGATTTTCGAAAAATTCCTTGCGTCTGAAACAACCTATTCTTTAGCGGATCCCGAAGTGCTCAACAAGGTAAAGATCGAGGGCGCCTATGATGTGTTGCCCACCGGTATCACCTTTGACTGGACCGGCAGCTCGCTGATTTTCGATGCGGTCTGCAAGGGCGAGGTCGTTGTCGAAATGCAATACAGCAGTAATTCCATCTATCAGGGGTATGCCCTGTATGTTGACGGCAAGCGATCCAATGACTATCTGTTCCCGAAGGAAACAGAGATCAACGGCCGTAATGTCATGGCATTAACCTTTGATGTCGGCAAACCCGGCAGACATCACGTTCAGATCAGCCGTCGCTTGGAGGCTGCCGAGGGTCCCAGTGATATGATCTCTCTGACCATGAAGGGCATTTTTGAAGAAACGAAGGATAATGATAAGCTCATTGAGTTTATCGGCGACTCCATTACCTGCGGTTTGGGCAACTTGGCTACCGGCTCCAGTTATACTGCTGATAAGTCAGACGGCACGCAGGCTTACGCTTTCCGAACTGCCATGGCTTTGGGAACCGATTGGCGTATCCGTAGCCGCAGCGGTATCGGTTTTGAGTTCAATAGCGGCGGCGGCCATTCAAAAAAGGGCAGTTGGGATCTGGCTTATGACTATGAGAATGTCTTCCGCGATGAGGACCTTGCATATACTCAAGACAGAGAGGCCGACCTGGTTTGTATCTACCTTGGTACCAATGACTTCTTTAACGGTTATTCAAATAACGGTATCAATGTTCATGATGAGGCCGACCGAGTGGTACAGGATATGAAGGATTTGGTCAATATTATCAAGGGCTACAACCCCAATGCCAAGTTTATCTGGATCACCGGCGGTATGACAACAGCATACGCTTCTCATTGCCAGCGTGCTATGAAAGAACTGGGAGATGAAGCAGGCGGCTACTACTTCTGCAAGTTGCCCGGCGGCTTGAATGCCGGCGGTAACGGTCACCCCACGGCTGAACAGCACAAGGCGTTGCAAGAAAAACTGTGTGAGTTTATTCAGGATAAGGGCATTCTGGAATAATCGTACATTTTTTGACGCAGAAAAAATTCCCACATCCGTTTGGCGGGTGTGGGAATTTGTCATTTTTTAGGGAGAAAAACGATAAAAATTTACAATCTCTCAAAAAAGACTTTCTTTTTCGGTTATTTTGTTGTATAGTAAAGGAGTAGATATAAAAATGTGTTTGTTCGGCAGAATGACTGTTTCGGACAGCGCATCATCTATTTTACTAAAAGGATAGGGAGCTATGAGTCAGAATAAAAAAACGCCTCTTGAACCGGCTATCATGACACCTGAGGTCTACGGTGGTTTTGACAGTGATTTTTTGCTGAAAACGGATGAGGATCCGGCAATGCCTGCAACAAAGCAAGACATTACAACGGATACAATGGGGCTTTTGCTCGACAATGCCGAGCAGCGGGAGAACGATGGGACAATGAAAACGAAAAAAAAGAAAAAAGGATTGCCTGTTTGGAAAAACAAAAAGGTTATCATACCGGTGGGGATTTCGGCAGCCGTTCTGGCGGTTCTCATAACCGGATGGTGCATTTTGTCTTTGCAGTGGAGGAACGGTCGCATGACCATGCCGGCCTTCCTGGCGGATATGGGGCTGTACCAGGGTGAAAGCTTCCGTTTCTTTGACGGCGTTATCATCAACGATGTCGATGTTTCCGGCATGAGTGTGAAAACCGCCAAGGATGCCATTGCGAAGGCGGAATCTGACAAAAAACGAAATTATCAGGTGACGGTAACAGCCGGAGAGAACAGTGTTGTTTTCACAGGCGAGGAATTCACCTATGAAGTGGATGGTGACGGTGCGTTAGAGCAGGCCAAGGCCTATTGCATAAGCGTCATGCGGGGTCAGGCACAAAAAGAACAAAAGCGGTTTACGGCCGATATTCGTTTTTCGGATGAGGCGACCGCTGCTATTTGTGCAAAGGCCAAAGCGGCTATTCACAAAGATCCGAAGGATGCAACCTTTGACGGCATTTCCGGCGGTCAAATCAATTTCACAACCGAAGAAAACGGCTATGATGTGGATGAAACCGATTTGATGAACAAGCTCAACGACTTTCTTAAGGGCGGTCAGTTGATCGGCAATCTAACGGTTAACACGAATCCGATACCGGCAACCATCACCAAGCAACAGCTCGAAACGCGCATTACCAAGCTGGCTTCGTTTACGACGGCTTCAACCAATACAGCCAACGCAACAGCTAATATGCGTAAGGCTTTGCAATGCTGCAACGGTTCTGTTATTCAACCCGGTGAAACATGGTCGTTTAACGCCTGTACCGGCGACAGCAATCTGGAGTCCAAGGGCTGGAAAAAGGCTGCAGTATATATTGACGGCATGATGGATATGGGCGTCGGCGGCGGTATCTGCCAGGCCAGTACCACCATTTACAATGCCGCCTTATACGCTAATTTGGAAATTGTGGAACGTCATAATCATCGGTGGGCTGCCGGTTATGCCACTCCGGGCTTTGACGCCACCATCGATTATCCGGGCCTTGACTTGAAACTGAAGAATCGTACAGATTACCCGGTTTACATGGAATGCTATATGAGCAGCAACAAACTGGTGGTTAACATTTACGGGCATCAGAGCGATACATATGATAAGATAACCTTGAGCCACCGTGAAACAAGCCGTGTGCCGGAGCAATACTATATCGTGAGCGCAACCCGTACACTTTGGAAGGACGGTAAGGTTGTTTCCAACGAGGCCTTGACAAACTCCCGATATAGCTTGGCGCCCAAGACCTGGAAGAGCGATCAGTCCTCTTCCAAGCCCGAGGAAACTTCTTCATCCGAACCGTCCTCTTCATCAGAACCATCTTCTTCATCCGAACCATCTTCTTCTGAACCGTCCTCTTCATCAGAAACATCTCCTTTGTCCGAGTCGTCCTCTTCTTCCGACAATTCGTAAGAGGGGATGCCTTCCACCGCAACGAAAACGGAATCATCCGTGCGTGGTTGTCCATTAAGCGCACGAAAACACCCGAACCGCCAACAGCGATTCGGGTGTCTTTTGTATCGTGAGAACCACTCGCAAAGTGAACCTGTCAACTTTTATTTGACCGGTTCACTGTGCGGGTGGATATGTATGATGTTAACCAGAGCGTAGGTGAATCGGTCAAGACTGAATTTGTTTTAGGGCGTAGAATTCGCCTTTCTTTTCCATCAGTTCCTCATAGGTGCCGCATTCCACACAGTGTCCGTCTTTAATAACGGCAATGCGGTCGGCATTTTTAATAGTTGACAATCGATGGGCCACAATAAAGGTGGTTCGATCTTTGGTTAAGTGGTCAATGGCCATTTGAATTTGTTGCTCTGACACGCTGTCCAAAGCACTGGTAGCCTCATCAAAGATGATGACCTGTGGGTTGCGGATGATAGCTCGTGCAATAGAAACACGCTGCTTTTGGCCACCGGAAAGTTTATCTCCGTGTTCTCCGACATTGGTATCAAGTCCGTTCGGCAGTCTCTGAATCACGCTTCGCAGTTGGGCGGCGTCGATCACGGCATCGAGTTGAGCCTTGGTGATGTGGGGGTTACCGTAGGTGATGTTGTCCCGAATCGTGCCGGAGAAGAGAATTGTTTTCTGGGGGACTACCGACAAAAAGCGCCGATAACTGCGTAAATCAATGTCGTTCAAATCATTTCCGTCTATGATGACAGAACCGTTTGAAGGCTTATAGAAGCCGGTTACCAAATTTAAAATGGTGGATTTGCCCGAGCCCGATTCACCGACAAGGGCAATGGTTTCGCCCTTCTTAACGGTTAAATTCAGCCCTTTCAGCACCGGTGTATCACGGTCATAGCTGAAGAAAATATCCCGAAATTCATAGGCGCCGTCTAAATGATTCAACTTTTTCTTGCCTGTGTTGTCCTCTAAATCACCGGCACATAAGATCTCGCCGACCGAATGGATGGACTCGGCGCCCTTGGACAAAACAGGCATTAAGTTGATAATAGAGCTGACTTGTCCGATCAAACTGGCAAAATAGGTTTGATACAGGGTGATATCACCCACATTTTTTATGGTGCCCTTATAGGTCAAATAGCCGGTAAAGGCCAGGCAAATGATTTGAAACAGCGAAAACAGACACCAGTTGATGGAGCCAAACAGACTTTGAATTTTATCCAAACGATATCCCTGCTCGGCAATATTAGCCATCTCGCCGGTCAACTTATTGATCTCCTTGTTTTCCAAAGCGTGTGCCCTGGTGACCGGCACCAGTTCAATCATATCCATGACATCAGCGCTGGTATGCTCTACCGATTGCCGGAAGTCACGGTTGCTATTGTGCATGGGCTTTCGGAATCGAGAAGTGATGAGCGAGGCAAAGGGGACAACTGCCAAAAACATAAAAAAGACCGGTAAGCTCTTGCTCAAAACCACACCCAAGGTGATGCTCATGGTGATGACGACCCGTAGAACGGTGGTGAAAATCTGCGTGGAAAAGCCTTCAATGTTTTCCACATCTCGCATAACCTTGGACTGAATGCGCCCGGAGGGCATTTCCTTGTGAAAGGGGATAGAAAGCTGTTGCAGCTGCCGAATCATAGCGCCGCGCAAGCCGGCTTCCACACTGCGGTTAGCACGGCTTAAATAGCGGATATGTAACATATGATTGGGAATGTTTTGCGCCAACACAACCAAGGCAAGCACCAAATCAAACAAAAAGCGAGGGCCGGCGTTCACCGGCTTTTCGGTGGCTAAATTGATGATATCGGCGGTGATGAGCGGCAAAATCCATTCCGGACAGGCTTTCAAAACAAAAAAGAACGCGGACAACAACAGATTTTTGTAATTCCCCTTAAAAAGGGAAAGAAAAATCCGCAAGAAGTGTCCGCTGTTTTTTCGATAACTTTGAATAAACTGGTCTTCTCGTTTTAGAATTTCCTCGTTGGAGAAATGGACGGTTGGGAAAGAGTTTTTTTTGGCCATTCTTACCACGCCCTTATGACCGATTAATGACGGCCTTTTTGGATTGATTTACAATTTATGTGTATTATAGCAAATGAATGAGTAAAGTCAAGCCCTTTTTTGACATCTTGTTGTTTTTTCTAAAAAAAACGAATAGGATAGGATAGAATAATCATAGAAAGACCGAAAAGACAAGGCGCTTTCGGCTGTTCTTACCGGTGAAAGGGGAACCGTTTATGAAAATCGTTGATGCCCATTGTGACACCATGATGTTGGTGGATGAAGGAAAAAGCACCTTGGTGAATCGGCACAATATGACGGTGCGAGATTGTCAACTGCAGCTGATGGCTTTATTCTGCGACCGCAACGACAGCGAGCAGGAAAGCTATGAAACCATGGAGCGATATTATGCTTCCTTTTTGAAAGCTGTCGAGGCGGAAAAGGATCGCATTGTGCAGGTGAGAACCTACGATGACATTGAAAGGGCCTTTGCGTCCGGCCGTCATGCCGCTTTGTTGAGCACCGAAGGTGGTCTGGCGTATCAAAATGACCCGGCTTTGTTACGGCGGGCATATGATCGTGGCGTTCGGGTTGTAGGCATGGCTTGGCTGTGTAACGGCATGGTCAAAAGCAATCGGGTGGCACCGGTTGAGGATACGGGTCTTTCGGATAAGGGGCGCGCCTTTATGAAGGAAGGCAATCGGCTGGGCATCATCTTTGATGCCTCACATTTATCCGACCGTAGCTTTTGGGATAGTGTGGCTCTGTGTGAAAAACCGTTGATTGCCTCTCATTCCAATTTTAGAACCCTTTGTCATAACAACCGTAATTTGACCGATGATATGGCTAAAGAAATCGTTGGTCGGGGTGGCTTTATCGGACTGAATCTGTATCCGTTGTTTCTGTCTGACAATAAAGCAGAGCAGACGGTGGCAACTTATCTTCGCCATATAGAGTACGGTTTAACCCACTTTGGCGAGGATCACATCGGCTTTGGGTGCGATATTGACGGCTGTTCCGGTCATTATCCGTTGCCTTTGGACGAAACCCGTTCCATTCATGACAGATTGATCGATGAGATGCTTTGTTTGGGTTATCCCGAACCGTTGATCCGTAAGGTGTCAGGTGAAAACCTATTGACATACTTTAAGCAATACTTGTGAGTGGGCCGTTCGACTGAAAGTGACAATTGACAAAGCAGAGGCTTGTGTGTATAATAAGAAAAAAAGTGCCGCCGATTTTGCGGCACTTTCTTGACAGAGATAAAACGGAGTAATGTGCGTGGATAAATTCGTCATTCGCGGCGGTAAGCCACTTAAAGGAGAAGTATGCATCAGCGGCGCAAAAAATGCGGCCGTTGCGATTCTTCCTGCCGTTTTGTTGGCTGACGGTCCCTGCCGTATTGAAAATCTGCCGCGTATTTCAGATGTTAATCTCATTATTCGCGTGATGGAAAAACTGGGTGCTACGGTGAAGATGGTGGATGACAGCATCGCTGAAATCGATCCTACCGCTGTTTCCCTTTATACCGTATCTGAGGATATGGCTAAGGGAATGAGAGCATCCAGTTATTTTTTAGGGGCACTTCTCGGGCGTCTGCATCGGGCCCAGGTGGCGCCTCCCGGTGGTTGTGATTTCGGAGTTCGTCCGATTGATCAGCACATTAAGGGTTTTGAAGCTCTGGGTGCCGATGTTTCCATTGAAAATAATATGGTGGTGTGCCGTGCCAATGAACTGATGGGCGGTTATGTCTATTTGGATGTGGTTTCGGTCGGAGCTACCATTAACATTATGCTGGCGGCTGTTAAGGCACAGGGTATGACGGTGATTGAAAACGCCGCCAGAGAACCGCACATTGTGGATTTGGCCAACTTCTTGAACAGTATGGGAGCCAACATCATGGGTGCCGGTACGAATGTCATTAAAATTCGGGGTGTTTCGCATTTGCGGGGCACAACCTACAGTATTATTCCCGACCAAATTGAGGCCGGAACCTACATGGTGGCCGCCGTCGCGACCAGGGGCGATGTATTAATCAATCATGTAACACCCAAGCATTTGGAATCCATCATTGTTAAATTAGCTGAAACAGGGGCTCGGATTGAGCAGTTTGACGAAGCGGTGCGCATTCGTATGGACAAGCCTCCTCGCCGATGCAAGGTCAAAACCATGCCACACCCCGGTTTTCCAACCGATATGCAGCCGCAGATAACGGCTCTTTTGTCTCTGGCAGAGGGCGACAGCACAGTGATTGAGTCGGTTTGGGACAATCGTTTTCGGTATATTGATGAACTGCGAAAAATGGGTGCCCAAATCACGGTTGAAGGAAAACGAGCGGAGATCACCGGTGTTCCTTGTTTGAAGCATGCCAGGGTGAAAGCGACCGACCTGCGAGCCGGCGCCGCTATGGTGATTGCGGCCTTGAGCTGCGAGGGACAAAGCGAAATAGAGGACATTATTCACATCGAACGGGGATATGAAAACATCGTCGGTAAGTTGTCGGCGTTGGGAGCGGACATCTGCCGTGTCAGCATGGATTAAACGTCGCCGCCCAGCGGCGACGTTTTACATAGTATGAAAGGCTGAGTCGGCCTCATAGGTGTTAAGCGTCCGGTAGGGGAGGAAAAAAGATGGCCAAACTTTGCACATTGTTCAGTGGCAGTAAGGGCAATTGCACATTGTTTTCGGCAAATGGGCAAGCTGTGTTGGTGGACTTCGGCATGAGCATGCGTATGACGGCCGCCGCTTTGGAATCGCTCGGCCTTTCTTTGTCGGACATCAAGGCAGTTTTTATCACCCATGAGCATACCGATCATGTGGCCGGGCTGTCGAACTTGACCAAGCATTACAATATTCCGATTTATTCCTCGCCTAAAACACTGGAGGCTTTGTCGAAAGCCAATCGTTTGTCATCCGGATCTTGCGTGATGGCCATGGAAGAGCCGGTTTGGTTGGATGATCTTTGCGTCACTCGTTTCGATACCTCTCATGACGCCGTTCATCCGGGCGGGTATCGTTTTGAAACGAGGGATGGCGTCAAAGCGGCGGTTTGCACCGATTTAGGTGTGGTAACGCCCTGCGTTAAACAACATTTGAATGGATGTAAGGCGGTGGTGATTGAATCCAATCACGACCCGAAGATGCTCACCGGCGGACCGTATCCGCCACAACTGAAGCAACGCATTTCGTCCGACATCGGCCATCTGTCCAATGCGGCTTGTTCGGTGCTGTTGCCGGAATTGCTGGACGGGGGAACCGACCGGTTTATCCTCGGACATTTAAGCGAGAAAAACAATCTGCCGACGCTGGCCTTGTCTTGTGCCAAGGCATCTTTCATGGATTGCGGTGCCATAGAAGGACGGGATTATCAGCTTTCGGTTGCTCCCGCCAAGGAAACGGTATCAGTGTTTTTTTAACGGATAGATTAGCAGTCGGGGACAGGCAAAAATAATGCTTGACCTCGGCTTTCTTTTGTGATATAATGCTTTTACCTCTGAAAGAGTCTTTTTTTTTGTAAGGACTCTGGTTTTGTCAGGGCTGTAGGCAGAAAGAACTGCTTATTCCGCTACCAGGCGACATACAGTGGCGGGACCTTTCTTACTGCAGTCAAACCGAGGGAGGCGTAAACCCGACCTTTTGGGTCGGAATAATAAATTCCGTAAAGCGGGAGGTGCCGTTATGAGAGTTAAAATCACACTGGCTTGCACTGAGTGCAAACAGCGCAACTACAACACGATGAAAAATAAGAAGAATGACCCGGACAGACTTGAAATGAATAAGTATTGCAAGTTCTGTAAAAAGCACACCCTTCACAAGGAAACAAAGTAAGGGGTGCGACTGATGAAAACTGTAAACAATCTTTGCCGAATTTTGGCAGTCGTTTGCGCTTTGGCTACATTGGTGATGTTTTGCTTCACCTTTGCCGAGTTCAAAACGCTTGACGGCTCGTTTGAGGCCAGCGGTTTGCAATTAAGCTTTGCCGCCGAGGTAAGAGAAGGGCAGAAAATTGCTCGAAGTGCCGATTTGTTTTTCTGCTTTTGGCTTGCCGTCCTAACGGTGGCGCTCGGCGTGATTTCCTTCTTTGCCAAGTCCAAGGGGTTAAAGTACTGGTTTGCCGGTATCAGCCTTGGTACGGCCATTTATATGTTGGTTATTACGCTTAGCAATCCGTGGAAATTTGTCGATTCGAGACCGTTTACTGCGGTGACGGAGTCCATTTCCTATGGGCCGTTTGTGGCATTTGCCACAATCGCATTGTTCTTATCAGCCGCTTTTGCCATCGTTTATATGTTTGTAAGCGATTATTTGGAGGTTGTCGCGTCCAAGGGTGAAAAGAAGGTTCTGATTAAGAGAGTCATTCAGTTCTTAAAGGATTATAAGAGCGAAACAAAGAAAATTGTTTGGCCCGGTCCGAGGGATGTTGTCAAGAATACCTTGATCGTTCTGCTCATGTGCCTGATTATCGGCGTGATTATCTGGTTGGTTGACTGGGGTCTCGGTTCTTTGCTGAATGTCATCTGGGGCTAATGCCCGTTAAGGAGGAAACCTGATGGCTGAAGAAGCAAGATGGTATGTTGTTCAGACAATGTCCGGCTATGAAAATAAGGTCGCCAGCGATCTTGCAACCATGGTTGAAAACCGAAAGATGCAGGATTTGATTGTCGATATTAAGATTCCGACCGAAAAGGTAACGGAAATTAAGGACGATAAGACCCGTGAGGTCGAGCGCAAAATTTTCCCCGGATATGTCCTCATTAAAATGATTGTGACCAACGATTCTTGGTTTGTGGTGCGGAACATTCATGGCTGCACAGGTTTTGTGGGGCCGGAATCCAAACCCGTTCCGCTGACAGAGGATGAGGTGGCCGCCTTGGGCGTTGATAAGCACAGCGTTACCGTGGGCTACCAGGTTGGCGATCAGGTTAAGATCGTAAGCGGTCCTTTGAAGGATTTCGACGGCGTTGTCAAGGAAATTCATGTCGCAGAAAACAGCGTTAGCGTCGGAATTAACGCGTTCGGTCGGGAAACCTTAGCCGAATTTGAGTTGGATCAAATCGTTCTGGCCGATTAAAAACGGCTTTTGTCATTTGCGACGAATGCGTCGCCGCATCGGAAACGGTGCAAACAGACGGGACGGCCCGTCTGCGTGGGAGGAATGTGTTCATTCCGCCGAGTGTCAAAATAACACTGTTAACCACATATTTTGGAGGTGCACAAAATGGCTCAAAAAATCATTGGCTATATTAAATTGCAGATCCCTGCCGGAAAGGCAACTCCGGCACCGCCTGTCGGCCCTGCTCTGGGTCAGCACGGCGTTAACATTATGGCGTTTACCAAAGAATTCAACGAGCGCACAAAAAATGATATTGGTCTGGTCATTCCTGTTGTGATTACCGTTTATGCGGATCATTCCTTCAGCTTCATCACCAAGACCCCTCCGGCGGCTGTTCTGATTAAGAAGGCCTGCGGTATTGAAACTGCGTCCGGTACGCCGAACAAGACTAAGGTCGCTAAGATCACTAAAGAACAGGTCCGTCAGATCGCCGAGACCAAGATGCCCGATTTGAATGCCGCCAGCCTTGATGCTGCTATCAGCATGATTGCCGGTACGGCACGCAGCATGGGCGTCGAAGTCGTCGACTGATTCTCTCCTGTGGGAGGAAAATTCCGATTAACCACATACTTGGGAGGTATTGAAAGTGAAACACGGAAAAAAGTATAATGAAAGCGCAAAGCTGATCGAACCCGGTAAGCTTTACGATGCAGAAGAAGCAGTGGCTACTGTTGTTAAGACCGCTACTGCGAAGTTTGATGAAACGGTTGAAATCCACATTCGCTTGGGTGTTGACTCCCGTCACGCCGATCAGCAGGTTCGTGGTGCTGTTGTTCTGCCCAACGGAACCGGTAAGACCGTTCGCATTTTGGTGTTGGCTAAAGGTGACAAGGCCGATGCCGCTAAAGAGGCCGGTGCCGATTATGTCGGTGCTGAAGACATGGTTGCAAAGATCCAGAATGAAAACTGGATGGAATTTGATGTTGTGATTGCTTCTCCGGACATGATGGGTCTGGTAGGTCGTTTGGGTAAGGTGCTCGGTCCGCGTGGCTTGATGCCTTCACCGAAGGCCGGTACCGTTACCCCGGATGTTGCTAAGGCTGTGACCGAGGCAAAGGCCGGTAAGATTGAGTACCGCTTGGACAAGACAAACATCATTCACTGCCCGATCGGCAAGGCTTCGTTCGGCGCTGAAAAGTTGCAGGAAAACTTTAACACTCTGATGGAAGCTGTTATCAAGGCAAAGCCGGAAGCAACCAAGGGTCAGTACATTCGTTCCTGCGTGTTGGCCACCACCATGGGCCCGGGCATTAAACTGAATGTTGCCAAGTTCGGTAACTGATTCTTTTCTTTTAGAGAAAAAAATCAGCACTTGACAAACACACTCTTTTGGTGTAATATATCTTTGTTGTATTACTTGAGACAGTAGGTTCCCGTCGGGGAGTAAGCTCAGTCGCCTGCCGAGGTATGCAAAACATAACAATTGTCATGTTTTTGCCTGTCCTTTTGTCTCAAGGGACAGGCAATTTTCTTTTTGTTTGGAGGTGAACATTTTGCCAAACGCAAAAGTTTTGGAGGAAAAGAAGGCAGTCGTTGCCGCTTTGACCGAAAAGTTGCAGAATTCTGTTGCCGGCGTTGTGGTTGACTATACCGGCACATCCGTGGCTGACGATACCGTTCTGCGTAAGGAACTTCGCGAAGCCGGCGTTGAGTATTCAGTTGTTAAGAATACTTTGTTAACCCGTGCTATCGAGGGGACTGCCCTGGAAGGCATGAAGGAAGCTTTGGAGGGAACAACCGCTCTGGCTGTTTCCAGAGAAGACTATGTAGCCGCTGCCCGTATTCTCGGTAAGTTTGCCGAAACACATGAAGCCTTCAAGATTAAGACCGGTTACCTGGACGGTGCCGTAATTGACCTTGATACCATCAATGCTCTTGCAAAGTTGCCCAGCCGCGAGGTTCTTCTCGCTACGGTTCTCAGTGCCTTCCAGGCACCCATGGCCAGCTTTGCCCGCGCCGTGCAGGCCGTTGTTGATAAGAACGGCGAAGCTGCGGCTGAATAATTAAAAATCACATTATATTGGAGGAAAAAGAAAATGGCATCTGAAAAGGTTACTGCTATTGTTGAAGAACTGAAAGTTCTGACTGTTTTGGAACTTTCTGAATTGGTTAAGGCCGTCGAGGAAGAATTCGGCGTGTCTGCCGCTGCCGCTGTTGCTGTGGCTGCTCCTGCTGCCGGTGGCGCTGCTGCTGCTGACGAGAAGACTGAATTTGATGTTGTGTTGACCGGTGCCGGCGCTAACAAGATTCAGGTCATCAAGACTGTTCGTGAGATTACCGGTTTGGGTCTGGCTGACGCTAAGGCTCTGGTTGACGGTGTTCCGAAGCCTGTTAAGGAAGGCGCTTCTAAGGAAGATGCTGAAGCTATCAAGGCTAAATTGGAAGAAGCCGGCGCTACTGTCGAGTTGAAGTAATTCTTTTGATAAAAGCCAAACACCTGCTAAAGCAACGATTGTTGCATTAGCAGGTGTTTTTTTCGTTTTGCAGAGGGTTTGTCTCATCAATAATTCATATTCCCGCCAAAAGGCTTTATGAGCGTTGTCCGTTTCGCTTGATCAGGCCATCTCGCTCAAAAATATCCTGCAGTCCGATGTCGGATGCACTTTTCGGGTTAGAAAAGGCGATTTGGGTTTGCGTATGGCCGTATTGTTGTAATTCGTTGATAAAGATGTCCAGCGCCTCGGTCGACGGAAAGGCAACCTTTAGCAGTTGTGAAAAACGGCCGGTGATGCAATAGCACTCCATCACATTGGGGTTCTGTTGAATGGCCGGATAAAAGGTCGGCTTTTGTTCGGGGCTTAAATCCAGGCTGATAAAGGCCACCACGGGGAAGCCTGCACCCTTCAAATCTACACGCAGATGATAGCCCTCGATGTAGCCGGACTTCTCCAACTTTTCCAATCGGGCGGCCGTGGCCGGGGAGGATAAATAAACACGGTTGGCCAATTCCTTTAAGGGCATACGGGCGTTCTTTTGCAAAAGGGTGATTAACTTCAAATCAATAGCATCCATGCCGTCCACCTCAAAACCGATTGCCAAGCAATCCTTTCTGTGGATAGTATAGCATGAAACCTAATTTTCGTCAATGAAAGAAGTTATTCGTCTATGATGATTAAGCAAAAATCGTATTTTTCGGAAGAAAAAAATGAAAACTATTGAAAAA
Organism: Clostridiaceae bacterium; assembly: GCA_016295355.1. Classification (GTDB taxonomy): domain Bacteria; phylum Bacillota; class Clostridia; order Oscillospirales; family Acutalibacteraceae; genus SIG607. The sequence goes on from JAEDLK010000006.1 coordinate 30,152, forward strand.
TATCATTATCGGGACCGCATTGATTTTCACCGAAGAAAGCGCTGGTACCGTCAGCCGCCGCCAAACCCAGTAGCACCGATCTGTGTGAAGCAAACCCGTTTTCCTTCAGCTTGGCAAGCAACCAACGCTCATCCTTGCCGATGGCACGTAGGTTGTCCGACAGCACGCGTCCGTCGGTAATCACCGTGACGGGAACGACGGACGGGCTGACCGGCAAGGATAAATCGGTTGGATTAACCGGTCGTGTTGCGGCTGTGGGCAAAAAGCTGATCTTGCCGCTCGGTTCCATCACAGCCAGGCTGATTTCCCGTAAATCAAAGTATCCGGCCGTACGGCATTGCATGAGAAATTCGCTCATATCCAAACGGGCGACAGATAGATTCCTGCGATAGATTTTCCCGTTCCTGTATAACACTTTGCTTTTGCCGAAAATGACCCGTCTGATTTTCAGACAGCGGGAGCAAAGCAACGAGAACAGACAAGTGACCAATCCAAAGACAATCATAGCAGTTAACGGTTTGAGCGGTTCTTCAATTTCGGTTGCCAGTTCGGCTGCAATAGAGCCGATGGAAATACCGTTGATATAATCGAACATGGTCAGTTGTGATACTTGCTTGTTGCCTGACAGCTTGGTCAGTAAGAATAAAACGGTTAACGATAAAAAAGAGGTTAGGACAACTTGAATAATTGACATAAAAATACACCCCTGCTATTATGGGCAGGAGTGTGGGGCATTATGCATTCAGCTTGTTTTCTTTTTGAGTTTTTCGCGTGTTCCGTCGGGCCGCAACAAAACGGTGTTATCAAGCTGTGCCTCTAAATTGGTGCGGTAAGCGTCAATATAGGCTTTGCGCAGGGCAGCTTGCTCGGCCTTTTCAGCTTCATTCAATCCCTGCGTTTTGCTTTTTTTGGCCAATTCATTGATGCGCCGGATCATATCATCGGTAATCAAATCTCATTTCTCCCCTCAAGCGCACACAGCAGTGTTTTTTCATCGGCATACTCTAAATCGCCACCCACCGGAATACCGTAAGCCAGTCGCGTGGTGCGAATACCCAACGGCTTGACCAGCCGGCTAATGTGACTGGCGGTTGCTTCGCCCTCCACAGTTAGATTGGTGGCCAGAATAATTTCTTTGACAGCAGGATCGCTCAAACGAGCCATCAGCTCTCGGATTTTTAGCTGCTCCGGACCGATGCCGTCCAACGGAGAAAGGGCACCGTGCAATACATGATAAAGACCCTTGTACTCTCTTGTGCGCTCAAAGGCCATCACATCTCTCGGTTCCTCCACCACGCAGATAGTGCTTTTGTCCCGGGTCGAATCACTGCAAATAGAGCAGATCGGCCTATCGGTCAGGGATTGACACACACTGCAAAAATGAATTTTTTCCTTGGCACCCACCAGTGCATCAGCAAAGGCCTTGGATCGCTCGGCCGGCTGTGACAGCATATAAAAGGCCAGTCGCTGTGCCGTTTTTCGGCCGATGCCCGGGAGCTTTTCAAACTGATTGATCAGTTCGTTCAGCGGAACAATGTTGTATGCCATATCAGAACATCCCAGGCAGATTGAGACCACCGGTCAAGGCACTCATCTGCTCGCTGGCGTCCGAAGAGGCCTTCTCAATGGCTTCATTAACGGCAACGGTGATTAGATCTTCAACCATTTCGGCATCGTCGGCCGAGAGAATGTCGGGGTCAATGGTTAGCTTTTTGATTTTGTGACTGCCATCAACCGTGACGTTGACCACACCACCGCCGGATACTGCCGTGTATTCTTTAACCGCCAGTTCGTCCTGCAAAACAGCCATGTCTTCTTGCATTTTCTGAGCCTGCTTGAGCATACTGTTCATGTTGCCGCCGCCCTGAGCGCCGGGAATTCTTACCTTCATATTAATTACCTCCACCGTTTATATTACCCAGCCGTTCGGCCAGTGCATTCAGCGGATCATCCGCTGTTTCTTTGACGGGCTGTTGTTTATACGGGCCAAGACGATAGGAACGATGCAAAACATCCTCCACAGCCTTTTTGATGCCATCCCGCATGGTCGCATTGGAATTGATCATGTCCCGAAATAGGGGATTTGGGGCATCAATCAATAAATAGTTACCTTGAATATAGGCGGTTGAACCGTCCAAAAAGCCGTTGGCCATGGGACAGATGGTGCGAATGCGACCGATGATGCTCGGCCAACGCCCTAACTTGCCATCCGGCAACGGAGGATCGTCCTCATCTTTACCGGCCTCGGCGCTCGACTGACTTTGTGTCGGTTGGTGGGACTGTGTGACGGGTGTTGCATAGTCCGACGGTTTTGACGGCATGGCGCTGCCGTCAGTTGTCTCCATTGGCGGGACATCAGCTATGGCAGGGGAAGGCACTTGCTCTTTGACGGGGGCGGTGTCATAGCTTGGAGCCTGCGTCATTGTTGCGCCGGTAGCCAAGGCTTTTTCCAAGCGCTCAATACGGGTGGTTAGATTTTCAAGACTGTCAATTGTTTTGCGGGAACACAGGCGAATCAGCACAGTTTCGAGCTGCAGGCGTCTATCTCCCATTTGCAGACCGGGTAAAGCCGACTGTAAAGTTCTTAAAATTTCCATAATATCTGCCAGTGTGAAGAGAGGAGCCTGCTTTTCAAACGAGGCTAAATCATCGGTACTGCACACAAGCGGCCGCTTACCGGTGCGAATGGTTTTTACAATCATTAAATCACGGAAATGACCGGTTAGTTCATTGAACAATCGAAGCATATCCACGCCCGAAGCATATAACCGATCCAAAAGTGTCAGTGCCCCGGGGGCATCCTGTTTAGCCAAACAGTCGGCCAGAGAAAACAGCGGCTCTCTGCCCGGCATACCGCAGGCGGTAATAACATCCTTTTCCGTAATATCTCGACTGATCGACAGACACAAATCCAGCAAGGATAAGGCATCACGCATACCGCCGTCGGCGGCCGCCGCAATCAGTCCGGCGGCATCCTCTGTCAGGGTGAAATCTTCTTTCTTTGCAATATCAAATAAGCGACTGCAAATGTCTTCGCTATCAATGCGATGAAAGTCAAACCGCTGACAACGCGATAGAATGGTGGCCGGTAGCTTATGCACTTCTGTGGTGGCCAAGATGAAAATGACATGAGCCGGTGGCTCCTCAAGTGTTTTTAACAAAGCGTTAAAAGCCGGACCGCTGAGCATATGCACCTCGTCAATGATATACACACGGTAAGCGGAATCAGCCGGCAAAAAGTTTACCTGGTCACGCAAGGCACGAATGTCATCTACGCCGTTGTTGGAGGCGGCATCGATTTCGGCAATGTCGGTACTTTCCCCGGCGGCTATCGCCCGACAGGATTCACAAACACCGCAGGGATCCCCATCGATAGGGGAAAGGCAGTTGACAGCCTTGGCTAAAATTTTGGCACAGCTTGTCTTGCCGGTTCCTCTGGTGCCGGTAAACAGATACGCATGGAAAATCTGACCGCAGGCCAGCTCGTTTTTCAGCGTTCGTGTGATATGCTCCTGTCCGACAACATCCGAAAAGGTGTCGGGCCTGTATTTACGGTAAAGAGCCTGGTAGGCCAAGATAATCCCCCCTGTGCCGGTCATAAAAACTGTGCAATTCGGTGTACGAATGGACCGATTGACTGCGGCGCACGGGAAAAACCGCTTAATGCTGCTCGGTTCCCCGCCTGACATGGTTCACAGCTTCCCGTCGCACAGGACCCGCCCATTCGCACACCGAATTGCACAGCGTTCGGTATTATCTTTATTATACTTGATAACAGTGTAATTTACAAGATAATTCTTGTCGGTTTTATAAATAAATTCCGAAAATCTTGCAAAAAGGTTGAAGAAAAGCCGCTTATTTGGTATAATAGTCATAACAATGCTATGTTTCTGCTTTTTTGGCAGTAAATGAAAAGAGGGATTGATACGGAACAGTTCTCCATGGGTGCTTTGTTCAGCGACAATCATACGATTGCGTTCGGTCTTTTTGAAGGCATGGAAAACGTTTTCGAGGTTTTGCCGAACATTGCCGAGTTTATCCGCACCTTGGGGCCGACCTTGGATCCGGCTGTCTTTGAACAGCGAGGGGAAGACATTTGGGTGGCCAAAAGTGCCAAGGTGGCGCCTTCAGCCTATCTTGGTGGGCCATTGATTATTGATGAAGAGGCTGAGATTCGTCATTGTGCTTTTATCCGAGGCAGTGCGATTGTGGGTAAAAACTGTGTGGTCGGCAACTCCACGGAGCTTAAGAATGTGGTGTTGTTTGACCGTGTTCAGGTCCCGCATTACAACTATGTGGGTGATTCGGTGCTTGGCTACCGCGCACATATGGGGGCCGGTGCCATTACCTCCAATGTCAAGTCGGATCACTCGCCGGTGACTGTGAAGATGGACGGCCAAAAAATAGAAACCGGTATGAAAAAATTTGGGGCGATACTGGGAGATTTTGTCGAGGTCGGCTGCGGCAGTGTGCTGAACCCCGGTACGGTCATTGGTCCGTACAGCCAGATTTATCCGCTTTCTATGGTGCGTGGCTATGTGCCGGCCGACTGCATCTATAAAAAGCAAAACGAGATTGTAAAAAAGGTTTAATGTGATGGAAAAGTGGGATGTTTTGGACGCACAGGGGGTTACCGTCGGACGCACGGTCGTTCGGGGGCAAACAGCGCTCAAGAGCGGGGAATACCACCTGGTTGTGCATATTTGGGTCGTTTCGGACAACGGTCGATTTTTAATACAGCGCAGAAGTGATAAAAAAAGGCTGATGCCGGGAGAATGGGCGGCCATCGGGGGCAGCGCTATTTTAGGAGAAACCTCCTTTTGCGCCGCCCAACGGGAATTGCTTGAGGAAATGGGTATTCGGTTAGTCGAGCGTCGCAGTAAGTTGGTCAACCGCATTAAAAAACGCAATTCGTTTATTGATGTTTGGCTAACCAACAGTAATGTGCCGTTGTCGCAACTGACTTTGCGCCCGTCCGAGGTGGCTGCCGCCAAATGGGTGAGTAAGGATGAACTGGTCGATATGCTTCAAAGCGGTCAGTTTCATCAATACGGAAAAGAGTATTTTGATACTCTGTTCGGATGTGTAAAGGATTTTATGTATGAGCTTGAATGTAAACGGTAAACAATGTCCGATTTGCCACGGATACTTATTCGAGGAAGACGATGTTGTCTACTGCCCGATTTGCGGTGCGCCTCATCATCGGGATTGTTATAAGACTGTCGGTCATTGCGGATTTGAGTCGCTGCACGGCACCGAGCATCAGTACGACGCCTCGGCCGACCAAAGCGAGTCAAAGGGTCAACAGGAAACTGCCGACCAAGCACCTAATCAGGTAAAGTGTCCGTCCTGTGGAACGGCCTATGCCGTAGATGAAACAAAATGTCCGGGCTGCGGAATGCCCAATTCGCTTGCCAGAATCAGTGTGATGGGCGTTGATCCGCTCGGCGGTGTTAAACGGGATGAACCGGTCGGCAAGGACGTTACAGCCGAGGAGGCGGCGCGTTTTGTCATGCTGTCTACCACTCGCTATATTCCGAAATTTTTGGCCTTCTTTAGAGGTAAGAAAACATCCTTTAATCTATGGAGCTTTTTCTTTCCGACAGCACAGTTTGCCGGACGCAAGATGTATGCGGCTTCCTTTTTGTGCGGTCTGGTGGAATTGGCCGGCCTGTTGCTCTGCTATCCGTTGTCCCTTTGGTTGGTTAATCAAAATTTAACGGGTTATCAACAGATGTATGAGGCTTTGGCTACGGCCCCTTTTGCCACGGTGGGACCGCTGTTGTATTTAACCCTCGGCGGTGCTTTTGTACTGCTTCTCTTGCGGATTATTTGCGGATTATTTGCCGACCGTTTTTACTATCGTTATGTGCTCAATCGCCTGGAACAGATTCGCACAGTGAGCGAATCGGATGCCGACAAAAACAACAATCTGCGCCGGTTTGGCGGCTTTAACATTTTTTCGTTTATATTGGCCTTGGTGCTGTTGCAGTATCTGCCCGGCATCATTTCCTTCTTTATTCTTTAATACTCGACAGAAGTCTTCTGTCGGTGATGAAATGAGGTTTTGTTATGATGGTTTGTCGTGTTTGCAAGACCGAAAACGATGATCGGTTTATGTACTGCAAAAACTGCGGTACACAACTGGATAAGCCCAAGAATTACGAAGCATACGAATCGGGGCAGTTTGCCGCCCAACCGGTGAATGTGCCCAACAGAGCAACATCGCCGATTATGCCGGTGGCGCCTACACCCGACAGAGCGATACAGGAAAACACCTTAGTGCCGGTTTATATGTCCTTACCCGATCCGATAGATCCGTCCCGTCGAAGCTTGCAACGGGTGTATGTGACAAGAAAGCAGATGCAGGCTATGGAAGCCGCCGGTATGTTTTCCTCGGATCATCAAAACGGATGATGGCGTCTTATACCACGCTGTTATTTGATTTGGATAACACCCTGTTGGATTTTTCAAAGGCCGAACAGACGGCAATCACCGATGTTTTTCGATTCTTCGGTCTTGACGACAGCGAGCAGGCCGTGGCGTTATACAGTCAAATTAACGATGATTTTTGGAAAGCCTTTGAACGGGGAGATATTTCGGCGGAAAGGATATACACCGGCCGTTTTGAACGCTTTTTTTTGGATAGCGGACAAATAGGGGATGCCGTGGCCGTGAATGACCGTTATCTTCGGGCGCTCGGCGATTATGCCTTTAAGATGCCGGGATGTGATGAAACGCTGTCGGCTCTTTTTGACAAGGGATATCGGCTGTCGATTGTCACGAACGGCGTGGCCGTCAATCAACATCGCCGTGTGGCTGATGCCGGCTTGAATCGATGGATTCGGCAGTTGTTTATTTCAGAGGAAATCGGTTCTAAAAAGCCGGATAAACTCTTTTTTGATCGTGTTTTTGAATCAATCGAGGAAAAAGACCGTTCCCGTGTGTTGCTCATTGGTGATTCGCTGACTTCGGATATCCAGGGCGGATTTAACGCCGGTATTGACACTTGCTGGTTATCGGCCAATGGATGTACGGGAGAACCGAAACCAACCTATACTGTTCGTTCGCTTGATGAACTGTTGACCTTTTTATAACAGCGATATGGATTCCTATTGACCTGTCGGGGCTATCCGACAGGTTTTTTATATGGTTTAAGGGGCAATTCGTGCTTTTGAAAGTGTGGTTGGCTTTTTGCGCTTGGTCAAAACGGGCGTCCGGTAATGACTCTGTCGATTGTTTCCAAGAATTTCGGTCATACTATCCTTGGTGAGAAGAATGAAGCATGGTCAGAAGCGCCAAGAACGCAAGAAAAGCCGGCAAGTGTGCGATAAAAAGACTTTTTGGTTAACCGGTCTGTCCGGACTTTTGGTCGGTATGATTAGCGGATTATTGGGGGCCGGAGGCGGGATGATTGCCGTTCCGGTTCTAAAAAAACTGGGTATGAATCAAAAAACAGCACACGCCAACGCCGTGGCGGTGATTATGCCGGTGGCGGCAGTGGGGGCCATTATGTATGCCAAACACGGCTATTTGGATTGGTCGGTGGTTTGGCCGTTTTTACCGACCGGATTGGTGGGCAGTGTGACGGCGACTTGGTTGCTGAAGAAGATTTCACCGTTGTATTTACGGCTGATTTTCGGCGGTTTTATGATTTGGGCAGGCGTGCGGTTGTTCTTACGATAAGCCCATGTATGACAATCCGTTAGAAGCTACCTGAAAACTGCCCTTTAAGGCCGGTTCAAGATAGAATACCTTGGTTAGCAAAAAGGTGTTTGGACGGTGTGTGTCTGTCATAAGTCAAAGCGAGCCGAAGCCCATACGGTTTCGCTGGTCGCCATTTCTAAACGGCTTTGCGTTCGTTTTGGCAAGGCACCGGTTTTGCTGCCGTTTTACGGCTTCATCCCGTATAGAAAATCTGCGGCGGAAGCCTCTGTCAACCTTACAAACAGGACTTTTCTCGCTTTCACAAAACCGCAAAGTACCGTCATACGGGCGTATAACTATTGAAAAAGTGACAAGAAATAAACAAGGCTTATTGGTAAGGCGTGTGGCGTAGATTGTCTTCGGTTTAATACAGATAAAGGGAGGAAGCATTTCATGACGGTGTTGAGCTTATTGGCCGGATTTTTATCCGGCTTAATCGGCGGTATGGGACTGGGCGGCGGTGCGGTGTTGCTGATTTATCTGTCGGCCGTGTGCCGAACCGACCAACTGGTTGCGCAGGCGACTAATTTGGTCTTCTTTCTGCCCGTTGCCGCGATCAGCGTTTTTTTGTATGCCAAAAAAGGAATCATCCGCCTAAAAACGGTCTTGCCCATGGCGGTCGGCGGGGCGGCCGGGGCTGTTTTGGGCAGTCTGTTCAGTAATGTATTGGGCGGTCGCATCACGGCCAAGCTGTTTGCGACGGTGCTGTTATTGATGGGCGGACGGGAAGTTTTTTGTGCAATAGGGTTGATTAAAAGAAAAAAATATGATACACTGAAAAAAGAATAAATGTTCTTTTGGGAGTGATGATATGCCGAGAGCGCAACTCAATGAACTGCAAAGCCGGGTGTATCGGTGTTTGGTACAGGCCATGGCTCAGGGATTACCGCCTACTGTACGGGAAATTTGCAGTGCTTGCTCTATTAAGTCAACCTCCACGGTGCACAGAATCTTGGATATGTTAGAGGAAAACGGGTATATCACGAGGGATGCCCATTCCTCACGTGCTATTCGAATTTGCGATATGTCGGCGGCAGCACGGGTTCCGGTGGTCGGTCGGGTCACAGCCGGTCAGCCTATTTTGGCGGTGGAGGAAATTGAGGATTATATCCCGTATCCGACCAAGGAGGCAGACGGATTGTTCGGTCTGCGTGTGCAGGGCTTTTCCATGAAAAATGCGGGCATTTTGGACGGGGATATTGTTATTGCCGATAAGAATGCTCGGTGGAAACAACACGATATTGTCATCGGTATGGATGGCGACTGCGCCACGGTTAAGCGGTTGGAATACGAAAACGGACAGGTCGTTTTTATGCCGGAGAACCCGGATTTTGACCCGATTTATCCGCAGCAGCCGTCTATTTTGGGTAAAGTGGTGGGCTGCTACAGAAGGTATTGAGGAACACATGAAAACAGTTGAGATTTTTACAGACGGTGCTTGCTCCGGCAATCCCGGCCCCGGTGGTTGGGGGGCGGTTTTGCGGTATGCCGGTCGGGAACGGGAACTTTCCGGCGGTGAAAAACAAACCACCAATAATCGCATGGAGCTGACGGCTGTCATAGAAGCATTATCGGCGCTCAAGGAGCCCTGCCATGTGATTCTTACAACCGACTCACGTTATGTGGCGGACGGTATGGGCAAGGGCTGGGCGGCTGCCTGGAAGAAAAACGGATGGCGAAAGGCTGATAAAAAGCCGGCGCTTAACAGTGATTTGTGGGAACAAATGCTTGCCCTGTTCGAGCGTCATACCGTTGAGCTTAACTGGGTTAAGGGGCACGCCGGTCATCCGGAAAACGAACGATGCGACGCCTTAGCGGTGTCGGCTTATAAGAACCTGGACAGCCCATTGTGAAAACACTTTAGGCCTGTTAAAAAGCCATCTAATCGGCACTTTATATTTGTGGGTGGATCAATGTGGCAAACGGCTCGTTGGGTTTTGTGTGAGGCAAAGGAACAAAAAATCGCCGTGGCCCGTGAAAAGACTTGATTTATCAAGTGAATTGTACTAAAATAGATAGGTAAGTATACGACAGGAGGAAAAAGTATGTTAGTATCTGCAAAGGAAATGTTGACAAAGGCCAAAGCCGGTCATTATGCCGTCGGTCAGTTCAACATCAATAACTTGGAATGGACAAAGGCTATTCTACAGACTGCACAGGAAATGAATTCCCCGGTGATTTTGGGCGTTTCCGAGGGCGCCGGCAAGTATATGGGCGGTTATACCACCATCGTCGGTATGGTCAAGGGCATGATTAACGAGTTGGGCATCACGGTGCCGGTGGCTCTGCATTTGGATCATGGTAGTTATGAAGGCGCTAAGAAGTGCATTGAGGCTGGTTTTTCTTCGATTATGTTCGACGGCTCCCATTACCCGATTGCCGAAAATGTTGAAAAGACCACCGAACTGGTCGGCATTTGTAATGAACTGGGGCTTTCTTTGGAGGCTGAGGTCGGTGCTATCGGCGGTGAAGAAGACGGCGTGGTCGGCGGCGGTGAAGTGGCCGATCCGAAGGAATGCAAGATGATTGCCGATTTGGGTGTGACCATGCTGGCCGCCGGTATCGGTAATATTCACGGTAAGTATCCGGCCAACTGGAAAGGGCTGAGCTTTGAAACGTTGGCTGAGATTCAAGAATTGACCGGCACCATGCCGCTCGTTTTGCACGGCGGTTCCGGCATCCCCGAGGAAATGGTGAAAAAGGCCATCACCTTGGGTGTATCCAAGGTTAATGTGAACACCGAATGCCAGTTGGCTTTTGCTGAGGCTACCAGAAAGTATATCGAAGCCGGCAAAGATTTAGAGGGCAAGGGCTTTGACCCGAGAAAACTGTTGGCTCCCGGCGTTGAGGCCATAAAGGCAACCGTCCGTGAGAAGATGCAGTTGTTCGGTTCTGTGGACAAGGCTTAAATTTGCAGTAAATCAAACAGAGCATCCTTTGGGTGCTCTGCTCTTTTTTGAGGTAAATTATGGATTGCGAAACATGTTGTTACTATAGCTATGATGAGGATACAGAGGGCTCGGTTTGTGCCGCCAATATGGACGAGGATGACTTTGTGCGGTTTTTGTCCCAAGGTCAAAAGGGCTGTCCGTATTATCGCAGGGAGGATGAATACGGCATTGTGCGTCATCAAAATTAAGCAGTCTATTCGGTAAGCACTTAAAAAGGAATAGTAAAAGCACGGAGTGGTCATGCTTTGGCATGATGCATTCCGTGCTTTTTGTTGGTTGCGGAATCGGCGGTTAACGGTTTAGACGGGAATGCCGAAGAGTTGGAGAACCGGCCGTAAGAAGAAACTAATGGTTACGATATATCCAATGTAGACGGTTAGCAAGATGATGCCCTGCGTACGGGTGAACCGGCCACGCAACAGCATGGGGATAACTGCCAGGCTGATAATGAACAGACAAATCGGCATATCTAAGATCAGGTTTTGAGGGGAAACCGGGAATTCACGGCCGGACAACAAGGAGCAAATCGGCAGAATAATGGCAATATCTATGATGTTGGCTCCAATGACATTGCCGATCGACAAGGCGGATTGCTTTTTAACAATAGCGGTAATGGTCGTCACCAGCTCCGGTAACGAGGTACCGATGGCAACGATGGTTGCAGAGATTACGGCCGCCGGGATATGCAACATGGTGGCGATGGCGGTCGCTTGGTCGACCAATAGATCGGCACCTATCACAATGCCGGCAACGCCCAACACAAATTTAAGAATGTTGGTCATCACGGTTTTTTTGTCGTGAGGCACCTCACTGCGGTCGGCGCTTTCAGACTGCTGTTTGGCGCTGCGAACATTCTCAATGATGAACAACAAAAAGCAGAGAAACAAGAGGATACTGCCCACAAAGGATAACTGATTTGCACCGGGGAAGTCACCTTTGAAGCTGAATAGCCATAATAACAGCGTTACACCAATGAGCAATAGAGATTTAAAGGCGTACTGACTGCGTTTGACAACGGCCGGCAGACAGATAATAGAGATGGATAATATCAAGCCGGTGTTGGCGGTCACACTGCCGACGGCGTTGCCGGTGGCGACGGCAATATCCGCTTCACTGCCCTTGATCGCACCGAAGGCCGACACAATTAACTCCGGTAGGGTAGTGGCTACGCTGACTACCGTGGCGCCGACAATCAATTTAGGGATGCCCGAAGCCTCGGCAATCCAAGAGGCGGCGTCCACAAAAAAGTCGCCGCCCTTAACGATTAAGACAAGACCTAAAATAAACAACAGAATAATGATAAACAGCTCCAAGCAAAACGCTCCTTTATATACAGAAAAAATAAAACCTCCGACACCTGTTTTGGGCGTCGAAGGTCTTGTTCCGCAAAACCGGTTATATAACCACGGCAAAGCCGGAGAATGTTGGCTATATAATATGTTGCCGAGGAAAACCCGTCATGCAACACAAACTACTCCCCTTCGGGATGAAGAACCGCATCGTATGCAAGCATTATACAGTATACCGTATGAAAATGCAAGCGCTATTATGCTTTTGAAATTTTCATGATAAAGGAATAGGGCAACAGACGGGATAAAAGGTGATAGAACCGATAGAAAAATCGGTCGGTGCAGACGGCCTTCTTCCTTTGTGAAAGGCGCAAGGCCTTTTTGGCAATATGTTCCGGCAACACTCGAGGTAGGGTATCAAAGGTATGCGAGGCTCCCGGGTCTATGTGAGCGACCGGCAAAAATTCGGTGTCCATGGGGCCGGGACAGACTGCCAGCACATTGATGCCTTGCTTGCGGCACTCAAAGCGAAGCCCCTGTGAAAAATGATAGACAAAGGCTTTGGTGGCACTGTAGACCGTCAAACGGGGATTGGGGGCAAAGGAGGCGATGGAGGCGACATTGATGATTTCGCCGCCGGCCTTCATATAGGGGAGCACAAGGCCGGTCACCGCCGTCAACGCTTCACAGTTCAAGCGAATTTGACCCACACTCTTTTCAAGCGGGACATCGGCAAAGTTACCAAGCTGACCAAAACCGGCGTTGTTGATAAGATAGGCCACCTCCGGTTCGGTGTCTTTGAGCACATCAGATAGCTGGGTTAGGTCATTTTCATTGGTTAAATCAAGAGGTAAAACAAAACAACGCTCCTCGCCGATAAGCTGTGCCAGTTTCTCCAGCCGGTCACGCCGACGGGCGATCAGCCAAAAGGATTCGATATCAGGATAACGATCGGCCAGTGCCGTGGCAAATTCCCGTCCGAGTCCGGATGAAGCACCGGTGATGATAGCAGTTTTCATAACGACCCCCCTTTTTTTCTTGACAGTATTCTACCATAAAATGCGTGAAAAATCAACCGTCAAAACCCAGTTGCATTCCGTGCGTACTTCCTCTATAATGGAGGAAATCTACTGTATCGGATTTCGGAGGGAAAAACAGTGACAATCAAGCAATGGGAAGAGGCTTACGGTATTCTGGAGGCCAGCTTTGAACCAAATGAGCTTCGGGGGAAAGAAGCGTTTTTAGCTCTTAGGGATCATCCGAACTTTCGCCTGCATACCGTTGAAAAGGAAGGACATATGGACGGCATGATCGGCTACTGGCTATTGGATGGCTTTTGCTTTGTGGAGTATCTTGCGCTTCGCAGTGAATGTCGGGGAAAGGGGACCGGTTCGTCCTTGCTTCATCAGTTTCTTTCTTATGTGGATCAAACGGTCTTTTTGGAGGTGGATCCACCCGGAACCGATGTGTTTTCCATGCGTCGAATCCGGTTTTACGAGCGCGCAGGGTTTGTGATGAATGATTATTTTTATAAACAGCCGGCCTATTGTGCAGAGAAAAAGCCGTTGGTGATGAAGGTGATGACCTATCCGGCAGCCTTGTCACAGGAGGAATTCTACCGGATGAGGGACTGCGTCTATCATACGGTTTATGCTGACCAAATAAGGAACAATCCTTCACAATATTTTTCTTGACAAGCAATACGGCGTGTGATAGAATAGATAAGCCGCATATTGGAGGCTTTGTTAAGTCATGCCCCTTTGGGTGTGCGCCTACCCGTAGCGAGACTGAATGAAAGCAGGTGCAACCAGATGTATGCAATTATTGAGACCGGTGGAAAACAGTTCCGTGTTACTGAAGGCGATGTGATTTATGTTGAGAAACTCAACGCCCAGGTTGACGAAGAGGTTGTTTTCGATAAGGTTGTTGCGATCAGCAACGGCAAGCTCAAGGTCGGCAAGCCTTATGTTAAGGATGCTGCCGTAAAGGGTGTTGTTCTCAAAAACGGCAAGGCCAAAAAGGTTACCGTTTTTACTTACAAGCCTAAAAAGAGCAGTTCTCGCAAGATGGGTCACAGACAGCCCTACACCAAGGTTGAAATCAAAGAAATCGGTTGATTTTTCATGACCGGTGTAACATTTTTTTCGGAGAACGGTGTTTTGACCGGCTTCTCCGTTTGCGGGCACAGCACGCAAAACAGCCGTGACACGCAAGGCAAACTGGTATGTTCTGCTGTTTCCAGTGCCGCTTATTTGACCGCCAACACGATTCTTGAGGTTATCGGGGATCCGGCGCAGGTAACGGTTGACGAGGCAGTGATGGAACTTCACCTTAAGAACCCCGGCAAAGAAAGTCGGGCGGTGTTAGAAGGGTTCCGCCTTCATATCACAGAGCTTGCTAAGCAGTACGGCAACAGAATTCAAATTATTACGGAGGTGTAGGTTATGTTAAACATCAACATTCAGTTGTTCGCCCATAAAAAAGGAATGGGCTCCACCAAGAACGGCCGTGACAGTGAGTCCAAGCGTCTTGGTGTGAAGCGGGCGGACGGTCAGTTTGTTTTGGCCGGTAACATCCTCGTCCGTCAGAGAGGCACTCACATTCATCCCGGTAACAATGTCGGTCTGGGATCGGATGATACCCTGTTCGCCCTGATTGACGGCAAGGTTCGGTTCGAGCGTGTAGGCCGCGACCGTAAACAGGTCAGCATTTACGCTGTAGAACAGTAAGTCACACATGACGGCTCGGGTGGGAACGCCTGAGCCGTTTTTTATCATAAGCCGGTTTTCGGCTTGAAAGAAAGAGAACAGTATGTTTATTGATGTAGCACAGATTCATCTAAAGGCAGGCAACGGCGGTAACGGCTGTGTATCCTTCCACCGTGAAAAGTATGTAGCGGCCGGCGGACCGGACGGCGGTGACGGCGGTCGGGGCGGCAATATCTTGTTTTATGCCGACGATAACCTGTCCACACTGGCGGATTTTCGCTATAAAAAGAAATACGAAGCACCGGCAGGGTCGGATGGACGCGCCGGGCGTCAAAGCGGTCGAAAAGCCGAGGATTTGGTCATTGGTGTGCCCCGCGGTACGCTGATCAAGGACAGTGCTTCGGGTAAAATCATTGCCGATGTGTGCGACACGACACCGCAGATCATTGCCAGAGGGGGTAACGGCGGATGGGGCAACAGTCATTTTGCCAATGCCACCCGTCAGGTTCCCCGTTTTGCCAAGCCGGGCGCTCCCGGCGAGGAATTGGATGTCACGCTGGAACTGAAGCTGTTGGCCGATGTCGGTCTGATCGGCTTTCCCAATGTGGGCAAATCCACCCTCATTTCGGTGGTGAGCGAGGCCAAGCCGAAGATTGCCGACTATCACTTTACCACCTTGACCCCGGTGTTGGGTGTGGTGCGCATGGGACAGGGCAGTTCTTTTGTGATGGCCGATATTCCGGGATTGATTGAGGGGGCCGGCGAGGGTGTCGGACTCGGTCATGAGTTTTTACGCCATGTGGAGCGTTGTCGGTTGCTGGTTCATGTGTTGGATATTGCCGGGAGCGAAGGGCGGGATCCGCTGGAGGATTTTGAGAAAATCAATCACGAGCTGGCAGTCTACAATCCGGAGTTGGCCACCCGTGAGCAGATTGTGGTCGGCAATAAGTGTGATTTGACCGATGATGAAACCGTTGAGCGCATTAAACAGTATTTTACGGATAAAGGCTATGCCTTTTTCCCCGTCATGGCGGCTATTGCCCACGGCACAAAGGAATTGATTGATTATGTTGCGGCCAGACTGGCAACCCTGGAGCCGGTTAAACGCTATGAGAGTGAAATCGCTCCCGAAGAACTGCATTTGCCCGACCGAAAGGGTCGTACCTTCAGCATTCGTAAAGACGGCGATGTTTTCTATGTGGAGGATTGCGCTTGGTTGGAGCCGATTATGAACACCGTTAACCCGGAGGATTATGAATCTTTGCAGTATTTTGAACGGGTTCTGCGCAACAGCGGGATCATTCAGGCACTCAAAAGGGCTGGCGTTAACGAAGGGGATCTGGTAAATGTCAACGATTTCGAGTTTGAATATGTCCCATGATGAATTCCGGCCGGAGATCGTGAATCCGGCCACATATGCCTTTGTGGGTGATGCGGTTTACGGCCTGTTGGTTCGCTCATGCTTGGCCAAGGTGCCACGCCCTTCGGGGCAATTACATACCGCCTCGGTGGGGCTGGTCAGCGCTACGGCGCAGGCACGGGCTATGGCGCTGATTGAGCCGGAATTGTCTGAGGATGAAAAGGCCATATACCGTCGGGGTCGTAATTTTCATACATCGCACAGTCCCAAAAACGCCAGTGTTGGCGAGTATCATGCCGCCACGGGACTCGAAACGCTGTTCGGTTATTTGTATTTAAGCGGACAAGCAGCTCGGTTAGAAAGACTGTTTTCACTCATATGGGAGGAATTCTCGGCAACACTATCTTAAGATAAATGAAAAAATCCGAATGCGTATGGTTGGGTGACGCATCGGTTGGCTTTCGTTTATCGTCTTTGAAGATAAAAAAGGCGGTGTTGTCGTGGAACGAATATCCATTAAGAAAACCGCACAGGATCTGCTGTATTTTTCGGCAGGCTGTGCGGTTTATTCGGCGGCGGTGGAGATGTTTATCAGTCCGGCCGCTTTAACACCCGGTGGTATTTCGGGACTTGGTATGCTATTGGAGCTAAAAACCGGTATTCCTATCGGCTTGACGGTGTTTTTACTGAATCTGCCACTACTCTGGATTTGCTACGGAAAGTTCGGGCGAGCCTTCATCGCCAAGACGGCAGTTTGCGTGTTTCTGTTATCCCTGTTTTTAGAGCTGGCCACCTTATTGCCGCCGATTCAAACAGACCGCATTTTGGCCGGTTTATTCGGTGGGGTGATGACCGGATTCGGCATTAGTTTGGTGCTGTTGCGAGGCGGTACAACAGGCGGTGTGGATACGCTGGCGCATTTGCTGCACAGTTATCGGCCTTCCTTAACTGTCGGGCGCATTTTTCTTTTTTGTGATGCTGTGGTAATTCTTTTAACCGCTCTTTATTTTCGGGATGTGACCAGTGCGCTGTATTCCGCAGTGTCGCTGTATCTGTCAAGCAGACTGATTGACGCCATACTTTACGGTGGCGATAAGGGAAAGGTCATTTATATTCTTTCTTCACATCACGATCAAATCAGCCGGGCACTGCTGATTGAAATCGGCCGGGGTGTTACGGTGATTCCTGTGTGGGGGGCTTATACCGGACGTGACGGACGGATGTTGATGTGTGCTGTGCGCCGTGAAGAGGTCGCCGCTGTGCGTCAAACGGTTTATCGCATTGACGAGCACGCTTTTACCATGATTTGCGAGGCCGGGGATATTACGGGAGAGGGGTTTCAAAAAACAGGAATTGACAAATGAGTGCATTTGCGGTATAATGATGCAGATGTCTTGAGTCGATTGTTATTGAGTCGGCAGACAGAAACCAGGGGGGAAAGATAATGGAAAATAGACTGGAAAAAAAGTATGGTCTGGTAACCGCTATTTGTGCTGTTATCGGTATCATTATCGGCTCCGGCGTGTTCTTTAAGGCGCAAGCCGTTATGCGTGCCGGCAACGGCAACATGGGCACCGCTATCGCCATCGTTGTGGTAATGGGTTTGATCATGTTTGTCTGTGCCTTTACCTTCTCGACCCTAGCAGGGGAATATGAAAAGGTAAACGGTTTGGTTGACTACGCGGAATGCACGGTTGGCCGTAAGTATGCGTATCTTGTAAACTGGTTTTCTACGGTTGTGTATACCCCGGTTATCACCAGTGTGTTGGCTTGGGTATCGGCAAGGTATTTCTGTGTGTTAGTCGGTTGGGACGGTGAGCCGTTTGGTCCGAAAAATATGATTCTCACGGCTTTTGTGCTTATCATGGTTTATGCTATCAATGTACTTTCGCCGAAGTTCGCCGGCAAATTCCAGGTTTCCACTACCTTTATTAAATTGGTTCCCCTGCTGTTGATGGGCATTATCGGCACCATTGTCGGCTTGATTAACGGCACGACTATTCAAACCTTCACCACCGCGGCGGATACCGGTGATGCGGCATATGTTTCCTTTTTCTCCGGCATTGCGGCGTTTGCTTTTGCTTATGAAGGTTGGATTGTGATTACTTCACTCAATGCCGAAATTAAGAATTCCAAGCGCAACCTGCCCTTGGCTTTGATTTTCGGCTGCGCCGCCGCCATCGGTATTTATGTTCTGTACTATGTCGGGATTGCCAGCGTGTTGAAACCCGACGAGATTTACTCCGCTGCCGATTTGCCGAAGTTAGCCTTTACCAGACTGTTTAACAGTCCGGTCTTCGGTTCTATCGTTTATGCCTTTATCGTGGTTTCCTGCGTGGGCACCTGCAATGCGTTGATGATGGGTTGTACCCGCGGCGTTTACAGCATGGCCGTTCGCGGTCAGGGCGTTGCACCGCAGGTGTTGTCCCAGGTTGACCCTAAGACCAATATGCCGCAAAATTCCGCTACCGTCGGTCTGGTTCTTTGCACCGCTTGGATTACACAGTTCATTCTGTGCTTCCAGGCCTTCTACATCAATGAAAAGCCTCTTTTGCCGGCTTCCTTTGCTTGGGAATCGGACGAAGTGGTGATTCTGACCATGTATGTGACCTATATACCGATTTTTATCGCCTTTATGTTCAAGGGCAAGAATGTCAACTGGTTCAAACGCTATATTACACCGCTGTTAGCTGTGTTTGCCTGTTTGTTCATTGCTTACTCTGCTTATAAGGCCTATGCACATGACGGTCAGATTTGGAACTACCTGGCCACCTTCGCTGTCATTATGCTGATTGGTATCTTTTGTTACGGCGGCAAGTTTGATTTCGCCTTCTTCAAAAAGGAAAAGAACTGATTAAAAAAGATAACAAAATCCCGATTCTCCATGGAGAGTCGGGATTTTTTGTATGCGAAAGCCACTCACTTAGCCAGCGGTTCCAAAGAGGCTTTTGCCTTAGAGGTATTCTGTGGCGGAGTCGGCTCTTTTATGCAAGGGGGAGATGTCAGCGAAGCTGACTGAGGGGTTTTCCTCTCATAAATAACAATTAACCCAAAAAACTTTCCGCCACAGGGGCGTCCCCTTTTTGCCGCTTTTCGACATTTCTCTACACTGTGGGAAAATCGCCCTTATACAGGGAAGGCTTTTGACCGTGAGACCGGTAAGCATCATTCTCCGCTTGTCGGGGCAAGGTCTTAGCCGTTGTCTCTGCCAAAGCGCTTTTGGCTTGTATCATCCAATCAGCGGTTACAAATCACTTTGTTTTAATTGCCGCTCAACCTGCTGTTTTAACAGGTGATGATCCGGCTTATCCAAAGACGGGTCGTCTTGCATGAGTGTATCAGCTATTTGACCGGCTAAACGGAACAACGCCATGTCACGGCTTAAATCGGCCAAACGGAACAAGGGCAAACCGTGTTGGCGGTGGCCGATGAAATCACCGGGGCCACGCAGTCTTAAGTCCTCGTCGGCAATGGCAAAACCATCATTGGTTCGACATAAGCACTGCAACCGATCGTTGTCTTGTTTTTTAGAAACCAAGACGCACATGGATTCATGCGAACCACGGCCGATTCGTCCTCTTAACTGATGCAGTTGAGAGAGTCCAAACCGTTCAGCGTTTTCCACCACCAGGATGGTGGCGTTGGGAACATCCACACCGACCTCAATCACGGTCGTGCAGACCAATAGGTCGAGCGCACCGCTTGAAAATTCTTGCATGATGCGGTCTTTTTCGGCTGATTTTAGCCGTCCGTGCAATAGACCGATGCGATAGTTATTGAACGGGCCGGTGCGTAACTGTTCGTATAATTCTTCGGAGGATAACAGACCGCCCGTTTCCTCTGACGGAGTATCGGTTTCATCCGATTCGGCACTGCCCACCAGCGGACAGACCAAATAGGCCTGCCGTCCGTCATCCAGCTGTTTGGCGATATAACGCCACAGCCGTTCGTGATAGGCCGGTGTAACACAGTATGTTTTGACGGGCTGCCGGTTCTTCGGACGTTCGTCAAGCAGACTGATGTCCAATTCTCCGTAAATAATCATGGCCAGTGTTCGGGGAATGGGGGTGGCTGACATGACCAGACGGTGAGTGGCGGTTCCTTTGGCGGATAAGCCGGCTCGTTGAGCGACGCCGAAGCGGTGTTGTTCGTCGGTTATCACCAAGCCTAAATTGGCAAAGGTGACATCCTTGGTCAGTAAGGCATGTGTGCCGATAACCAACTGAATACGCCCGGCGGCCAAATCAGCCTTAATGGCTCTTTTTTGTGCGGCAGGGGTCGACCCGGTCAGCAAAGCGCAGGTAATGCCGGTTCCTTCAAAAAAAGAGCGAAAAGTCGCCTCATGCTGGGCGGCCAAAATTTCGGTCGGTGCCATAACGGCGGCTTGAAAGCCACTGCGAATCACACTGTCGCAAAGGGCGGCGGCCACGGCGGTTTTGCCACTGCCGACATCTCCCTGTACTAAGCGGTGCATGGGCTGACCGCTTTGTAAATCGGCCATACACTCTCTGACAACCCGTCGTTGGGCATCGGTCGGGGTAAAGGGCATGGAATCAAAAAACGCCTCGGTATGGTCGAGTGTAACAATCGGCGCTTGAATGGTTATCACACGATGGCGCAAGACCGCACAAGCCAGACGGAAGGTCAGCAATTCCTCGGTGACAAAACGGCGATGTGCCATAGCAATGTCTTTTGGTGTTTTGGGAAAGTGTAAGGCATACAAGCCGTCTTTCAGGCTGCATAATCCGTACTGCTTTTGTATTTCCTCGGGTAAGGGGTCAACCGGCAATGAGGCCCTCAGCGCTTCGGCTATGATACGGCTGATTTGATAGGAGGTAATGCCCGGCGTCAAGGGATAAACCGGCCAAATACCGGCCTGCTCCGGCCGTTTGATAATGGGAGCGGTCATGGCTCTCTCAATCAAATTGCCGGTCAATCGCCCATAAAACAGATAGGTCTGTTGCGGCTTAATGGTTTGTGCCAAATAGCGCATATTGTAAAGGGTAATAACGGCTTCACCGGAGTCGTCCTTGACCGTAAAGCGGAAAACCGAGATGTTTTTCTTGGCAAAGTGAATTTCCTTGACGGGAGATATCACCGTGGCTTTAATGCAAACAGGTTCGTCTGATATAGGGTCGCCGATCGGGGCAAAAACGGTCATATCCAGATAGCGACGGGGGGCAAAATGCAAAAGGGCATCGACCGAAGTGATGCCCAGTTTTTTCAGCAGTTCGGCCCTTTTTTGACCGACGCCCTTGATAAATTGTATGGAATCAGAACCGTTCGCCATCATGGTTCCTCCGTTTTATTCCACAGACAGAATATAATAGTAAATAGGTTGACCGCCGTTGATCAGGGTGATTTCCAGCTTGTCACCATACAGCTTGTTTAACTGTTCTTCTATATCGGCGGCGGCATTGTCCGATATATCCGACCCGTACATAACGGTTAAGAACTGGCTATCCTTTTTGATCATGCTGCGTACCAACTTGGTCAAGCAACGATCCATGTCGGTTTCGGTAAAGGTGATCTTGCCGTTAACCATGGCCAACAGTTGACCTTTTTGAATGGTCTGACCGTCGAAGTCAGAGTCACGAGCCGCAAAGGTGATTTGACCGGTGGTGATGCGCTCACAGGCATCGCGCATGGCGATGGTGTTGGTGTCGGCATCGGCATCGGGGTCAAATACCAACATGGAGGAAACGCCCTGCGGAATGCTGCGGGTATGAATGACCACCACTTTGCGGGTAGACAACGGAACGGTCTGCTCGGCCGCCATAATAATGTTTTTGTTGTTGGGCAACACGAAAACGGTTTCCGCCGGGGTGGACTCCACAGCACGCAGAATGTCGTCGGTGCTGGGGTTCATGGTTTGGCCGCCGCTGACAATGGTGTCAACGCCCAGCTCGGTAAACAAATCGGCTAGGCCGTCGCCGGCGCTGACCGCAACAAAACCGTACGGCTTTGTGATGGCAACCGGGGTGATGGCCTCGGTGCGCTCGCTGTTCATGGCCGGTTTTTTGGACGAATTTTCAGCATCGTGTTTGGCTCTTTCGTGCTGGTCACGCATATTTTCAATCTTCAAATGAACCATTTGTCCGTAGGAAATGGCCTCTTCCAAAGCCTTGCCCGGATGGTCGGTGTGCACATGAACCTTGATAATTTCTTCATCGTCCACAACCACCACGCAGTCACCGATGCTCTCTAAATAGTGACGCAGATCAGCCGGCTCTTTTTCGCAGTCAGCCGCTCGATTCACAATGAATTCAGTGCAGTAAGTAAAGGTAATGTCGGTTTCAAATTCACCGGCGGCATTCCGGGAGATGTCCTCAACAACCTTTTCGGCCGGGGCGGACTCACTTTGAATGATGATACCGTCCTTCAAAACCGATAGCATACCCTCTAAAATAATCACAAAGCCCTGACCACCGGCATCCACAACACCGGCTTTTTTCAGGACAGGCAACAATTCCGGTGTTTCGGCCAAAGCCTCACGGGCACCCAAAAGAGCCTCTTCAAAAACATTCAAAGCGTCTTTTCCGGCCTTTTGAGCGGCCACGGCTTTTTCGGAAGCCACACGGGCAACCGTTAAAATGGTTCCTTCGGTCGGCTTCATAACAGCTTTGTAGGCGGCCTCAACGCCCAAGGTAAGAGCGTTGGCGATTCCTTTGGCGTCCATTTGGGTTTGATCCTTAAGACCGTTTGCGAAGCCACGGAACAAAAGGGATGTGATAACGCCGGAGTTCCCTCTGGCACCACGCAACAAAGCGGCAGCGGTTACAGAGGCTATTTTAGAAACGCTTTCGTCTTGCAGATTAACAAGCTCTCTCGCGGCATTACCAAGCGTCATGGACATATTGGTACCGGTATCACCGTCGGGTACCGGGAAAACATTCAAGTCATCGACTCGCTTTTTTTGATTGGATAAATGATTTGCAGCAGAAATCATGGCATCGCGCAGTGCATTTCCGTTGAACAAAGTGAACACCTCTTACTCTTTGATACCGTCAACCTTGACAGTTACCTTTTTGACTTCGATACCGGTCAAATCCTTCACGGTATATTTAACCTTATGCACAATGCTCTGAGCGATCGCATTGATATTCATACCATAAACAACCATAATGTGCAATTCTACATCAAAATGCTCCATACTGCCGGATACAACAATGCCTTGATCCAATAAATCTTTCTTGGAAAAGAAACGAAACAAACGCTGTTTGTTGCTACCGGGCACCATGCCGGCAACGCCGAAACAGGATGTGACGGCATGACCGATTAATTTCGCCAGATACTCATTAGACAGGGTGATGGTACCGTTAACGGTTTTGTAAGAAATCATTGAATGACCTCCTTATGGATTTCGAATCAGTTTGGAAAAGGACATGAACAGATCGTCCTCACAATAGTTAAGCTCCATGGGAAAGTCCTCACTGTAAAACAGGACACCGGAGCGATAACACAAGGGAATAAAGGGCATTTCGGCCTGCAAAGTGGTGATGACATCCGACAAAGAGGCTTCGTTTGCATGATAGCGGTTAATAACGGCGGCTGATTCCCGGTCGTTATTAACGCGCCCGAAGGCGCAACTGCCACCGGCAATCACCAAGGGAGAAAGGTCAAAATCGGCGTCCAGTACCGTTTCGCCCAAATACAACTGAAAAGATCCGCTTTTCAGGGCGTCCATATAGGCATCATAGGATAAGGCGTTGACAGTCAGTTGAATGCCAACCTCTTTGAGCTGTGACACCAATTGAGAGGCGATCGCAGTTTTTTGCGGCTGATCGGCATTGACCAACAAAGACAGCGACAGCTTTTTTCCGCCGGCTGTGGTGGCAAAGCCACCGACATTGTTAACATTATAACCTATTTTTTCTAAATTCTCAATAGCAATTTCGAAATTTGCATCGGTTTCAGTGGTTTGATAGGCCGAAACCTCACTTAAGAGCGGATGTAAAGGGCCGGTGGCTGCAACGGCATTTCCAAACAAGGTTTCCGATACCAGCTTGTTACGGCTGATGGCCGCCGAAATGGCATAGCGTAATCCAATGTCAGACAAGGTCTCGTCCGCATCGTTAATGCCCAGGTAGATTAAATCGTTACGGTTGACGGTGGCTTTTTTGGCGGTCATACGGGCTACCGATTCATCAACGGTTTCGGTATAATAGAAATCGGTGGCACCCACTTCTACATAATGTGTAACCGATTCATTGTCGGGCGCATTGATCAGCTGAACGGTCGAAACGGTGCCGATCGGGTCGAAATATGCCTCGTGACGAACCAAGCGCTCCTTCTCCGGATCAAAGATAAAACGGCCGGTGCCGATAGGCGGTAGGATTTGTCCGTCACTGTCTTTTCGCTCATGGCTGTCCTTTTTCAAAATCGGAAAGGTCAGAACATTGGTGAAATACGGGTTTACGACGCTTACATGAAAGACCACTCGGTTGCCGTTGGCCTCGATGCCGGTGATTTGGCCTAATTGAGAACGGTAGCGAGGACAATCCTTGGCCAGCGAAAGAGAAAAGGCAACATCGTCGCCCGTCAAGGGAGTGCCGTCTGTAAAGGCGGCCGATTTCAGCGTAATAATCCAATCGTAACCGTCCTGCACGGCAGATTCGGCCAAACAGGGAATCGGCAGAAAATCATTGCCGAAATGATAAAGCGGGTCATAGAGCAGTTGGCTTAATTCGGCGTTGACTTTGGTAATCAAGGTATAGGGGTTCATCGTGTCGTTGCTACAGTACAGCAAATTCACGGTGCAGTCGTTGACGGTTGGCGCTTCTTGCGAAGCATCGGTTGTCCGGTCGGTCTTATCCTTGCATCCGCACAGGCCCAGCAGGAGGGCAAAACAGCAACAAAGGCTGAGAAGCTTACGAATGTTCATACACGACCTCCTGTTTCGATGCGTTGCGGCCGCCGAGGCCGCATTCATCTTTCAAACAAACCGCTTTAGCCGATATACAGCGGCCGGTCTGCTTATCAATCTCAAACACACAGCCGTTGAGCATACAAGGACCGTCGGCCAGCACAAAGCGTTCGTTGGTTTTGCGATCACGCAGCCGCTCAATGATAATGCGGCTTTCTACACCCAAAACCGACTGAATCGGTCCGGTCATGCCCAAATCGGTGATGTATCCCGTTCCGCCCGGTAAAACCTGGGCATCATGGGTTAAAACATGGGTGTGGGTACCGAAAAAGGCTGAAATGCGACCGTCTAAGGAAAGGCCTAACGCCCGTTTTTCACTGGTGGCCTCAGCGTGAAAATCCAACAAAATGCAACGAGCCCCCTCTTGCTTTGCACGTTCTACCAACCGGTCGGCGGCTGCAAAGGGGGAAGAGGCCGATAAGGAGTCTAAATAGATTTGTCCCGACAGATTGATGACAGCGACCGATAAATAGCCTAAATCCATTAAACAGTAGCCGTGACCGTTGTCGACCGGCAAATTATCCGGCCGTAACACAAAAGGGCTTTCATCCAACAGTGACAGCGACTGTTCTCGCCTCATAGAATGATTACCGCCGGTGATGACATCTGCACCGTATGCAAATAATGCTTCACAGCTTGCCTTGGTGATACCGTTGCCATCGGCCGAATTCTCGCCGTTTACAATTACAAGATCAATGCTGTTGGCTTTTTTGAAGGGAGGCAACAGGCGTGACAAGGCATGACAACCGACCGAACCGCAAACATCACCGATCGCTAAAACACGCATGAAGATTCCCTCCTTCTATAGTACTTCAATATTTAATCATTATACAGCAAACTGTTACGGATTTCAACCTATAATCCTCCATGGCCGTTTTGGATGTCTGCTGGGTATTATAACCCTTAGAAGAGTCAAGAGAGAACGCTTAAAAGCCGTGACGCAATCCGAAAAGCCATTGGTCAGAGAAAGTCAAAAAATTTTTTGACTTTTTTGCAAAAACCTATTGACAAATGGGCATCCTATGTGTATAGTATAAGTATTAGCACTCGAATGGTTAGAGTGCTAATATAAAAAGCAAAGGGGGAGCGGAACATGGATTTGACCGAAAGGCAACGCCGAATCTTAGCAGCTGTGGTGGAACATCACATTGCCACGGGTGAACCGATTGGGTCAAAAGAATTGGTCGCTCACTTAAAGGACGCCCCGTCCAGTGCCACCCTTCGCAACGAAATGAACAGCTTGTGCACCATCGGGTATTTGTCGCAGCCTCACACCTCGGCCGGGCGGGTTCCCACCAGTCTTGGGTATCGGTTTTATGTCACCGAGCTGATGAAGCACGGACGATTGCCGGAAGATACGAAACAAATGATTGATGACCGGCTGGAGCGTGCGGAGCGTGACGCCGAGTCGTTGTCTCAGGCGGCCGGGGAGTTGCTGTCCGATGTCACGGGACTGCCGTCGCTCTCGGCCTATGTGGCGCATGAAAGCGCCGTTGTCAAGCGTGTTCGGCTGACACCGTTGGGTGGCAGAATGTACATGATGGTTTTGATGGTGTCCGACGGACAGATTCGTTCTCGCATCTGTCGCGCACCCGGTGTGATGGATACGGCGCAGATTCAACTGTTTGAGGACATTGTCCGCAAGCAGGTTGAGGGCAAACTGCTAACCGAGCTGACACCGGCCACCGTTCAGAATTTGATGGTGGCGGCCGGCATGGAGGCCTTGACATTGGCACCGTTCTTTCAATATCTGTTGAGTATGTTGCATCAAATTTGTGAGGATCGGTTGTGTGTCAACGGCGAAAGCAATTTGTTTTCCATGCTATCTGAACCGCAAAAAGCCGAACGGCTTTTGTCCTTCATTCAACGCAAGGACGGGATGCTGTCGGTCATTTCTCATATGGACGGCCCGGTGGGCGTGGTATTCGGCAATCAAACGGCGTTCAGCGAGTTATCGCCGTCGGCTGTGATTGTCGCACGGTACGGCGTCGGTAGCAACGGAATCGGCCGTATTGGGGTCATCGGACCGACAAGAATGTCATATGACAGAATTATTCCCAGTGTGGAGTATTTAGCCGAGCGACTGACCGGTTTGATGAGCAAGAGCTTACATGATTTGGAGGGATAACCGTGGCAGATAAAGAAAAGGAACAAAAGCAAACGGCAGAACCGACGGCCGAAACACAGGCCGGTCAAAAAGAGGTGGCTCCGAAAAAAGAGAAGAAGCCCAAAAAGAATGAAGAGGCTTTGCGCTTAAAAGAAGAATTGGACGCCACCAAGGATTTGCTGTCCCGTACAGCGGCGGAATTTGATAACTATAAAAAACGCACCGCACGGGAACGGTTGAGTTTAGCGGAGTATACCAAGGCCGAGCTGATTAAGCAGCTGCTTCCCATTTTGGATAATGTGGACAGAGCCGGTGCTTTTGATGCAAAGAGCAATGAGTATCTTAAAGGCATTGAGATGATCGTTAAACAGCTTTCCGCATTTGGTGAGGGAATCGGTATGGAAGAGGTAGCAAAGAAGGGGGATGTTTTTGATCCCACCTGTCATGAGGCCGTCATGCATATCGAGGATGAGGCCTACGGCGAGAGCGAGATTGTCGAGGTTTTACAAAAAGGCTACAAAATCGGTGATACACTGATTCGCAGTGCCATGGTAAAAGTGGCAAACTAATTAAATAAACATAACATTAAAAAGGAGTTTTGTATTATGGGAAAGATTATCGGTATTGACTTAGGAACCACCAACTCTTGTGTGGCTGTTATGGAGGGCGGCGAAGCCGTCGTAATCGCTAACGCCGAGGGCGCTCGTACGACCCCGAGTGTTGTGGCCTTTTCCAAGTCCGGTGAACGGATGGTCGGTCAGGTTGCCAAGCGCCAGGCCATCACCAACCCGGATCGTACCATCAGCTCTATTAAGCGTGAAATGGGCACCTCCCACACCGTTTCGATTGACGGTAAAAACTATACGCCGCAGGAAATTTCGGCTATCATCCTGCAAAAGCTGAAGGCAGATGCCGAAAGTTATTTGGGCACCACCGTCAGCGAGGCTGTTATCACCGTTCCGGCCTATTTTACCGATGCACAGCGCCAGGCTACCAAGGATGCCGGCCGTATTGCCGGTCTGGAGGTCAAGCGTATCATCAACGAGCCGACAGCTGCCGCATTGGCTTATAGCATTGATAAAGAGGACGATCAAAAGGTCATGGTTTACGACCTGGGCGGCGGTACCTTCGATGTTTCCATCATTGAGATGGGCGATGGCGTACAGGAGGTTTTGGCCACAGCCGGTAACAACCGTTTGGGCGGCGATGACTTCGATAAGCGTATCATGGATTACATTGTGAATACCTTTAAAGCCGAGCAGGGCATTGATTTGTCCGGCGATAAGATGGCCATGCAGCGTATTAAGGAAGCCGCTGAAAAGGCAAAGATTGATTTGTCCGGCATGACCACCGCTGATATCAATCTGCCTTTCATCACGGCCGATTCCAACGGCCCGAAGCACTTTGAAACGACCTTGACTCGTGCTAAATTCAACGAATTGACGGCTGATTTGGTTGAGGCCACCATGGGCCCGGTTCGTCAGGCTTTGGCTGACTCCGGCCTCGAGAAAAACGAAATCAATAAGGTTTTGATGGTCGGTGGTTCGTCCCGCATTCCCGCTGTTCAGGAGGCCGTGAAGAACTTCATCGGCAGTGAACCCTTCAAGGGTATCAACCCCGATGAATGCGTTGCCATCGGTGCGGCTCTGCAAGGCGGCGTTTTGGGCGGCGATGTGAAGGGTCTGCTCTTGCTGGATGTTACACCGCTTTCCTTGGGCATTGAAACCATGGGCGGCGTTTCCACAAAGGTCATTGACCGGAACACCACCATCCCGACTAAAAAGAGCCAGGTCTTTTCGACGGCGGCCGACGGACAAACTTCGGTTGAAGTCAATGTTCTGCAGGGCGAGCGTGAATTTGCCAAGGATAACAAGCAGTTGGGCGTGTTCCATTTGGATGGTATTGCTCCGGCACCCCGCGGTATTCCGCAGATTGAGGTTACCTTTGATATTGATGCCAACGGTATTGTTCATGTGTCGGCCAAGGATTTGGGCACCGGCAAGGAGCAGTCCATTACCATCACCTCCAACACCAATATGTCCAAAGAAGATATTGATAAGGCTGTGAAGGAAGCTCAACAGTATGAGGCTGAGGATAAGAAACGCCGTGAAGAAGTCGATGTTCGCAACAACGCCGATCAGATGATTTACCAAACCGAAAAGACGGTGGGTGAATTCGGCGATAAGCTGTCCGAGGAAGAAAAGTCCAACATTAACACCGCTAAAGAAGCCCTCAAGGAAGCATTGAAGGGCACCGATATTGCGGCAATTAAGGAAAAGCAAGAGGCTTTGCAGAAGGAAGTCTATGCGGTCAGCGAAAAGGTCTATAAGGCCGCAGCTGATGCCAATGCCGCTGCCGGCGGACAGAATCCGACCGGTGACCCCAACGGCGCACCGGGTGCGGACGGCAACAATGTCTATGATGCCGACTTTACTGATGTGAAAGACGAAGAACAGAAATAATGAAACAGAACCGGGGGCCTTTGCCCCCGGTCTTTCCCCGCAAGAGGACGGCAGGCCGAAAACGGCAAATGCCGTAATACATAGTTTTAGGAGAGTTGACCTTGGCTGACGAGAAAAGAGATTATTATGAGGTCTTGGGTGTGGACAAATCGGTCAATGATGACGATTTGAAAAAGGCCTATCGCAAGGCGGCAAAAAAATACCATCCTGACCTGCACCCCGGTGATGCCGAGGCGGAAAAATGCTTCAAAGAGGTCAATGAGGCATATGAGGTACTGTCCGACAAGGAAAAACGGGCACGGTACGACCAATTCGGCCACGCCGGTGTTGACCCGAATTTCGGCGCCGGTGGCGGCGGTTACGGCGGTGGCTTTGGCGGCAATGTCGATTTCGGCGATTTAGGAGATATTTTTTCCTCCTTCTTCGGCGGTGGCTTTGGCGGCGGACGGAGTAATCCCAACGCACCACGTCGGGGCGAGAACACGGCGGCCAGCCTGACCATTTCCTTCGAGGAAGCGGCTAAGGGTTGTCAAAAGACCGTACGCTCCACCCATGTGGAAACCTGTAGCGAATGTGGCGGTAGCGGCGCTGAAAAGGGTAGCACGCCCAAATCCTGCCCCAACTGTCACGGAAGCGGACAGGTGTCGGCTTCGCAGAGAACACCCTTCGGTGTGATTCAAACCAAGCAGGTTTGTCAGCAGTGCAAAGGCACCGGTAGAATCATCGAAAAGCCCTGTCGGGAATGTGCCGGCAAGGGGAAAAAGCGTGTCAGCTTCAGTAAGGTGATTGATATTCCGGCCGGTATTGATGACGGTCAAACCATCACCCTGCGCGGTGGCGGCGACGCCGGAACAAACGGCGGACCTGCAGGGGATTTGTACATTCATGTGTCGGTTCGTCCGCATCCGCTGTTTGAACGTGAGGGTTTTGATGTTTTTTGCGAAATACCCATTACCTTTACCCAGGCGGCCTTGGGCGCTCAGATCACGGTGCCTACCATTGACGGAAAGGTAAAATTTACCATTCATGAAGGTACGCAGCCCGGCGATGAGTTTAAGTTAAAAGGCAAGGGTATCAAACGGTTAAATTATGCCGGGTACGGCGACCAGTATGTTAAAGTGGTTGTGGAGGTGCCTCGGGATTTGACCAAAGAGCAAAAAGAGGCGTTAGAGGCCTTTGATCATAAGTGCGGCGAAGGCAATTACAAAAAGCGCAAAAGCTTTTTCGGCAAGGTGAAGGACTTGTTTGGCGAATAGTGCGGCACTAAAGAATATAATGCGTAAAAAAAGACTTCTGTGTACCGGTTTTTCGGACACAGAAGTCTTTTTTAACCATTCGGCGCCTCATAAAGGTCGAGCTGTTGTGATTTACAGCACCGAAGAGGTCTTCTTATTTGTTGATAATATACTATTGTTTTGCCGTCGTATAGGCATAACAAACCGGAATTCTGCTGATTCTCGGGTAGGGTGTTATGTCATTCTTTCCTTTTGCCAATCTTGAAATCAGGAATAACACAGCCAACCGCTCGAAAAAAGGGGCTGTAGACAAATACGGGTAGGATCGGGAGATTCTATGACCCCTTGTATCCTGTATGAATGCCGTATGTTTTTGATAGCAGAATCAATTGTTTAACAAACGAAAGAAGCGTTTATCCGTAAATGCGTACTTCGTAAAGCTTGGCATACGGCGCACCGGTTGTGGCGTTGACCGTGACCTTAACTTTTTCGGCCTTGGTAGGCTTGAAGTTGACCCGCACCATACGGTGATGGTTGTTCTTGACCTTGCCGGCAACTTTCCATTGGCCGTCATACAAAACACTGACGGTTAAATCGGTGGCCGTGCCTTCGTAGCGAGGCGCACGGTGGAAGGAGAAGGCCGGATAGGACAAATCCACATCGCACAAAATCTGTACTTGGCGAACCTCACTCGGCTTCTTTAAGGTGTAGGTGACGCTCTTGGGCAGGCCGGGATCGGATACCCATGCCGCATCGCTGTTGCTGGTTTGACGGGTGGTGTGACCAATGAGCAAATCCGCACCGCAAGGCACGAAGGTGTCGAATTCGCTGGTCCAGAACATCTGCACACCGTCGGCTTTGGCGGATACTTGGCCGTCGGTCAAGGTTTGCAGCAGTAGTAATCCCTTCACCGGTTTGCGCTTTTCCCAAACCACGGTTTTGTCGGCTGTCAAAGCCAATGCCCAATTTTTAGCCGAGGGCAGCACGGAAAAGGGTAATGTCACCAAACCGTAAAATCCGGCGGGCAGGGTGACAGTGCAGGTATCGCAGAGGGTGCTGGGACCGACTTTGGCATCATAGTTATCGTACGAAACAGCGGTGACGGTCTGTTCTTTTCTGCCGGTGTTATGCAAAATCACTTTAATGTATTCCGGTACACGGACAAAACGACCGGCCGGAGAGGCAATAACGGTGTTTTCCAAGGAGATAGTGCCGCAGGCAATACCCGGTAAGCAGGAAATCATCACGCCGTCTGCGGTGCCGTCGGCTTCTACCGTAGACGTGAGCGCCAAATCTTTTTTATCGGTGTTCACAAGGCCGCGAATGGTGATGTCCTCTTTTAAGAGCAATTGACGAAAGTCTTGCATCTTTTTTTGGTAAATGCCGCGAGGGGTGAGGTTGTTCTCCAAACAATAAGCGGCGGCCGCACCGATGATTTGACCTTCGGTTGCAATGGTAGCTTCAACACGGCAGGTACCCAGCATAACATGGGAAACGCTGATGTTTCGTCCGGCCATAAACAGGTTGTCAATGTTGCGGGAGTAAAGACAACGATAGGGAATGTCAATAATGGGTTTGATGGCATTGGCAAAGAAAGGCCCTTCTTCACCGGAATAAATGCCCTTGGGGTGGTGCAAATCCAAACACCATCCCGCATAGGTGACGGCATCTTCCATGGGCTCTTTGCGGTCATAATCGGCCATGGTCAGAATATAATCGCCCAACAAGCGACGGTTTTCACGCTTGGCGTTGTAAAGCGGCAGGGCGGTTAAGTAGTATTTCGAGGCCTCGGGATAAGTTTCCTTCAGCCAACCGAAGTATCCCACGGCCAAACGAATCAGCTCATCCCGAACCAACTCATCGTCAAAGGTATCGTCAAAGTCCTGGGAGTTTTCCATCCACCAGTCGCTACCGGAAAAACCGTCGGCCTTGCGGTGCAGACCTTCTTCTCCCTTGGGCAGATGAATAGCCCAATCGGGCAGGATAAAGGGACGCTCTACCGTGTCCTCCTCAGCGCGGAAGGAGCGCATGGGATGACCGAATGCGGTCTGGCTGATACAACCCGACATGGTCATGCCGTCGGGTAATTCGGTAGCCAATTCTTCACCGTAACGCACCTTGCCCTCACGGCCTTGCGTGTAAGCCGCACCGGCGTAATAGCCCAACCAGCCGTCACCGGTGCAATCGGCAAAGAAGGGGGCGGTGAAAACGGTTTCTTCCAAGGTTAGGGTGTTTACCGACAACACCGACTGAATGTGACTGTCCTTGACAGTGGCATCAATGCACAGTTCATTGTAAAATACGGTAAGATTTTTTTCGCCGGCAATCATCTTTTCCATGGCCTGTTGCCAGGAAAGGCCGCTTTCATGGTAAATCTTTATTTCATTATTGATGCCGGTTTCGTGCCAGTAGCGGTGGTTGCTGGAAGCACCGTCCAAACCGACCAACCCTTCGTGGCTGGCGTTGCCCCCGACACCGGGACGGCCGCACAACAAAGCAACCTTCAAGCCCTGTCTGGCGGCACTGACAGCGGCCGGGACACCGCCGGGGCCGGCCCCCACAACAACAAAGTCAAACTTTCGGCGTTTGGGCTTTTGACCGGTCAAGCCCTTCACGGCAGCACGTTGTGCCTTCATGCGGGGTAATTCGCGGGACGGATAGAAGCCGTCATCGTTGGTGATGATGACCGCACCGCAACGCGACAGCCATCCGGTAACATCGTGCAATGCAACGGTATGCTTGCCCTTTTTCAGAGGCAAATCAGCGGCAATTTCAAAGTACCAACCGCCGGCCGGCATGGCTTCGCAAACATGACCGTTTTCAACACCGTCAACAACCAAGGAAAAGCGGCCGGGTGCTTCCGGCACCTTCCAGTTTTTGGTGTAAACAAAGAAGCGATACAAACCATCCTCGGATACGCTGAAGGTTGCAGTGGCATCTTCTACCGGTACACCGGGGACACCGCTGGCAATTAAATACGAACAACCCATGCTACGCACAAACTGGGTTTCCAGTTGCCAACCGCCTCGCTGAAACTCGGTTGCATCTAACCAAAGGGTATTCATGGTTATCATCCTTTCTGAATAAGCAACATGAAATCACAAATAGTGGTTGCTTTATTCTCATTATAGCAGTATAATTGTCTAAAAACTGTGTTTTTGTGCTTTTTTTGGAGGCAGTATGCAAAAAGAATTGAGCGAGCTTGAGACATATTTGGCCGTTCTGTCTGCCGACACGGGCTGGGAAATCTTTATTTATGATTTTTACGGTCTGTTGCGGGACGGCGGACCGTTAACCATCCTGCGTCGGGATAGCTGGCATAACAACGCCTACTGTGTGGCGTTAAAGCAGGATCAGCGGCTTCATCGTCGTTGTGTGAACGGACGCATGGGCTTTTTAGAAAAAATCCGTGAAGCCGAAAAGCCTTTCACCGCGGTTTGCTTGGGCGGTGTCGGTGAGCGTATTGCCCCGGTGCGCGTCGGCGGTGTATGTGTGGGTGGCATTGGCGTTTGCGGTTTGTTAGGAAACTGCAGTGAGCGCCATCTTCGTACGCTGGCTCACCGTGCCGGATGTACTTCGAGTCAGCTAACAGCCTTACGACACACCCATTTGATGCCGCCGGATTTTGCACTGATAGATCGGATGGATGTTTATCTTTCGGTAATGGTTCGCCTGTTTGCAGCGGTGGCGCAAAAGAAAAGGGTGCTCTTTTCAGGCGACCAAAAGGGCGTGGCATGGCAATATGTGCAAGAGGCACAACGGTTCATTGAATTATCCTTTACCACGGATATCACCGCACAGGCGGTGGCGGATGAGTGTCACATCAGCCTGTCATATCTTCAACATTTATTTCTTGCGTATGAGGGACGGGGCGTATATAATGAGATTATGAACCGTCGCTTTGAACAGGCCAAACGGTTGTTACTGACCACCGAAAAGTCGATCCGGCAGATTGCGTTAGACAGCGGTTTCTGCGACCCGGACTATTTTTCAGCGGCCTTCAAAAAAAGAATCGGATGCTCACCCCGTGCGTTTCGTAAGGGTGACGGAAAGGGAAAAACAGAATGATAGCAAGTTTAATCGGATGGGTTTTGATGGCTTTAATCGGGCTTTTGGCTCCGAGTACGGCGCTCTTGGCATTGCATAAAAAGAAAGGAATGCCGGCAAAGGGCGTGTGGAACGGTGTTTGTGTCTATGTGCTGTTCAATGCGATCCTCAATTCGTTTTTGTTCGGGTTGTTGACGACAACGGGAGCGGTGGCCGATTTTTTTAGCGGACACTTGTGGCTCCGTGCGGTCGTAAGCGGTCTGCTGACGGCTCTTTGCATGACGGCCGGCCGAATGCTTTGGCTGAAAACGCTGGTAAAAAGCGAGCATATCCTGACCGGCGTGGCGTTTGGCGGCGGTACGGCGGCTATGCAACTGCTATTTGTCGGTGGGTTGCGTGGCGTGACGCAGGCTGTGTTGATCATCATGGTATTATGCGGTCGACGGGAAACCATTTCGCCTTTCTTTGAAGAGCAGTTTTATGAAAGTACGACGACCGATGTGTTCGGCGTTTTTTTGACGGTGTTCATGATGATTCTGTTATGTGTAACGGAAACGGCACTGGGGTCAACCCTGTATGCCGTCAGTCGTAAAAAAACCGTTCGCTTTGCCTTGCCGGCTGTCTTTTTGGTACAAACGGCCTTTTATTTTGTGTACGGGATGCCGGTAATGGCCGATACATGGCGTGTTCTGTTGTTGGCTTTTATAAGCTTGGCGGCCGCCGGACTGGGTTATGTGTCCTTGGTTGGTCCGAAAGCGGAAAAAACAGAAGGGTGACGAACCTTATTGAGATCGACAAAAACCGTTTAGAAGAAAACCTGCTCGCACCTATCAAGGTGTGAGCGGTTTTTTTGCTTCTGTAAGCACAGCTTATGCACCGGATATGGCGTCTTTTGTAACGCCCGACAGCCACATAATGGTTATCGATAGTCGAAATAGTGGTTAAACACACGATTTCGACACCAAAT
>JAEDLK010000065.1 GCA_016295355.1 Clostridiaceae bacterium
ATTGGTCTTATAGAACGCAGAAAGCAAGGACAAGGAAAGCCTGCTATTGTTTACCTTAAAAAGTTCTATGGGTTTGACGATGATACCGGGCGAAAGTGCAGACTTTCGGAAACCGAAAGTCAAGACTTCGGGAAATCGAAAAACAAGACTTTTGATAATCAAAATTCAAGACTTTCGGAAAGCAAAAGTGCAGACTTTCGAGAATCGAAATGTAATAATACTGAGATTAGTGATACTGAAAAGAGTTATACTGATTTGAGTGAAACTAATCCTATCATATCAAATCAAGGTGGTTCTTCTTCTCCCTCCGGCGAAATACCCGATAAGATACGATGGATTGAAGAAAGAAACTACTATGAAAAAATTATTAAACACAATATTGACTATGACATTATAGTAGAGCAATACGGGAAAGCGTGGCTTGATGAAATCGTAATGCTTATGGTTGATGTTGTTTGCAGTAAGGAGCCGTATATCAGAATCAATAAACAAGAATATCCGCAGGAGGTGGTTAAAAGCAGATTTTTGAAGATGGACAGTTCCCACATTGAATATATAGAATTTGCGTTAAGGGAAAACACATCTAATGTCCGTAACATACGGGCATTTTTAATTACAACGATATACCGTGCCTTTGAAACCTCGGATAATTGGTACTCCGCAAAGGTAAGGCATGATATGAAAACTATGTAATGGAAAGGTTGGTCACGATGAGCAAGGTTATAGCAATAGCAAATCAGAAAGGCGGTGTCGGTAAAACCACAACAACCGTCAACTTGGGCATTGGTCTTGTAAATGAGGGTAAAAAAGTTCTGCTCATTGACTGTGATGCTCAGGGGAGCTTGACAGAGAGCTTGGGTTTTCAAAACCCCGATGATCTGAAAATAACATTATCTACTATGATGCAGAAAGCCATAAACGAAGAACCCTTTGCAAAGGACGAAGGCATCATACATCATAACGAGGGTGTCGATTTAGTCCCGGCAAATATAGAGCTGTCGGGTATGGAAACAGCGCTTGTCAACATTATGAACCGTGAAAGAGCCTTGAAAACATACATTGACAAGGTAAAGGATAATTACGATTATGTGTTGATAGACTGCACCCCTTCTCTCGGTATGCTGACGATAAATTCACTTGCGGCAGCAGATGAGGTAATTATTCCCGTTCAGGCACATTACCTTCCGGCAAAAGGCTTGGAACAGTTAATCACAACTGTCGGAAAAGTTAAGCGGCAGATAAACCCTGACTTAAAAATCGGCGGAATACTGCTTACTATGGTGGATAAGCGAACCAAATTCGCAAAGGATGTTTCCGGGCAGATAAGATTTAACTACGGAAAACATCTGACAATTTATAAAACAGAAATTCCGCTATCGGTAAAAGCGGCTGAAACCTCTGCTGTCGGTAAGAGCATTTACACCTATGACGGCAACGGCAAAGCGGCAGACGCATATAAGGACTTTACAAAGGAGGTGCTTGACGGTGGCAAACAACGGAATAAACATAGGTCTGAAATCATACGATGACCTTTTCAAAACGGATGAAGGCAGAAAAACCGAAGAAATAAAGCCTATTGCCATTGGTGAGCTAAAACCCTTTGAGCAACAGCCGTTTAAGGTTCTGCTTGATGAGAGTATGGACGAACTTGTGGAAAGCATAAAACAAAGCGGTGTTCTCTCTCCCGTAGTAGTAAGACCGCATAAGGATGGCGGCTATGAAATACTTTCCGGGCATCGTAGAGTTAAAGCCTGCGAGATTGCCGGAATTGCAGAAGTTCCGACTGTAATCAAAGACCTTGACGATGATACGGCGACAATTCTGCTTGTTGACAGTAATCTTCAGCGTGAAAACATACTGCCGAGCGAGAAAGCCTTTGCTTATCAAATGAAGCTTGAAGCGATGAATCGACGAGGACAGCGTACAGATTTAACTTGTTCCCAATTTGGTGACAAGTTGGAAGGACGAAAGTCGAGTGATATTTTGGCTGAACAATCAGGTGAAAGCAAAAATCAAATCTTCCGTTATATCCGACTGACAAATCTTATTGATCCTATCCTTGAAATGGTAGATAGTAAAGCTATTGCATTAAATGCGGCTGTTGAACTGTCATACCTCGGAACAAAAGAACAAGTTGAGGTTCACAAAGCCATTGAAAGTGAGGACGGCGCACCCTCTATTGAGCAAGCGAAAAAAATACGCCGTTTTTTTGATGACGGAAAGCTGAACCCCGATGTTATTCTTTCGATTATGCAAGAGGAAAAGCCGGAAAAGATAAAAATAACACTTGGCGAAGATAAACTGAAAAAGTATTTTCCGAAAGGATATACAAAACAGCAGATTGAAGCTGAAATATTAAGGTTGCTTGAAAACGCATACCGTAAAAAGCAACACGGAATGGAGAGATAAATATGACTTGGTTATGGGTATTACTCGCTTTTATTGCCGGAGGTACTTTCGGTGTAGTAATGATGTGCTGCTTCATAGTGGCAAGTGAGGAGGATAAAAAACTTGAAAAACTTAATACAGACGATGCCGACAGCAAATAAGCGTGTCGGCTATTTTTATGGAGGTAGATACAATGGAATGGAGAAAAAACGCAGGATATATTATCACAAATTCAATTGCAATCGGCGAATCAGAAATTGTCCTCGGCGTACACGAAACTAAACCCGATATGTTCGTCACTTGGGAATGTAACAACAAGACCGATTATTATTGGGGGCATTATTTTACAAGCCTGCTTGCAGCTCAAAGGAATTTTTGTGAGCGTGGACTTGATAAGGTACGGTTTTATGAGCATCACAAGCCGAAGAAACCGCCGGAGCCTGAGAGGTGACGTTATGGCAAATTCAAGACAACCCGATTTCAGGTACAATGACAGCGGATATTCTGACCTTACGGCATTTGAAGCATTAAACAATGTGCGGCGTGAGGAACGCAGGCAGCTCATATATGAGCTGAAAGCACTTGCGAATAAATACGGATACCGCATAGTAAGTACAATTCAACTAAAAGAGATTGAGAGTGATTCAGATGGCTAACAAAGACTGTTTTGCTTATGGTCCAATGAGTTGCCGTATTTTAACTGAGCGTATCTGCGATAACAAAAAGTGCAGTTTTTATAAAACCCGTGAAGAAATCAAAGAGAACTTGAAAAAATACCCGCCCTTTGACTATAAGCTGTATAAGGAAACAGGACAGAAAGTTTATTATAAGCGAGGTGACGAGTGATGGAAAATGAAGAAATCAGAAAAGCCGGCGAATATACGATTACACAAAGCATAAAAATCGGCGATAAAGAGCTTGTTTTAGGTGAGGACTTTTCTAACAAGGAAGGTCTTTTTTATATGGTCGCAAATTACGAAGAACTTTTCGGTGTTGTAGGACGATATGACAATGTTATGGTCAGCGATGATTTTCTTGGTATTGTTGAACTCTTTTCAAAGAGATTAAACGCTGAAATTGAGCAAATCAAAGCAGATAGAAAAGGCATTGATGTCGGTGTTATTACACCCGATATGTGTATCCCGGATGATTATAAGAAAAGCATTGTTGGCAAAGTAATTGTTATAAAGCCGCAGGCACTAAAACCCGAATATGCAAACGAGCTGTACCAAATCGCTTTGGCAACACACGGCTTCGGAGCTGAAGCAAATTCACGAGGTACAAAGGTTTATTGCAAGAAGCTGTTTTCCGGTGAGGACGGCTTGACACG
>JAEDLK010000066.1 GCA_016295355.1 Clostridiaceae bacterium
GGCAAGGAAAGGGTTAGATATATCCTTGCAAACGAAAAATATTCTGGAGATAGTCTGTATCAAAAGACTTACACTCCTCCCGTTTTGCCGCTTAGAAATATTCGCAATAAAGGCGAAGTCGATATGTATTATGTTGAGAATACACATCCGGCAATAATTGATAAATCTACCTTTGATACTGTAAAGCAAATGCTTGATAAAAATATGCTACGCTACAGCAAGCGACAAAAACTCGCGCCTGAAAACTTTTCAGGGAGGATAGTCTGCGGTGACTGCGGGTGGATATATAAGAAAAAAAGTAATAGCAATGAACCGACATGGATATGCTCAAAAGACGGTGTTGCCGGTCAGCGGTGCAGCACACATCCAATATACGAAACAGCATTGAAAAAAACTTTTGTATTTATGTTTAATCGCTTACAGCAGCATAGAGAGTTGATTATAAAGAGTACCTATAACAAGCTTTTGGAACTGCGAAAGAGTTTTTTCAACAATAGCTCTGCTATTGAAGATATCGATAACGAATTAGCAGAGCTTGCTGAGCAAAATGCAATGTATGTCCGCTTCCATTCTCAAAAGATCATTGATGAAATAACCTTTATGGAGCAAATAAGTGAGATAAAACAGCGCATCAATGAATTGAGAAGCCGGCGCATAAAGCTAATAAGCGAAAACGAGGAAGAACGCTGTATTGAACTGTTAAGGGAAACAGAACAACAGCTTAATGAGTTCCCACAAGAAATTCTATGTTTTGATTTCAATATTTTCGATAAGCTGGTGGATAAGGTCATCATGATTTCAAAAGAGGAGCTTGTGTTTGAACTGCGGTGTGGAATTAAGTTAAGGGAGGCAATACAATGGAATTGAGAGCATTACTATACGGATATAATAAGCGTCAATTTCGCTTTTATCTTAATGAGACGGAAAGTACCGTTGTTAAGCAGATTTTTTATGATTACATAAGCGGTTTGACATTGCAACAAATTGCTGACCGCTTAACCTCCGAACAGGTTGTATATTATAAAGATAAAGCAACTTGGAATAAACATATGGTGCGGCGTATCCTTGAAAATCGGCACTATGCAGGCGATGAAGAGTATCCCGCTATTGTAACTTGCGCTGTTTTTGAGCAGGCTAACGAAAAACGGCTGAGAAAGGGCGGCGACAGAGAAACCGATTCCGAACAGGAAAAATATTTTAAGAGTCATACTGTATGTGAGCAATGCGACGGGCGTTTTACACGCAGACGGAATTGGAGCCAAACTCATGAAAAATGGTATTGCACTTGCGGATGTAAAAACGATGTTTATATAGACGATAAGCTGTTTTACGGGCAGATAAAAACAATTCTCAGGCGAGTAACTGAAACACCGGGAATACTTCACGTATCAACCGTGCCGAATGAAACATATTCCCCAACTTTGGATGTTATACGAGCCGAGAAAGAAGCCGACAGAATGGCAGAGCGAAAGAATGTTGATTTTCTCCCTATCAAAAGAGCTATTTATTCAAATGTTTCAGACAAATTTGACTGCTGCACATTAGATACGGCGAAAGCCTTTAATGATCTGCTTGTAAGGTATTTCAGCAAAAAGCAGCCAACAGAGGATATTGACCTTCAAGCTCTGCGTGATACGGTAGATAGAATATATATCAATAAGTGTGGCACCGTTAAAATCAAATTCATAAACGGCGCCGAAATCTCAAAGGAGGACAGTTATGGAAGCGACAGTTACAGCACCGAGACAGAAGATAATAACTAAGATAGAAGCAAATCCGGCACTGGTATCACGAAAAAACTCAAACCGACCGCTGAATGTTGCAGCCTACTGCCGTGTGTCTACCGATGCAGAGGATCAGATCAACAGCTACCGAGCACAAGTATCTTACTATACCGAACATATTTCTCAAAACCCAAAATGGCGGTTTGTGGATGTTTATGCCGATGAGGGTATCACGGGTACAATGGTTAAAAAGAGAGAAAACTTTCTTCGCATGATTAAGGACTGCGAAAAAGGTAAAATCGATATGATTCTAACAAAGTCTGTTTCCCGCTTTGCCCGTAATATTGTAGACAGCATCAGCTATATCCGAAAATTAAAAGCAATGGGTATCGGCATATATTTTGAGGAACAGAATATAGATTCTCTCAAAGAGGACAGTGAAACCTATATCGGTATCTACAGCATTATGGCACAATCAGAGAGCGAAAACATCAGTGCCAATGTCTCTTGGGGAATAAGAAAACGAATGCAAAACGGTACCTACGCTTGTCGGTTTAATATGCTTGGCTACCGAAAAGACAAGGAAGATACCGAACCTCGAATAATTCCCGAGGAAGCCCAAATCGTCAGAAACATTTTCAAGATGTACGATGAAGGGTACAGCTTAGACCAGCTTAAAGCATACCTTGAAGATAACGGTGTAAAAACCACAACCGGCAAAACGGTTTGGAGCAAAGAAAATATAAAAAGAATACTCACCAATGAAAAGTATGTCGGAGATGTGATTTATCAAAAAACTTTCAGAACAGACTGCATCAGTAAGCATACGAAAATCAATCGGGGCGAACGAACCAAATACCTTGTCAGCAATAATCATCCGGCTATTGTGGACAGAGATCTGTTCAATGCAGTGCAGGCAGAGCTTGCACGGCGAAGCAGCAAACGGCGCACCTCCGATAAAACGCTTACTTCTCTTGGAAAGTACAGCGGCAAATATGCTCTTTCGGAACTTTTGATTTGTGCCGAGTGTGGCAGCCCATATAAAAGAAAGACATGGACAAAGGAAGATGAAAAGAGAATTTATTGGCGTTGCCTCAGCAGAATTGAGCACGGAACTAAATATTGCCCACATTCAAAAGGTTTTGAAGAAAACAAACTTCATGCTGCAATATGCAGGGCACTAAAAAATGCCGTGAATGACAATGCGGAGGCAATAACTCTAATCAAAGCGAATCTTGCGTATGCCGTAACTGGAGATGAGACAAACCTTGATCTTGGTGCTATTGAAAAGCGTATCAAGGAAGCAACTAAGGAAATGGAAAATTATATGATAAGCTATCGGAACACCGGAGGTGATAAAACCCGATATTTAGAGTGCATCCAAAATGTTGCCGATGAAATTAAAACGCTTCGTGAGCAGCAGGAAACCGCAAAGGCAAAGCTTGATAAAAGTGATGAAGTAAACTCTGAAATCAAACGGCTTTGCGATTGGTTAGATAGCCATGACACCTCCTTCACGGAATATGATGATATGGTTATTCGCAGGATGGTGGAATGTATAAAGGCATATAAGGACGGAACAATTAAAGTGATCACGAAATTCGGAACCGAAACAACCGAAACAGTATAACCGAAAGCCGGCAGTTTGACTGTCGGCTTTTACATACGAAATTGTTGATTTATCTG
The DNA here is from genome assembly GCA_016295355.1 of Clostridiaceae bacterium. Classification (GTDB taxonomy): domain Bacteria; phylum Bacillota; class Clostridia; order Oscillospirales; family Acutalibacteraceae; genus SIG607. The sequence goes on from JAEDLK010000066.1 coordinate 3,411, forward strand.
CTGTGATATAGTATAATAAAAAAGATAAAAGTCTTGCGATTGGAAACCGATTGTGCTATTTCGTCACAGCAAATCCGAATAACAGCAGAACATAGACTGTAGGCAGAAACACCTTGTTTTAAGCATTATAATAGATTGTGCTATTCCGTCGCACAGTCACACGAAAAAGACCACATTTGTCTACCTGACAAATGTGGTCTTTTTCGAACTAAGT
>JAEDLK010000007.1 GCA_016295355.1 Clostridiaceae bacterium
ATGACTATAGAATATCGAAACGCTGGAAAGCGTTTCGATAAGCCGATTTTATCGGATTTTGCACATTCAAATTCGCAAGTTTTTGAATGTGCTCTATATTCCTTGCAATGGTGTCGACAAATTTTCTTTGAAAATTTGCCACCAAATCGTAGATTTGGTGTCGCAATAGTGTGTTTATATTAAGACCAATACCCCCCTCATCAGGAGGCTGAAAAAAGACATGCCTTCAGCAAACTTTTCAAAACTCCTAAAAAGGGGGTTATCGTAATTTCGGCCAATCAGATAGTGTCAGAGAAGTCCGACTCGTCTTCATCCGGCACATCCAGACCTAAACTGCGTCGCCGCCCGATATCATCATCGGGATGTTCAGCGTAATACGGGTCTATCATATGCTTTTTAATGCTCTCAAAAACGCCGAACTGAATCAGCAAATACCGATAGGTCGGATAGAAGAAAACGGCCAAGAAGGAAATAACGGCCAATGCAAAGGGGGTGTGCAAAAGCAGATACAAACCAAGCATAACTGCCCAATAAGCCACCATAGACAGCAATATGATCACATTGTTTTTAAGGTTTATGACCGCAAACTTAAAGCTGTTTCGATAAATGGCCTTGGCCGGCAAATCAAAGGTAATGACCATAAACCAAATGTAAAACTTCATCACCGAAAAATACAAAAACAAAAAAACCGAAACACCAAGGGCAATCGTGAAGAATAACCCGCCGCTTTCCGCATAACTGAAGTAGAAGCGACCGGCCAAAACAATCAGAACCGTGAGAATCACATTCAAAAAGCCCATTCCGAGTGCCTGTTTCCAGTTCTTTTTAATGGTCATAAAAAAGTCAGACAGCCCAAACGAATGGCGACCCCGGCACAGATTGCGTGTAACCCCCGTGATGCCGACAGCGGCAAAGCCACAGGGCACAAGAAACAGCAGCGAGTATACAAGGCTGACCGGTATCATCTTCCAGGCATTGCGGAACAGTGTTTCAAAAAAGACTGCAAAGGTTTTCTTGGGACGGGCGTTTTTGGGAACACCCGGTCCCTCCTTATCATAACGAGTGAACAGTGACATAGGGCACCTCTTTATTTCTTTTTGTAAATGAACTTTTCACTGATACGCACATCGGCATACCCAACGGCATAAGCAATGGTACAAATAACAGGCAAAAACAAAACCGGAAAAAACAGCCCTATCATTTGACCGACCGACAAATCGGTTGCCAAAACAGCCGAGCCGTAAATCCAATGAATGATGGCCCAAAACGGTGCATTGAAAGCCCGATAGACCGACAAAAAGCCCGGACGGCAGATGCCGATTTTGCTAAACAGCAAACACAGGTATAACAGAAAAGACGGAATGGTTGCCAGCAAACCAATAACGGCACCCCGCCAACGATTTTCGGTCTGCTGCCCGATTTCCACCCGATTAATATCCCGATTGCCGATTTTCCAAACGCTCCCGTACATAGCCATCACCACAAACACGAAAGCCAATGCTTGCGCCACAATATAAGCGGCATTGCGACGCTCCAGCGATAATTCACGGGTGGTGCTTTTGGTCAGTTTCATTCCCTGCTCCTCATACACGGCATACTGCGTATCCTCACCGGACGCCGCATCGAAATGATACAGTTTTTCATTCTTGCCGGTCTGCTCATTCAGCGCATAAACATCATATCCCGTTTTCTCGCTGAAGATAGCCGTAAAAACAAACATCACCGATGCCACCGTAAACAAACACATCAGCACACATAAAACATAGCGACCGAAGGTGGCCGCTGCCATACGCCCTGTCATAAACACATCCTCATTTTTCCTGTGCCAAGCCCGCAAACCATGGCACAAAATCTTTTATCATTATAACGAACAGGCACAAAAAAAGCAAGCAAATCTCTGCTTTGCCTGCCTTATTCAATAAATATTTACAAAAAGAGAGCAATCATAACGGTAGCCAACGATAATGCCACACCGGCGCCAATGAACAAAAACAGTCGCCGACGGTGTTCTTTTTTCACAGTAATCCGCAGCGGAACACCCACTTCTTCAAGTGTTAGCTGTTGCACCATCCGATCAGCTTCGCTTTTGAGTCGCTTATCATCGTCCACATATTCCGGCGATACGCAAAGAATCACCTTGCTGAAAACCTTACTGCCTGTCTCGCTGATTTCAATGATAGATTTTGAAACACCCTTAACCATAATAACGCCCTTTCCTGCAACCCAATTCCCCACCGTCCGTTTTGTTTTCGATAGGGTACTTTTAGTTTAGTCATCAACACAAAAATTATACAGGTTTACATAAAATTGTTGATAACTCGGTTCATAACCTGCATAAACCGCATGAAACAGGCATTTAGTTATTAACAGACCCCCAAAAAAGACAGATTATGTCAACTTATGCACCGTCACTGCAACGCATAAGAAAACAGAATCGGCTCGTTAATCGGCTCATGAAACCACTTGACCAACACCCGCTGTTCGCCCAGTGTTGTCGGCAACACCTCACACACAAGCCCGTCGGATCGGCGCGTGGTCAAGCATGTGGCATGGTGTAAATCGTCGCAAAAAAAGTCGCTGTCGGCCCGAACCAATGCTAAATACGCCGGGGAAAACTCCACCGCATTTTCTCCGGCTAGTCGCCGTCTGATATCAAAGACGACTGACAAATCGTCAAGGCACACCTTGTCCGATGAGGCTTGGCCATGATCGGGCAGAAAAAAGCCGTCTTTATAGCCAAGGCTTTGATACAGCTCACGGAGGACTTCGTCCTGCGGAAGCAAACAGAAAAAGTCCACACTGTCACGATACCGTTCTTCTGTCTTTTCAAACAGTCGGTGCATAAGCCCCTGTCCCCGGTAATCAGGGTGGGTGGTGACGGCATACAGGTATTTTCCCTTTTGACCTTTCACGGCGACATCCAAAGCAAACAACATCGCCACCGCTTGCCCACCGATAAACAGAGTGTGACAATCTCGCTCAAAAAAACCATCGAACAGGGCATCCTCAAACGCCCCGTCATTTCCAAAGGCCAAACGGTACATCTCACGGCACCGGGATTGTTTGTCTGTCATAACGCTTTCCTTTCGTCGCTTACAGATGCTGTGTAATAACGAATTTCTTGAGTAGAATTTCGGGATGATACGACAGTTTAGCCTTTCGCATTCCCGGCAGACCCATATCATCTTCTCGGTTAATGTAACGATAGCCCGACAACTCATGCGTGACAAAGGCATGGTTAATAGCGGTATACAAGCCGTCATATGCGCCCAACGCCTTTTCATAATTCACATCAAACACACAATCATTCACAGGACAACCGAATGTCACGGCTGCAATGCGCCCATCCACACGAATCACACCGCCCTTAATAAGCAGTTCGTCCATGTTTTCCAAAACCTTTCGGGAGCCGATGCGTTCCAGTGTCAGCCATTCATCGGTTTTATCGGCATTCTCCTCGTACCAGCGCTCCGTCATGGACAAGACTTCCTCGACATTGTCCTTACAAAGGGGTTCATAACACCACGCATATTGACGGTTAAAGGCCGAGAGATGGTTTCGCTTGCCGTGGTACCGCTTACCGGCAAGGGTAGCCAAGCTGTCATAGCTGTAAATGTATTCGGCTAAATCACGGTTTTCCGTATACTCAAAAGCATCTCCAAACGCTTCGCAAAAAGCCGTCAGGCGACCTCCTTCTGCCGCTGTCAGCACAAGAGGCAGATTGTTTTCGGTGCAATAGGTCGTCAGCAATGCCATTGCCTTTGGCAAATCAGCGGCAAACGGAATGCCGAAACGGGTTCTGCCCCCATACCTTGTCCGATAAAACAGCATATCCTCAACCTGACAGTAAGCAAAGTCAAAGGTGCTCTGCCAAATCACCATCGAAGCTGTTGTCAATTCACAACTGAATTCACCGGGCCTTGAAAACAGCCCGGACAACCTGGGAATCTCTGTTTGAGTCGGACGCAAAAATGCCAGTTTCTCGCTCATGCCGGTTGACCATCCTTTTTATACCATCATTGTCATAAGTATAGCATACCCCATTTGAATTGCAAGTCACAATCAAAAAAAAGACGGCTTTTTTCGACATAAAAAATCAACCGAAAGACAAGTTTCTCGGAAGGATACTTGCTTTCGGCTGACGGTTGTTAGGCACTCTTTGACTCAAACAGAGCGTTCGTATTCGAACACCGTATTTAATATAACGGAATCAACAACGACCGCTTTTGCGGAACCACCTCATCCTCTAATCCGTTGATTTGGCGAACCTCTTCGATATTGCTGTTATACCGTTTGGCAATATCCCATAGGTTTTCTCCGCTCTCGGCATAATAAATCACCAACGAAGCGTCCCGTTGCGGCTTTTTCTCTTGACTTGCATCTTCTGTCAGCCCAATGAGCATCGGCACTTTTCGCTGGCAGCGTGCAGTCAAATGCACCCGATATTCACATCTCAATTCCAAACGGCTGTCAGACAGCAAAGTAAACGAGGACGAAACCGGCTCAAAGGACACTTCCATATGGCAGTCCTGTTTTTCAAAATCCGAATGCCCCTCATACCGATAGTCCGCCGTCTTTTCGTAATAGCCGATATTGCCCTGCGTATCGTAAGCCAACACGCCCAAAAGAGCTGCTCCCTCGGCATACACCTGCCCGTTTTCCATTTTACAACCGGTCGGTTGTTGTTCAACCCAATAATCCACCACCGTTCCCAAACTGCCCGGTGTAAAATCAAAGGTTTCTTTATAAACATAGGTATCGGTTGCCGTACCCGTGATGCGTTCCAAGCCAACCTGTCTTTGCTCCAAAGACAGGTTGTGACGGGTTGAAAAGGCGTCGCTGATGACCGGCACTTCGCCATCACAGCTTGTGTTGACCGACACACACAGCTTTGCGTTTAAGGACAGGATTCGGCAGTCTTCCTCGCTATGTTTGGTCTTTATCTCCAGAAAGGCTATTTCACAACTCCCCTCGCAACGACAGTCCTCATTCACGCCTTCGACATCCAAGAACTGGCTGAACGGAACGCCGGTGCGATAACATTGGTATTGGTGCTCTCCCTGCGTGGCATATAAAACGGTAACATTCAGTGTTCCTTTGACAACCACCTTATTCTTGATTGGCTTTATTTCGGTAATTTCCGGCACAGACCGATATTGCAAGACGGTTTCTATCGGCATCTGTGCATTTGACAGTTGCAGTTCCTCTTCCACCATCAAATTTTTCTCGGCCATACCGATTGCATGAAGCGCCGGTATCACCTGTCTGCGAATTTGAATATCACTTTCGTCAATATCGGTGATAACATCCACCTTCCGGCGTGCCTTGACCGAAAGATTCAGTGAGAGTGCGCCGTGTATGTCCACCCGACGCTCGCTGACCGCCCGACAATTCACATAATCGGTCTTGACGCAGGCAACTGCAAAGCCGTCCGACAAATCTTCTTCACATTCAAAGGTCTTGGAAAACGGCACCATCTGCTCATAATGAAAAAGGCCGTTTTCGCTGTTACAATAAATCACATTGATTTGCACATGGCCGTCCACCGTTACATTTTGGGCATGAATGCTTTTTGAACCGACCCTGGGTGTCACACGGCACTTGAGAATTTTCATAATGTCGGGACAGTAATCCGGCAGGGTGAAATCGGTATCAAACGGCACCTCTCCACTCTGCTTACAAACAGTTTCGTTCACGCAAACCGGCTGCCTGATGATTTTATAATCCATAGTCCGATTCCTCTCTCACTTGTACTGGCGCACAGCAAGCCGTACGCTGATTTCATTACAATATACGAGGGTAGTATTCGGTTTATGACAAAACAAAATCTCGGCAACACTTTGTGTATTGCCGAGATGATTTGAGCAGTGAGGGCGAAAGACATCCGCCCAGAGTCTGCTTTTCCCTATGTTGTGCCACTCACGGCGTCGGTCATTAAGTGAGCTCCTGTTCCTTATGAATACCGAACACCAACCGGAGCAATCCTCGCAAAAATCGCGGACTCTTAATCAGGACAACCTTCATTGACAAGACCTCCTTATGTCGTTGACCACACAAACACATCGCTACCGACACCGCACGCAGGATATCCCCAAAACGATGACCGCAATGGCCAGCATGGCCACCAATGCCTCTGCCGGGCAAAAGCAGGACACCAACAATCCGCTGGCAAACGCAATACAAACAATTCCTCGGTTCGGACGTCTTCTCATTGTGCCACCACCGTTCATAGGTTACCCGTAAAACGGGTCACAGCATTTATCTGACCTACTAACAATATAAGCATTTTTCTCTAAAAGGTGCAAAGTCACTTCTTTCAAAGCTCAGTTTTAGGCGTTGGACGGCAGAAAAGCACTGTATTAAGCATTTGTCCGTTCCATCATTGATCAAACGCTGCGGCTTACCGATGAACATCCTTTTAGTACCGTGATGAGATAATCGGCCCGAAATCTATTTGTTAGCCCGGTATGAACAGCTATGTGTTGCACAAATGCAGGAATAGATTGTATGTCCTATATTATGTATCGGGATTTGACGGTCGGCAATCAGCTTCTACGACTCTTTTCAACGATGTCAAAAAGAAAAACACCACTTAACAAACGAACACCGTTGACTATAAGCCAACGGTGTTCCCTGTTCTTACAGGAAAAAGAGTTACTGTTTATCACACAAACACAAAGAATTTTAACATAAGAAGCAGTCCAATTCCCGGCAAGCCAAGCACGGCCGTCACAGCCATGACGGCCGTGTTAATCGGCAAATACAGTCCCGTGTAAAAGCCGGTCAGACGAAGCAAAGCAAACGCCCAGCCGGAAACGAACCAATGAAACAACAGCGTCCGAAACGGACGACCGCTTCTAAGCAACAAAAATATAGCTATCAGTCCAAAAACACTGGCCGCAATCAAACCGGCAATCGACAAACTGTTCAAACCTTCATCTCCCCCAATGCAACAGGTTCAACCCCTGCCACACTTTCATTTTATGAAAAGACGGACGGCAGTATGCCCACAAAAAAACCGGAGAGGGTTTCTCTCCGGTTTTTAGCTTGTGTTTATTCTTTATTTTGTGATGGTGGCGATAGCGGTGCAGACGATTGCCAAAATCATAAAGAGAACCACACCGATTGTTGTCCAGCGTCTTAATAAAGCATCGCTTGTTTTGGCTTTGTTCTTGGACAGGAAGGTATCGGCACCGCCGGAAATAACACCGCTGATACCGTTACGACGGCTTTGCTGCAAAAGAACCAACACAATAATGCCAATGGCCAACAGACCCATTAAAATTCCTAAAACAATTTCTAAAACTGCCATGATTTTTTCCTCCATTCGATTAACAAAGGTATCATAGCACACAATCACTAAAATGTCAACATTTTGTGTGGGTCAAATCCAAAACACGGTTAAGTAGCATCGGCATGACAACCGTGACAGCTCTTAAACAGTTTTTCAACCGCCAGCTTGCGCTCGGTCTTATCGATAATAAAGCCGAGCTTTTCAAACAGGACTTCCGGCGCATCTGCCCCATATCGGGCATCAATCACCTCATGACAAACGCCCACGTGCAGGGCGCTCCGAAGAATCCCGTCGGCCAAAGCCGGTTTATCTTTTGGCTCAAGACGGTTGATGATGAGTTGCTTATTATCCAATGTGTACAGGCAAAATCCCAAAACCTGTTCCCCTTCTTTGGCAATCACACATCCGCCGTTTTCGGGAAACACAGCACCAACCTGCTCATAAAAAGCCTTGGTTTCCTCTAAAGTACGGGTTGGCAAAACACTGATCATACCTCTGTCCCCTTCTTGTTTGTGCCGATATTGGTCAGACGACGCATTTCCTTTTCGTTGAGTTCACGCCATTTGCCCTGCGGCAACATGCCCAGCTTAACACCGGCAATTTCGGTGCGTTTAAGCCGCAACACCTTAAGAGAAACCGCCTCGCACATTTTACGGACTTGTCGATTCCGCCCCTCATGAATCACAAACATGAGCACCGTACGGTCCGGCTTGCGGTCAACCACAAAGCAATCACACGGCTGTGTCTTACGGCCGTCAATCATCACGCCGGTTGAAAGGGTTACAACCTGCTCGTCGCTCACCTCACCGCTGACCGTCACCCGATAGGTCTTATTCACATGACGGGACGGATGCATCAGCTCGTTGGCAAAGGTGCCGTCATTAGTCATAAACAAAAGGCCTTCCGAATCCTTATCCAACCGACCGACCGGAAAAACCCGAACCTTACAGTCGCTCACTAAATCGGCCACGCATTTTCGACCCAGTTCGTCCGAAACGGTGGTCACATACCCACGAGGCTTATGTAGCATTAAATATACTTTTTGCGTGACGGCAATCACCGGCTTACCGGCAACCGTCACCTTATCCCGAATCGGATCCACCTTATCGCCCACAGAGGCGGGGTGCCCGTTGATTTTTACCTTGCCGGCGGCAATCAGTTCCTCGGCCTTACGGCGAGAGGCAACCCCGCATTCCGATAAATGCTTTTGCAACCGTATTTTTTGTTCCTTCATGCTTTTCTCCTAAATTGTATGCAAGATTTTTTTAACATTATTAAACAGCAAGCTGATAAAGGTTGGTTGTTTTGCAGGCAGGACATCACTCTGGGCTGTCAAATACTGACGAGCCAACACCGAATCCCCCACGCGATACTCCACCATGCCGAGAGCATCCCCGGCATGAATGGGTGCATAACCGTAGCGCCCTGCCAAAACCCGTTTTTCGACTTGTTCGGCCCTGACACCGGCCAGAGTGATGTCCGGGCAGGTCAAGAGAACCTCTTTTTCTTGTCCCGAAACAATGGGTAACACTAGGGACTCTCCCTCGATAACAGCTTTAATCTGATCGTACAAAGTAAAGCCGTAATCCAACAATGCCTTGTGATCGGCCCAATCATTTCGGTCATTGAGCGTCACACACACCAATCGATGCCCGTTACGCTCGGCCGCTGAAACCAAACAACGACCGGCCTTATCCGTATAGCCCGTTTTTACCCCGATCGCTCCCTCATAAGAAGACAGCAACCGATTGTGATTGGTCAGCGTATGCTGCTTGCCGCCATATGTCAAGGTAACGGATTTTGTTCGGCAGACCGCCGAAAACTCCTCATTCTGCAAAGCCTTGGCCGTCAGTCTGGCAAGATCCAAAGCCGTGGTATAATGGGTTGGACCGTCCAACCCAGACGGCGTATCAAAATGAGTGGCCGTCAGCCCAAGCTGTACGGCCTCTTCATTCATTAAAGTTACAAAGGCTGACAGCGAACCGCACAGCCCAATGGCCGCCGCATTGGCCGCATCGTTGCCGGAGGATAACAGCATTCCGTACAAAAGCTGACGAAAGGTAACCGAATCCCCCACAGACAGATACATGGAAGTACCCTCGACCGCCACCATTTCTCTTGTCACACTGACTGTTTTTTCCAAATCGGCATGTAGACAAATCAGATAGGCGGTCATAATCTTGGTGGTGCTGGCCATCGCCCGTCTGGCATCCGCATTTTTGGCATACAGCACCCGATTATCCATTGCATCCAAGACAACCGAAGCCGTAGCACTGTCGCCGACAGCGCTGACCGTCATGGCTGTCAATCCCATCATCAATGCCAGTAATAAAGCCATCCATTGTTTCAATCTCCTCACCCTTTCATCATCAACTTATGAAGAAAGGGCAAAGGCTATGACCACAGGCTTTGGGCAATCCCGGTAATCACATGTCTGGCTTTTCCGGCTTTTTGAACAGCTCCACAAGTTCCGGGACAGCCGCAATGGCACGATCAACCACCGTATTATCCACCGCAATGGGCAACACGCGGACGCCGTCGCCCTTAACCGCCAAAAAAGCTACCGGTGTAACCGAAACACCGGCACCGCTGCCGCCTCCGAACACCGCCTGTCCTGTCTTATTGGGAAAATCGGAACCGCCGGAAGCCAAACCGAAGGTCACCTTTGAAACAGGAATCAAGGTCATGCCACCGGCTTGAATCGGCGTGCCGACCACCGTATCGGCACTGACAACACTCCGCAGTTTTTCCAGCGTAATATCCACCATATTTTTAATGCTGTTTTCTCCCATAAGGTCACAATCCTTTCCCCGGTCACTCAAGTTTAGCTTGCCCAATTAAAGGAAAACTATTCCTCTTTTGTCAATATTTCCTCTACAGAGAGCTGCTCGCCAAGATCAGGCTGCTCTACCCCCTTTTGATCTCTCGGCAATTCAGGCAACTCGCTTAAATCGCTGATGCCGAAGCAACGCAAAAAGTTTTTGGTGGTGCCGTACAAAAGCGGACGACCCGGCAGTTCCAGACGGCCTCTTTCTTCAATCAAGCCTTTTTCCATCAAGGTCTGCACAGTGCCGGAGCAATCCACGCCACGCACCTGCTCAATAAAGGCTCTGGTCACCGGTTGGTTATAGGCCACCACAGCCAAAACCTCCATCGCCGCCGACGAAAGCGGCGTTTTACGCTTTAATTCCGCCAATTGCCGAATATACCCTGCATATTCGCTTTTGGTACAAAGCTGATAGGCGTTTTCAAGGCGCACCAATTCCACACCGCTGTCTCGGCTGTCAAGACGACCTTGTAACTGCTCCATGGTTTGGTTAACCTGGTCAAATTCCAACGAAAAAACAGCCGCCAACCGATCCACACTGACCGGTTCACCCGATGAAAACAGCACCGCCTCAAAAGCGGCCGCATAATCAATTTCCATGCTCTTTCTCCTTTACCATGCTGATTTCCACGGCATCGCTTTCGCCGGACAACTTCACCCGATTGGCCTTGCAAAGCTCCAACACTGCCAAGAAGGTGGCAACCAATTCGGAACGGCTGTGAGCACCCCGATAGAGTTGCGATAGTTTTTGCCGACCCGTGCGGAACAGATTACGCATCACATACACAATTTTAGACGACACCGACACAATTTTCTTGGCCACAATCTTTTCAAATGGCTTGGTGTTGGTCGGCAAATGCCGCATACCCCGTCCGGCTGCCATCAAATAAGCCTCGTAAAGCGCCGTTTTTTCGTGTGTCAACGTATAGGTTTTATCCGGCTCTATTTCCTGCGGCAAACGAACAAATCGATCGTACTGTGCCATTTTCTCGGCCATTTTACCGGCCATCTCACGGCACACCCGGTATTCTAACAATTCGCCTGTCAGCTCATCGGCCAGTTGTTTCATTTCCTCATGCTTGGGCAACAGACTGACCGTTTTTATGTAGATGAGCCGTGAAGCCATTTCTAAAAAGGCACTGGCTGTATCCATGCCCTCCTGCAAATCCATCTGCGCAATATGCGCCAGATACTGGTCAATCAAATCCACCAAGCATATATCGGTAATGTTCAGTTTGTTTTTGGCAATTAACTGGAGAAGTAAATCAAGGGGACCCTCAAAATCCTCCAATCGATACGATAACACAACTTCCATAACGGCCCCTTAATACCCGAAAAGCAGTCGAGGAAGGATGCTTAATATTTGGAGAATAAAGCTCTGTGCCACATACAACGGCCTATCCAACACGCCCGACCAAATCAGCATGATGACAGCCAAAGAAAAATAGCGTTCAAACCGCATGAACGAAAAATACAGCCGGCTGGGCAAAAACACATTTAACAGACGGGAGCCGTCAAGCGGCGGAATGGGAATGAGGTTAAACACCGCCAAGGACACATTGATTAGACAGTAATACTGTAGAAAATAAGCAACATACACCAACGCCGCTATGGCGGTATTTCGATAAACGGAAATAACGGCGTAATACAAAAACAAGCTGACAAAAGAAAGCAACAAATTCATCAGCGGTCCGGCCATGGCCGTGGCCACCATGCCCCATTTCGGATTCTTAAAGTAACGGGCGTCCACCTGTACCGGTTTAGCCCAACCAAAGCCTAAAAATAAAATGCCGATGGCACCCAAATAGTCAATATGCGCCAAGGGATTGAGCGTCAACCGTCCCTGATAGCGAGGGGTGTTATCCCCCAGCTTGTCCGCCACAAACGCATGAGCAAATTCATGGAACGGCAAGGTCAAAAAAATAACCGTCAAGGCCGACAGCACATACGCCGCCGCATTAAAAAAGTTCATTTCCCCTCTGATTAGTTGAAACAGCAAGAAAATTCCTCCAAGCGATACATAATAATCAACTATATTATAAACCAATTACCCTTGAATTGCAACAGCGGATTTGGCTTTAGCCGTTTCTGACAACGGCAAAATCGCATTCTGTCGCCTAAAAAAACTCCGGTTGCAAAAGAGCAACCGGATAGGTAAAAACGCTTAAAAGAGCTTCTTTTCGTTAAACCACGCTATCAAGGCCTCGGCCATTTTCACATGCTCGGTCTCCGACGGATGCCAGCATCCGCCACTGTGATACTCACCGCCCAAATCAGCCACATAGTAACCGGCCTCTTCACCGCCCAAATCGTTCATGCACTTGAAAGCGCCTTCCTTATAGGCATAGGAAATTCCGCCGATTAACCAAACGAACAACGCATTCGGCTGATACTCCTTGATGGTGGCAATCAGTTTCTTTCCATCCTCGGCGAAATCATCCATGGTAAAATGACTGGTGCCCTGTCTTTTGGAATGGCAATCGTTACATCCGAGATAAATACAAACCACATCGGCTTGACGCAGGCAACGATACGGGCGATTCGTATCACGATGACGGTTTTCAAACACATAGGAATCTCTCCAGCAGGCATCCACACCCGTTTCACCGCCGGAATTGTACGTTAGACCCCATCCGCCGTTTGACACCATACGCCAATCGGTGCCCAAGGCCTTGGCGGTCAAAAAAGCATAGCTGTTGGTACCGTTTTCATCATGCACCTTGCTGCTGGCACCGGCGCAGGTCACCGAATCGCCCACAAACTCAATCAAGGTTTCAGCCTCCGGGCGGCATAACAGCTCACCGTCAAAAGCAAAGCTTATAAGCACGGCGGCACCGTACTGCCGCTCTAACTGTCTGACAACCCAAATCTCATGCTCGGCCGGTTCACCCTCAACCGTAAAGCGCATGGTAACGGTTTCGTTTTCTTTCAAATCCGCCAAGACGATTTCCCTGTACACGCCGTCTACAAAGATCGACATATACTGGTTCTTTAAGGTTTGCTTCTCACAAAGCACCTCAAAACGCAAGGTTACCTCCACTTCACCGGCACACACAGCTCTGAAGCAAAGAGCCGAATCTGTCCAATCGAAGCTCACGCCGTCAGGTAAATCCACATAGCGTTGCATCAGTTGGATTTTTTCCCGTACTGACGTATCCGTCAATAAATATGTATGTTTCATGACACATCCTGCCTTTCCGTTCGGCATCCACCGATTACGATTACACTATAGCATAAGCCACCTCGAAAAACAAGCCTTTTCTTTTTTTAATAAATCCGTCAGTCATGTCAAGAAAAAGACAAATACCGGCTATACACATAACCATTTTTGTGATTGTACCGCACGCCCGCCCAATCGGGCAAACGGGCATAGACCGTCACTTGTTCACCGTTGGGAATTTGCCCAACGATCGGTGAAGACAAGTCCGGCCGTTCACGCAAATTTAACCGACCGCCCATCGGTGTGGTCACCGTAGCCGTCACAGGCGTTGTCGGCAAATTGAACGGAATATCAAAATAATCCGCCAAAGATAGCACGGTGTTTTCGGCTATGGCGTTAATATTATTGCGAATCCACTCCGCATCCTCGGCATTATCATGATAGGCATATTCAATCAATACCGCCGGTGCCTTGGTTTTAACCACTTCTCCGAGTGTTGTGGTGGGAACTGTTCTCACCCGATCGGGCAACGGATAAATCAGTTTCAGATTGTTGGCGATGATCTCGGCCGCTCGCTGTCCGTTCACGCTCCCCGGTGCATAATACACCTCACTGCCTCGAATCCCGCCGCTTCCGACGGGGCCGGCCGCATTGGAATGAAGAGCCAAATGCAAATCATACTGTCCGGCATTGGAAGCCGTAATAGAGCTTGCCGCCGTCATATCCGGCGTATTTCTCACATAACCGATGCCTGACGCTTCCAAATACGGAATCATAGCATCGGCAATTTTATTCATATACTCCTCTTCGTTGCCGCCACCGTTATAGGGATTAAACTCTTGCGTAGACGGACTTAAATAAATGGTTGGCATAAAAAACCCCTCCTCGGTTATCTATACTGAACCGAGAAGGAGTTTATGATTGGATTTATGAACAATTGTCCGTCAAGGACAGCTTTTCGGCCTCCTCCTTGACAACCGACGAGAACCAACAATACAGGGCCTCTCCCAATTCTTGATACACACTGTCACCGTCGTGAGAACACAGCATGGCAAAGGTTTGACCGATCCTGCGATCCACCTCAATGCCCCGACGGTAAGCCAAGTAATAAAAGGAAAAAGCTCCGGTATCGCCGGAGGTGTGATAAATCTCCGGGTTAAACATTTTCAAAGTGTCCAAAAAGGCCTTTTGAGCCACACCGGCATCCGTTTCATTGCGACAATACCGCTCAAAGCTAACCGTGGCGGTAAAGGACAGCAAAAGACGCCGTTGAATGATCATTTCATAATCACCGTCATCATCAAACTTAAAGTTGGTAGCATCCTTGGAAAAGATTTGTGCAATAGTGATACCCAACTGACGAGCATTAATGCGTTCCTTTTCGCCGGCCGACTGTTCCTGATCATCAGCGGCATTTTTTCGGATATCTTTCGACGGCTTATCGCCGGCAATTTTGATATCGTTATCCGTTTCCAAGTCTATCCCTTCTTTCTATTTGTGATCAATCAGTGCCTGTGCCAACTGGTCGGGGCAGGAAGTCGGCTTCATGCCACACCGAATGCCCGACAACCGCCGGATAACCTCCTCTTTATTCATGTCCTTAACCAGTGCAGAAATACCCTGTAGATTGCCGTGGCAACCGCCGGCAAACCGTACTTCCTTAACAATGTCGTCCTCCAGTACAATTTCGACACTGCGAGCACACACGCCTTTGGTTTGATATACAAATCGTTCTGTCATATCAGCGCTCCTTAAAACGGTTACTGCGCACCGGATGACGCAGTTTTCTCAAAGCCTTGGCTTCAATCTGACGGATGCGTTCACGGGTAACATTGAACTCCAATCCGACTTCCTCCAAGGTATGGCAACGACCGTCCTGCAAGCCGAAACGCAAACGGATAACAGCCTCTTCACGGTCAGTCAAGGTCTTTAACACCCCGTCGATATCCTCGTTGGTGATGGTTTTCAGAGCCGCCTCATCGGGAGCCAGGGCATCCTCATCCCGAATAAAGTCCATCAAGCGGGAATCCTCCTCGGGACCGATGGGTGTTTCCATGGAAACCGGCTCTTGTGCCACCCTCATAATCTCACGCACGCGCTCCACCGGCATTTCCAGTTTCTCGGCCAGCATTTCCTCGGTGGGTTCATAGCCGTTTTCATGCAACAGTTGGCTTTGCAATCGCTTTAAGCGATTGATGATTTCAACCATATGAACCGGAATACGAATGGTTCTGGCCTGATCGGCAATAGCTCTCGTGATAGCCTGGCGAATCCACCATGTGGCATAGGTTGAGAACTTAAAGCCCTTGGTATAGTCAAACTTATCGACAGCCTTAATCAGACCGACATTGCCCTCCTGAATCAAATCCAAGAAATACATACCGCGACCGACATACTTTTTGGCGATACTGACCACCAGACGCAGGTTTGCCTCGGCCAAACGGCGCTTGGCTTTTTCGTCGCCTTCGGCAATCTTGACCGCCAATTCAATCTCTTCATCCGAGGAAAGAAGCGGTACACGGCCTATTTCTCTTAAATACACCTTAACCGGGTCGTCTAAGGAAATGTTGTCCAAGCTGTCATCCTCTTCAATGCGCTCAAGATCCATTTCCTCCAGTTTTAAGTCGTCATCGGTCGGCTCTTCTTCATAGTCGATGTCCAACAGGGCCGGTTCATCATACAAGCCTTCCAAATCATCCGGTGCATTTTCGATTTCATCAATCGAAGCCTCGGGAGCGCTGTCATCATGGAAGTCGTCTGTTTTTTCAGTAGTTGTATCCTCTTTCTTGACCTCCTGCTTTTGGGCCGCTTCGGCCGTTTCTTTCATAACCGTCGTCTTCTTGTTGGCTTTAGCCTCAGTGCTTGAGATCTCGTCGGCTTCCTTGGTCATTATAGGTTCACCCACCGATTCCGCCGCTTTTTTCTTGCTTGATTTCTTCTTGGCAGACTCCGTGCCTTCATCGGTCGGCAAAGCATTTTGATGATTTTCTGTCATTTTATTCTCTTCCATCCTGTCAATCTCCCTTTTTTGTTTCAATGATAGCCCGCATTTGGTTCTCCCAAGCGTCGCCGTCATCCTCTCCCGTATTGTTAAAGAGGGCTTCCTCTTTTAACACCTTAATGCTGTCCCGCAGGGTTTCATCCGCATGGCTGGCGGCCTTAACGCTGTTTTGCAGTGAAACGGCATACCCCATTTCCGCCGCAGACAATGATTGCCCCAGCAACGAAAGATCTGCTGTTTCCTGTTGCTCCAACAATTCACACAGCAAGCGGTACAACCGTCGGTTCAATTCGGTCACAAACAGTGACTCAGGTAATTGCGCCCGACAAACCCCGTACAAATCGGGATGCTGTAAAAGAACCGCCAAAACCGTTTCCTCGGCCACTGCCGCCTTTTTGTGAAACCGCTTTTGCGGATTGATATCATTTTGACTGTAACGAGGCGAAATCACCCGTTCAATCTGCTTTTTTTCCTGTTGCTTGGCCTCTTTTCTTCGCATATCCTCAATGGTAGCCATCAGAGCATTTTTGGCGATACCAAACCGTTCGGATAACTTACCGGCATAATAATCCTCGGTCATCCGATCCGATACCTCTGCCAAAATAGCCGCCGCCCGACGCAAATACTGCAGTTTTCCGTCGTCGGTTTGCGTATCCAGTCCCTGTTCGGCATTCAGTAGCTTGTACTCCATATCGCTGATGGCACCGTTTAGCAAAGCCTCAAATTTCTCCGGCGAATTCTTTTTAATATACTCGTCGGGATCTTTACCGTCCGGCAAAACCAACACCCGTATGGGCATTCCGGAATTCTTCAGCGTTTCAAGAGCCCGTTTGACAGCCTTTTGACCGGCGGCATCGGAGTCCAGCGTGATGACGATTTCTTTGGTATAGCGACTGAGCAGTCTGGCCTGCTCCAAGGTAAAGGCCGTGCCAAGTGCCGCCACCGTATTGGGAAAACCGGCTTGATGTAACGACACCACATCCATGTTTCCCTCCACCAAAATCACCCGTTCGGCACAGTGATTTTTGGCAAAGTTGAACCCGTAAAGGTTCTCGCCCTTTTTATAAACCGGCGTTTCGGAGGAGTTGATATACTTTCCGGCCGCCTTAGTATCTCCCGGCCGCTGACGGGCACTAAAAGCCACGACATTCCCCCGCACATTGATGATCGGAAAAACCACCCGGTTGCGAAACCTGTCATAATAGGTGCCCCGACTGCTTTTGGAAATGACATTGGCCTGCAACAAATCGGACACCGAAAAGCCCTTGGCGGTCAAATGCCGATACAAAGAATCCCATGAATCCGGCGCACAGCCCAGTCCGAAATGCCGAATAGTGGCCACCGTTAACCCACGGCCGGTCAGATACTCCATCGCCCATCGGCCGGCGTCACTCATTAAAATCTGATGATAAAAACGAGCTGTTTCCCGGTTGATGGCCAAAATGGTGGTTTTTAATTTCTGATATGAATCATCCATACCCTTTTCGGGAATGGATACCCCACTGCGGTCGGCCAACAACCGAACGGCCTCGATATAGTCCAAATTTTCAATCAACCCCGTAAAGGTGAAGATATCACCGCCGGTACCGCAACCAAAACAGTAAAAGGAACCGTTTTCGGGATAAACGGTGAAAGAAGGCGTCTTTTCATTGTGAAACGGACATAGTCCCACCAAATTTTTGCCGCGCCGTTTCAGTTGCACATAAGGGCTGATAACCGATTCAATATCGTTTTTATACTTAATTTCAGCAATGACCTCGGGTGGAATGGCCAACAAAAACACCCTCCTTTCCTCTATTATATGTTATTTTTCAAAAAAGCCGTTACAGCTTCCAAGAACCCGGCACAAAAATATCCTCAAAGCACACCACGGCATAGTGGTCGGTCATACCGGCAATATAATCCGTCACTGCTCGTTCGGTTCCCTGTCGCTCGGCAATCACAGCATATTCCTGCGGCAAAAGGGACGGGTTTGCCACATAATGGTCATAAAGCCCCTTCACCAATCCGTACACCTTAGTTTCCTCATGCTTAGCTACCGGATTACGGTAAACCGAATCAAACAAAAAACCATGCAACCGTTCAAAGCATTCCTGTGTTTTCTCGTCCATACGAATATCATCCACGCTGTTTTCAACCACACTGGTCACCATCGTGGTAATGCGATTGCTTTTGGTATCACCCAAATAGGCCCGCAAATCAGCCGGAATATCGGTTTCGGCGATCACACCGGCCCGTACGGCATCATCAATATCATGATTAATGTAGGCGATTCTGTCGGAAATCCGTACCACGCGACCCTCCAGCGTAGCGGCCTGCCGCCCCTTGGTGTGACAAAGAATCCCATCCAACACCTCGGCGGTCAAATTCAACCCCTTACCCTCGTTTTCCAGCACCTCACACACTCGAACACTTTGTTCGTAATGCGTAAAGCCAAAAGGAGTCAGGCTGTCCAGCGCCCGTTCCCCGGCGTGACCGAACGGTGTGTGCCCTAAATCATGCCCAAGGGCTATGGCCTCTGTCAAATCTTCATTCAATCGTAAGGCCCTTGCAATGGTACGCGCAATTTGAGCCACCTCTAATGTGTGCGTTAAGCGGGTGCGATAATGGTCGGATTCGGGAGATAAAAACACCTGCGTTTTATGCTTCAAACGACGAAACGATTTACAATGAATAATCCGATCCCGATCCCGCTGAAAGCAGGTTCGCAAAGCATCCTCCGGTTCGGGCACAGCCCGACCGCGACTTTCATCACTGCACACAGCACAGGTGGATAAGAGCTGATGCTCCTGCTGTTGTGTTCGCAAACGAATGTTATCCACAGAAACCCTCCCATCGGCAGCATCTACTTATATATACGCAAAAAACCGGTTAAAACCTTTTTTATCCCCAAAATATGCTCAACTTTTCACAGGAGCAAACGCTTCACCCTCCGGAATAGCCGTTAACTGACCGCCTGAACGTTCGGTCAGTGCCAACGAAAAGGCCTCAACCTTCGGCCTTGGCAAAGAAAAATGCACCATGACCTTTTCGCCGAAAGTGACCTCCCCTTGACTGCCCCCACACTCCTCAATAAGTGCCATTAGGGAACTATGAAAGGCATAGTCGCACACCACACAAAGACTTTGACAGCGAACAAACCGCACCACCTGGGCATGGGCCATACAGTCCTTGGCGGCGGCACCGTAAGCATGGCACAAACCGCCCGTCCCCAGTAGCACCCCACCGAAATAACGAGTTACCACTAGACAAACATCGGTCAGTCCGGCACCGCTGATCACATCAAAAACAGGCTTTCCGGCCGTCCCGTGCGGTTCTCCGTCATCCGAAAAGCGGGACAGTCCATCCTGCTTGATGCGATACGCATGAACATGATGGCGGGCATCATTCAATTCCCGCCTAATCTGTTCAATAACGGTTCTGGCTTCGGCCTCACTATGCACCGGTACCAGTTTGGCCAAAAAACGAGACCGTTTTTCTTCATAGTACCCCTCGGCCGGGTGCAAAACGGAAAGATACCCTGTTTCCATGGGGACGCTCCCTTCACCGAAAAATAGAAAAAGAAAACCGCAACCAACAGGCTGCGGTTCCCGAAATTATAAGCCGTAACGCTTTCTGAACTTGTCAACACGTCCGCCGGTATCAACCAACTTCTGCTTACCGGTAAAAAACGGATGACACTTTGAACAGATATCCAAATGAATATCTTTCTTGGTAGAACGAGTTTCAAACTCAGCACCGCATGCGCATTTAATGACGACCTTTTCGTACTGCGGATGGATCGCTTCCTTCATCGTTTGTCACCCCTTTCGGAAATTCGATAACAACGATATGTTACCACACTTGAAAGCAAAATGCAAGGATTATTTTCAATTTTCGAGAATTTTTTTCAAATCCTCATACCATTCCACGGTCTTAAAAGCCATTTTGTAGTTTCGACTGTTTTCTGCCACCGTCGCACTGTCCTCATTAACCGCCGTATCCAACCGACAGGACGGTGACACGCACACCGCCGGAAACAGCACGCACCACCAGTTTTTTCCATTCGCCTTGCCCAATGTCACACGCAGGGAAGAATAGGTGCCGGCCGGTAAAGTAAAGGTATCGTATTCTCGGTTTTCAAAGTAGGCCGGGCCGACCGAAACGCCGACATCATAGGTTAATCCGTTTTCACGCAAAACCGACTCGGCCGTCTGCCTAAAATCCGATAAATGCTCATTGGCTGTCGATATGGCCGTTTGCTCATCGGGACATGCACTGAACAAATCGCCGTACTGATGGAGAATCGCATCTCTTACCTTTAATTTGACGGCTTGGTCTGCCGGTTCATCGCTGTTGGCCACGATATGCAGGCGGAACACATGACTGCGAAGGTCATCGCACAACGCATCAAACCGTGCCATACTCAAGCACACAGCCGCCACCAAACCGAATAACAATGCCAAATGTATTTTTTTCATAAAAGCTGCCTCCCTTGGTTTTCAAGGGAGATTGTGGACCAAAAGGCAAGGTCTTATTCAAACACAATCGCTTTTTCTTCGGTTTGAGCCAAATAAACCTCAAATCCGGCCTGCCCAATGGCGGTTTTGGCCGACTCAGCCTGTTCTTTGTGGTCAAATATTCCGTAAAAGATCGGACCGCTCCCCGTCAAGCATACCGCCTTTGCCCCCTGCTCATGAAGGAAAGCCGATGCACGGCGATCGGGATAAACCGCCAGAAAATCATTTGACAGGTTTTCGCACAAGGCGTCAAGGTCATCGTTATTCAATGCCTCAACCACCGCCTGTGTAGCCGGTTGTTTGTCTTTATGTTTCATTCGCTCGTCTAAAAGAGCATACATATGACCGGTTGATGGCTTTTGTCCGCCTCGCACCAACACAAACCAGCAAGGCGGCATGGGCCTAACCGGCTCCACTAATTCGCCGATTCCCTGCACCCGGGCGGTACAGCCCAACAAAAAATACGGCACATCAGCGCCTAAATTCAGCCCAAGCTCGCACAGCGCCTCATGACTTAACGGATTGGCGCAAAGCCGATTGAGTGCCAAAAGCACCCCGGCGGCATCGGCACTGCCGCCGCCCATTCCGGCCGTCATGGGAATTCCCTTATGAAGATCAACCGTCACCTTTGCACTTAGTCCGGTTCTCTCTAAAAAGTCAGCTGCCGCCCGATAGCACAGATTGTCTTCATTGTCGGGACCCTTGTCACACAGAACCCGAATGCCCTGTCCGGCCTTCAAAGATACCGTCATGGTATCAAACAGCCCCACCGGTTGCAGTACGCTGTCCAGCGTATGATACCCGTCCTCTCTGCGTCCTGTGACATCCAACGATATATTTACCTTGGCGCAAATGCGTAATGTTACCTGCATCATATACCTCTTTTTCTGTTGTTACGGTTCTTTTTATCATTATAAAAGATTTATCGATCTTTTGCAACATAAAGCAGAACACACGGTTTTTTCTTGCTTTTTGGATAGCTTCTTGCTATAATTAAGGAAACCATAATGGAGGCATTTATGTGGATTGACAAAACAGGAAACGTGTGGTATAAAGGCAATCTTCATTTACACACAACCGCCTCTGACGGTGTGTTAAGTGAAGCCGAGGTCATCAAAAAGTATAAGGCGACCGGGTACGATTTTATCGCCGTTACCGACCATTGGAAACACCATGAAACCACGCAAAACACCGACCTTTTGATACTCTCCGGGTGCGAATACGACTTTCATAAAACCGTCAGAGAAGGCATTTTTCATATTCTTTCACTGGGGGCCGATCACGCCCCTGCCGTCACCCGTAAAAGCACGGCAAATGACTGCATCCGTGCCATTCACGAAGCCGGCGGCTTGGCTTGCCTGGCGCACCCAGCCTGGAGCTTAAATACCACAGAACAAATAAAGAGCCTTTCGGGCATCGATTTCACAGAGATTTTTAACTCTATATCCGATTTTCCCTTTAACGCCCGTCCCGACAGCTCGTTGCTGGTGGATATGTTGGCCGGCGAAGGCATTTATCTGCCGTTGGCGGCGAGTGATGATGCCCATTTTTACACAGAAAGCGACAGTTGTCGCAGCTTTGTGATGGTACAGGCCGACAGGCTTGATCGAGAATCAATTCTGGGCGCCTTGCGTAAGGGACAGTTCTTTTCCAGTCAAGGACCTATGCTTCAAACAGCGTATGACGGTGAAGCAATCACCGTCACCACCGATCCTGTCGAACGAATCGTTTATTATTCCGATGCTGTTTGGTCTCCGCACCGTTGCGACACCGGCAAAAACCTGACCCAAGGCGTTTATAAACCGGCACCTCACGAAACCTTTTTGCGCGTGGAGGTTTGCGATACCATTGGTCGCCGTGCCTGGTCACAAATTATACCGCTGACCAAGGCGATTTGAACCGTTATAGCAGGCAATTTCTTGTCTTTTTATCATATCCGGCCAATTCAGAAAAATCAAATGGAGGTTGAGCATTATGACCGAAGAAAAGCTAAAAGACTTACTTGACAGCATGTCTGTTGAGGAAAAACTGGGTGAATTATGGCAACCGATGAACCGTGTGTTTGACGAAAACGGCGTGTTAACCGGCAACGATGTCAAGTGCAACGATACAAAGGAACAAATTGACGGTTGCGGCTCTACCCTAAATTTGTTCGGCATTGAGCGCCTAAGAAAAACTCAAGAAGAACATATCAAAAACAATCCGCATCACATTCCCATGCTGTTTATGGCCGATATCATTCACGGCTTCGCAACCCTCTTTCCGCAACCGTTGGCCTATAGCTGCAGCTTCGATCCGGAATTGGTTGAGAAACTCTGCCGTGTAACAGCTAAAGAAAGTGCCGCTTTAGGTATCCATGTTACTTTCTATCCCATGATTGATTTGGTGCGTGATCCCCGTTGGGGTCGTGTGGTCGAATCCGCCGGTGAGGACCCCTATTTAGCCTCAACAATGTGCGAAGCCATTGTTAGGGGCTTGCAAGGAGACGGTCTTGATAAGCCCGACACCATTGCGGCCTGTGTCAAGCACTTTGCCGGTTACGGCGGTGCCGAGGGCGGCCGTGACTATAACTCGGTTGAACTCAGCGAACGCAGTCTTCGCCAATACTATTTACCCGGATACAAAGGCGGCATTGACGCCGGTGCCAAGATGGTCATGACGTCCTATAACACCATCGGCGGCGTTCCGTCCACAATCAACAAACATTTAATGCGTGATATTCTGCGCAAGGAATGGGGATGGGACGGCATTATTATCACCGATCTGTTTGCCCTTTCCTCATGTTCAGTCCACGGTATCGGCGGCGAATCCCAAGTTGGAAATGATCAGCTTCGCTATTTAGCAGAAGCCGGCATCAAAACCGGTGTGGATATTGAAATGGGCAGTTCTCACTATCGCACTCTGGCAGAGAGCGTGAAAAACGGCAACATTGATATTTCGCTTATTGACGAAGCCGTTTGGCGTGTCTTAAAGCTTAAAAACGAGCTTGGACTGTTTGAAAATCCCTACCGTGGTTTGGATCAAGCCTATGCCGACCAGCTATTGCGCTGCGACGAACATTTGGCGGTAGCTCGCCGTGTTTCAGTAGACAGTTGTGTGTTACTGAAAAACGAAAACGATATTCTGCCGTTAAGTAAGGACAGCGGCCGTATCGCCGTTATCGGCCCGTTCACCAAAATGACGGGAAAGAACGGCGCATGGGTTATTTTCGATGACGGTGCCAACAAATCCTCTTTGGAAAGCACCATTCAGTCTCGCTATGGCGATTGGGACATCACCTTTGCCGAGGGTTGCTCGGTGCTCGGGCGCGAACAGGCCAATGAGTCCAAACGGTCTCCCGATTACGCCGATGAAGAACACCGTGAACAGATGATCAGCGAGGCTGTGGCTCTGGCATCCAAATCCGACACGGTCGTCTTGACCCTGGGCGAATTACAGGAAATGAGCGGCGAAGCCACTAGCCGCGGTAATATCCGCATTCCCGATATTCAACTTGAATTGTTCAACCGAATCTACGAAGTGAACCAAAACATTGTGGTTTTGTTGTTCAACGGCCGTCCGCTGGCCTTAACCGATATTGCCGATCGTGCCAAGGCCATTTTGGATGTTTGGTATTTAGGTATCATGATGGATGAGGCGGTGACCGATCTGCTGTTCGGCGAAGAAAGTCCCTCCGGTCGTCTGACCATGTCCTTCCCGACCGCAGTCAACCAAATTCCGGTTTATTACAATCACCTGAATACCGACCACCGCACCGCTCCGTATTGGTCGGAATACATTGACGATTATTCCAGTGAACCGCTGTATCCGTTTGGTTACGGCTTGACCTACAGCACGCTGTCCTATTCGGACACCACCGTTGACAAGACCGAATTCCGTCGAGACGAAACCGTGACCATCAGCGCCACCGTCACCAACACCGGCAAACGGGATGTCAAAGAGGTGGTTCAGTTGTATATCCGTGACCCGTACGCCGAGGTTGCTCAACCGGTCAAAGAACTTAAGGGCTTTAAGAAATTGACCATTAAGGCCGGCGAAAGCGTCAAGGTCGATTTCACTCTAACCGAAGAGATGTTACGTTACTATCATGTCGATTTGAGCTATTCTTCGGACAACGGCGAATTTGATGTTATCGTGGCACCGAGCAGTCGCTTCTCCAGGGATAAGATGATCCCGATCTTTATGAAGGACTAATCGCTTAACCGCCGTCAACACAAACGGCGTCAGTTGATTATGAATTTTTAATACAAAAACAGTCACCGTTTCCGCAAAGAAACCGTGACTGTTTTTATATATTATGATGAGGTCTTTGTGCTTAATACTGGGAAACCGACAACACTTTGAATTCCGCCGTTTTCATCTTCTCGGCCGTATCGCTTGTAATCAGCGTAAAGGCGTCAAAGTTTTGCGATTGCCCTGCGTTCAGATCGTTCACATACAGCGTATCATCCTCTATTCTCACGCCATTAGCGTCAACCGCCTCAACCGAAACGGAAAAAGAGGCCTGCTTATCCCCTTTATTGCGAACGGTAACCGGCAGTTTATAAGAGTCAAAGAATTCATCTTTCGTGATCTCAAACTGTCCGAAGGTGACATCTACGCTGTTTTCCAGAATCTTATCGGTATTCTCCCCCGACAAATTGCTCATGGTGTCGGAAAAACTGTCGGCAACCTCGTTGATTGCTTTAGCAGTAGCCGCCTGCATAACAAGCGTCGTGACAATGGCCGCAATGCCCAATATGATCGACGCAACTGCCACACCGACACTTTTCTTCTTAACAAAACAAACGATTGCAAAAATGACCGCTAATGCCCCTAAAAAGAAAGCAACATTATTGATGATCGGAACAAAGGAAAGAACAACGCCGATTATCCCCAACACCAATGCAGCAACTCCAAACCCTGTTTTTTCGTCTTTCATAATACAACCTCCTAATTATACCAAAATGGGATATTTGAATTATACCATTGTGGGATAATAAAGTCAAGAGGTGATTTTATGAGGCTTAAAGAAATACGCAAAGCCAAAAAAATATCCCAAATGAAATTGGCTATGGACTTAAACACCAATCAAAACACCATCAGCCGTTACGAAACCGGACAGCGGGAGCCCAGCCTGACGGAGCTGATACGAATCGCCGATTATTTTCATGTTTCCACCGACTATCTTCTTGAGCGAACCGACAATCCGAACATCTTAAAATAAACAGACACCCCCTATTGCAAAAAGGCGCTTTCTCAAGCGTTTTTTTGTATAAGGGTTTATTCGGCAAAATTTTTACCAGCCGAAAAAAGACCTTCTCCCCCAAGATCGTATCTGTATCCATGATTCACCCGTTTTGCTTTTTAATCTGTTGGACTTGGATCAGCGGATAGGTCACCAGATTCTTACCGTCAAGATTTTCTCTGTGCATATCAACCTGTGTAATTTGACGGTTTTCATAGGTGGTATAGTAGTATATCCCCCTGTCGGCATTACAACAAGACGTGTAAATGGTCCGCTCCATTTGTCCCCCGCCGACATCACAACACCCTTTTTGCTGTTCAACGGAACCCAGAATGTGAAAAATCTGGCAAAGTCCATCCTCGTCTGTTTCCTCTGATACTGCATTCAATCTTGTAAAGGTTGCTTTCACAAAGCGAGACTGCGACGACAGGTCACCGGGCAGTCCCAAAGCTCCCATACCCCTGCTATATGCATGAAGATCCAGTTTTTCGGAAAAACGGTTTTCGGGCGCCTTGGCAGAAAGACCCATATAATGATTCAAAAGAAACATTTGCATATCAAACGGAGGATCATTTGTCAGCACCCCTGCCGTATTTTCAACAACCGACAACCCGCTTTTTAACGGTTCAACCGTTACCGCCTCGCCCTTATAAGCTATCATCCAGTGCAATTTGGCTGCAGGAAGCCGATCGTTAAAGGCAATATCGGCTATATTCAAACGGCCTAACAGATCGCTCGCCTCCTGAAGGTTTTGACAGGATGAAAGAATGTACGGTATCAACTCAAACGGGGCCACATTATCCTTGTTGGGCACTACCGAACCGTAATAGGCGCTGTTGACAAAGTTAAGGCCGGCCATGCAAAGTCCTTTTTCGTTTACGGCATCGTAGTACAAAGGATATCCGTCAGCAACATGCGCCACACCGATCATGGAATAATGGTTCTTTTGATCAGGCAAATGGCGAAAGGATAACGGAAAATTCCTGGGCGTCAGGACAATTTCCTCTCCATAAGAGAATTCATAATCAAGATTTCTTCCAAAAAACAGGGATTTACCATGATATGTTGCAGCTGTACACATATGCGTCACCTCTAATTCTATTTTTCCTTCATAGACATATAAAAATACAGACCATTTTGGCTTTTTGCGTTATTGGCTGTATCTTTAGAACGAGAAAGTTTGTGCCGTCGCAAAAGCGGCGGCACGAGATGATTATTTTTTATGATAGGGGCGCAGGTCAATTAACTTGCCCTTTTCGTTTTGGTAAATACGCAGATAGTCAATTTTGTATTCCACCGGGAAGTGGGTATGTTCTTCGTCCGGCTTACCCAAGAACGGCAATCCAAGCGCCATGCTCAAAATCAAAAACACCGGATAGTGTGCCGCCGCATGAATCGGGTCGTCAATTGAGAAAATGCAGTAGCGTTTGCCGTCCAGCAAAAAGGCCATAATCTCCGGCGTCCACTCCATACCGATGCGCATATAATCCTTGGAAACAGGATCGCCATTGGGCGGATAATAGGCACAGTTAAAGCCGTTATTATACAAATAACTGGCATGGTACATCTTGTTTTTGCAGGGGTCTACCCACCATACATGGCTGGCACTTTCGATTCTGTCATCGGTGCCGAACATTTCAAAAATATCAATCTCGTTGGTAGCCGGTGCATCCGGCAAGGCAGATTGGCTCCAAAAGCCCGGCCATACGCCGCGACCCCAACCGGGCAGATGCGCACGAATCTCAATATAGCCGTACTGGACGCCCATGCTGTGGGCGGTGTTGACCATACCGCTGGTGAAGTTATTACCCTCATGCAAGCCGGTAATAATCAAGTTACTGTCCTTGACGCTGACATTGGCAGGACGGCGCAGAGCCATGGTATCATCATGTCCCTTTTGATCCATGCTCACCTTATGCCAAATATCCGGGTTCAAATCATCCCCGTCAAAATGATCTTCAAATACCAGTTTATACCCGGTATCATACAGCTCATATCCTTCTAACATCAGGTTTCCTCCTCTCTGGCTATGCTGACATAATCAACAATCATGGTTTGCGGGAATGTGACATCTTCCCCGACAGCCGCAATCTCGTTGCTGGAGGCTGACAGACTGATTTCAATGGTGTATTTTTGATGAAAAGCCTCCAGCACCGGATGGGAAACTCGAATGGCGAAGTACTCCTCACCGTCCACCAGGAAATGAGCATCGTCCTTTTCCAGTAACACGGTAAACACATGGAAATCATCGGTCAACGGTTTGCCGGCACCGTTTTCGCCGATAAAGGTGATATGTTTTTCCCTGCCGTCACATTTATCGGTCCAAAAGGCGTGCAGATTGGTCTTGGTATAATCCTTTTGACCCAAAACAGCGGCCAAGTCAAAGGCCGTTTGATACGGCTCATTGCCGGCCGTGATAATTTGAATGCGAGGAAGCACACCGGCCTGATTCAGCGGTAATTTGGCACGCGCTTCAAACTTTCCATGCTCCACACCGTCAAAAACGGCTCTGATTAGGCCGCCCTTATAGCCGTTTCCGCCCTTTTCGCAACGAATGACCAACTGTTCCTGTTCAATAGAAACCATATCGGCTGTATAGGCGAAGTCCTCTCTTGTGGAGAAAGCGCCGTTTTTGACACGAACATGCGAGGCATCATCGTTACGAAGTTGCTTGACTTCTCCTTTAAAGGAAGCCTCTTGAATAGACCACTTTTCCGGTGACAACCCGTTTCTGAATTCGTCCATGAACACTTCTGTATATTGCTTTGACAAAAGAATCCCTCCTTTTTCCCACATTATACCCGATGGACATCACAAGGTCAAGCAAGAATCAAAAATTTTTTTCAGTTTTTGGGGCTATTTTAATTCAATATGAAAATCTTTACGCAAAAAAAGAGCTTGCCTTTCGACAAGCTCTTTTATCACCGAAAAACAATTAGATTTCGGCAAAATACTTAATTGTACGAACCATCTGGCTGGTGTAGCTGTTCTCGTTGTCATACCAAGAAACAACCTGTACCTGATAGGTATCGTCGTCAATCTTGGTAACCATAGTCTGGGTAGCATCAAACAAAGAACCATAGGTGATACCGATGATATCGGAAGATACGAGCGGTTCTTCGGTGTAGCCGAAGGAAGCGCTGGAAGCAGCCTTCATAGCGGCGTTGATGCCCTCAACCGTGATGTCCTTGCCCTTTACAACAGCAACCAAAATGGTGGTAGAACCGGTCGGAACCGGAACACGCTGAGCAGAACCGATCAGTTTTCCGTTGAGTTCCGGAATAACCAAGCCGATAGCCTTAGCGGCACCGGTACTGTTGGGAACAATGTTAACAGCGGCGGCACGGGCACGACGCAAGTCGCCCTTTCTGTGCGGACCGTCCAAAACCATCTGGTCGCCGGTGAAAGCATGAACAGTAGTCATAATACCGGAAACGATAGGAGCATATTTGTTCAAAGTATCAGCCATCGGGGCCAAGCAGTTGGTGGTGCAGGAAGCGGCAGAAATGATCTTGTCGTCCTTGGTCAAAGTCTTTTCGTTAACGCTGTAAACGATGGTGGGAAGATCCTTACCGGCAGGAGCCGAAATAACAACCTTCTTGGCGCCGGCATCGATATGAGCCTGAGCCTTGTCCTTAGAGCAATAGAAACCGGTGCACTCCAAAACAACATCTACGCCGATCTCGCCCCAGGGCAGATCAGCAGCGTTCTTTTCTGCATAAATTTTGATTGTCTTGCCGTCAACTGTGATGCTGTCCTCGCCGGAAGTGACGGTGTCGGCCAAAGCATAACGACCCTGAGCGGAATCGTACTTAAGCAGATGAGCCAACATGGCCGGGCTGGTTAAATCGTTGATTGCAACGACCTCATAGCCTTCGGCACCGAACATCTGACGGAAAGCCAAACGACCGATACGGCCAAAACCATTAATAGCAACTTTTACCATGGAAAGTACCTCCTAAAAAAATATCAAATTTCGCCATTCATTATTTTATCCCAAAAAACGGGATAATGCAAGTCTTTTTTGTGACTTTTTTGTCAAAGTTAAGACTTTTTGTGAAACCGACAAGAAAGTCTTGCCGTTTTCGTTTAATTTTGTCCACTTTGAACTTTACCCCAAGGCCAAATTTTTTATCATAACCATCCTAAGGTTAATCATTGATCAGATGTTTTCTTTTGAAAACCGATTCAAAAAATGCTCTGCCGCCCGAATGCCGTCTACCGCCGCCGACAAAATCCCACCGGCATAACCGCACCCTTCCCCGGCCGGATACAGTCCCGGTAACGTCACGCTCTGTCCGTCCTCGTTTCTGATCACCCGCACAGGCGACGAGCTACGGGTTTCCGGCCAGGTCAAAAGGGACTCTTTATCGGCAAAGCCGGCCAAACTCCTGTCCATCATCGGCAGGGCCTTTTTCATGGATTGCAAAACAAAATCGGGCATGATTTGCTCCGGTTCGCAAAAAGCGGTTTGCGGTTTTACCGATGGCTTCACACGGCCGATTGCTGCCGTGTCGCCATACAGAAAATGACCGACCGTCGTAATCGGCACGGCGCCGCCGGCAGTTTGATAGGCTCGTTGTTCAATCATGCGCTGAAAAGCAACACCGGCCAAGACATCCTGTCCGGGCAAATCGTCCGGTGTCACGCTCACAAGCACCGCACTGTTGGCATTTTGACCGTTCCGTGCGGCATAGCTCATACCGTTCACAGCCAGCCCGCCCGGTTCACTGGAGGCGTTGATCACCTGTCCGCCGGGACACATACAAAAGGTATACACCCCTCGCCCATCGGGGTGTACTGCCAGACGATAATCAGCCGCCGACAAAGCCGGATGAAAAGCGAAAGAGCCGTATAAGGACCGATTGATTTCCTGTTGTAAATGTTCGATTCTCGCACCGACCGAGAACGGTTTACGCTCCATAGCCACGCCAACTTCTTTTAGCATGGTAAAGGTATCCCGCGCCGAGTGACCCATGGCCAAAACGGCACCGTCGCACTCGATTTGCTCACCGCCCGCTGTTTTTACACCGCACAGACGGCCGTTTCTAATGATAAGGCCGGTCACCTGTGTCTCAAACAACACCCGACCGGACAAGCGAATAATCTCATAGCGAATGTTTTTGACCACATCACGCAAAATATCCGTCCCGATATGCGGTTTGGCATCTATAAGGATTTTTTCCGGCGCACCGAACTCAACAAAGCTTTTCATCACATGGCGGCAACGGAGATCCTTAATACCGCTGTTTAATTTGCCGTCCGAAAAGGTTCCGGCACCGCCCTCACCGAATTGCACATTTGACACCGGATCCAACACACCGCCGGCCATAAACGTCTTCACATCCGCCGTTCGCCGATCAACGTCACGCCCACGCTCCAGCACAATGGGCGATAATCCGGCTCTTGCCAATGTCAAGGCGGCAAACAAACCGGCCGGACCGAACCCAATCACCACCGGTTGGGGACATCCGCTACCCGTAAAATAAGGTTGTTGCCACGTTTCTTCTTTCATCAGTGTCGCTTGGGGACATTTTTTCAGTAGTGCCTGCTCATCCCCCTGCACCGTCACCGATAATGTACAGCAAAAATGCACATCGTTTTTATGACGGGCATCCACTGATTTTCGATAAAGGCCGACATTGACAATTCGATCGACAGGCAGTCTCAAAGTCTTGGCCGCCGCACTCCTTAAATCGGAAAAATCCGTCTCCAACGGCAAGGAAACACCGTGCACCAAAATCATCTTTTATCCTCCGTGATGGCCGACGCAGCACACAGGGCACTCCCCCATGCCCACGATAAATTATAGCCGCCGCAGTCACCGTCCACATCCAGTATTTCACCGATGGCATACAAGCCCCTCACGGTTTTAGATTCCATGGTTGTTTCGCTAAACGCCTGTGTGGACAGTCCCCCGGCCGTCACCTGTGCGTGCACAAAGCCGGTTGTGCCACTCACGGGAAATGTCAGGGCCTTGCAAAGCTCTGTAAGATGCCGTAAATCGTCCTCTTTAAGAGCGGAAATCGGATTGCTCAACGGAATACCGGCTGATTTGAGCAAAACACTTCCCAAGCGGTTTTGCAACATCCCCGTGAAGAAAGTATCGCTCGTTTGTGTTGCCAAGGTTTCCCGACGATGCAAAAACAACGCTGTCAAGGAATCCTCCGTCTCCTCGCTGAACAAATCCAATGTCACCCGACAGGGGCGCTTTTCACGCTCAACCGCACGGGACAACTGCAAAATCGGGGGACCCGACAGTCCGTATTCGGTAAATAATACCTCTCCGTTTGTCTTCCGTATCACTTGATCGCCGGCCGACAATACAGCCGGACAAACGATCTTTATCCCCTTTAGCGAACGATTCAGCGGTGAATCTGTTTTAAGCTGTACCAAGGAAGGAGTCAGTTTGGTAACGGCAAAGCCCTGCTGTTTAAGCAGTCGCAAGCCTTCGCCGGTGCTCCCCACCTTTTCCCCGGCGGCCAATCCGCCGGTAGCAAATACCACCTTATCAGCCTCAAAGGTATCGGTTTGTGTTCTCACGGCAAACCCGTTTTTCACCGAAAGCCCCGTCACTCTTTGGCCGGTCAGCACGGTCACGCCGACACGTTCAGCGGCAAACCGCAAGGCGTCGACCACCGAAGAGGCCTGCAAAGACCGAGGGTACGCCTTCCCGTTTTCCTTTAGGACAAAAGGCACACCAAGGGAATCGAAAAAGGCCTTGATGACTTCATAACCGTAAGTATCAAGCACAAAACCGGCAAAGGACGGATGCTCGCCGTGATAATTATGAATCGATGCAAAAGCATTGGCGATGTTGCATTGACCGTTTCCCGTAAGAGCCAACTTCTTGCCGACACGATCCAGCGCTTCCAACACCGTTACCTGCGCCCTGCCCGATTGTGCCAAGGCCACGGCACAGCACAATCCGGCGGCACCGCCGCCGATAACGATAACTCGTTGTTTCAACCTTTCTCACCTCAATCTGTTGAACCCCAATACTTACGGTCCAAACTGCGGAATTGAATGGCTTGAGAAATGTGACCCCGTTCGATGATGTCACTCTCATCCAAGTCGGCCACCGTGCGAGCCACCTTTAGCAATCGATCATAAGCTCGTGCCGACATGCCGAGTTGCTCGAATGCCACCGACAAAACCGTAGAGGCATCCTCGCTCATCGGACAATATTTCTGTAGCACGGCCGGTGTCAGGCGGGCATTACACCGAATGCCGGTGCCCTCATATCGGCGGCGCTGACGCTCTCTGGCCCTATTGACCCGCTCACGGATAACCGACGAGGGCTCCTCGGGTGCATCGGTGTGTAAGGCCTCGTAATCCACCGGCGGTACCTCGATATGCAAATCCATACGGTCAAGCATAGGACCGGAAATACGGTTCAGATAATTATGCACCATTTTGGGCGTGCAAATGCACTGCCGAGTCGGATGGCCGAAAAAGCCGCACGGGCAGGGATTCATGGCCGCCACCAGCATGATGCTGCTGGGATAGGTCAGCGTACCGGCTACCCGTGAAATCGTCACCTTGCCGTCCTCCAAGGGTTGACGCAGGCTCTCAGTCACGCCCCGACCGAATTCGGGCAGTTCATCCAAGAATAACACCCCGTTATGCGCTAAAGACACTTCACCGGGGTGCGGAACGGCACCACCACCGGTCAATCCGTAAACAGAAATGGTATGATGCGGCGCTCGGAACGGTCGAGTGGTAATCAACGGATGCCCGCTGTCCAGCACACCGGCAATTGAATGAATTTTGGTGGTTTCCACCGACTCCTCGAAGGTCATCTCCGGTAAAATGGTGGGAATACGCTTAGCCAGCATGCTTTTGCCCGATCCGGGAGGGCCGATTAACAGAAGATTATGTCCTCCGGCTGCCGCTACCTCAATGGCTCGTTTGGCCAACACCTGCCCTTTGACGTCGGCAAAATCCAATGTCTCCTGTATGGTTTGTTGCGGTGCTTGTGGTTTTTGTGCCGGTTCAACCGGTTTAAGCCCCGTTAAATGCAACAAAAGAGCGTTTAGCGAGGAAAAGCCGTACACGCAGAGCCCATCCACCACGGCTGCCTCTTGCTCATTTTCCTTGGGAAGATAAAAATCGGGATACCCTTGTTCCGCCGCCGTGATAGCCATAGCCAAGGCCCCATTGATCGGACGCAGTTTACCGTCTAACGATAATTCCCCGATAAACACAGAGGTAGCCGGATGGATAGCCAACTGACCGGAAGCCATTAGAATAGCCACCGAGATCGGCAAATCGTATAGGGATCCTGCCTTTTTTAAATCGGCCGGTGCCAAATTCACAGTAATGCGGGCATTTGGAAATCGAAAGCCACAGTTCTTAATGGCTGAACGCACACGATCTCTGGCCTCCTTAACCGCCGCATCCGGCAGTCCCACAATGTCAAAGCCGGGCAGACCCTTGGAAATATCCGCCTCAACTTCAACCATATAAGATTCCAGTCCGTACAGACCGATGCTTTTTACCTTGGCAAACATCCTGCATCCCTCTTTTCATTTGGAACAATTATACAACACGAACAAAGCAAGTGCAATCCCTTTCTGCGTACAAAAAAGCACCGCCACATGACGCGGTGCTCTTCTCCCACAACCGACTGCTACGGCCGATTATGATTTTTGAAGATTTGTAATCCTCTTTGCGACCGTGTTTTTACAGCAAACGCCTGCGCAAATCTTCCACTCTGTCGGTTCGTTCCCAAGAAAGATCCAAGTCTTCCCGTCCCATATGACCGTAGGCCGCTACAGAGCGGTAAATCGGACGGCGTAAATCCAACTGATCGATAATGGCGGCCGGACGCAAATCAAACAGCTCTGTCACGGCCGAAACAATCTCCTCATCCGACACACGGCCGGTGCCGAAGGTATCCACCATAATGGAAACCGGATGAGCTACACCGATAGCATAAGCCAATTGCACCTCGCAACGGTCGGCAATACCGGCGGCCACAATGTTCTTGGCCACATAGCGAGCGGCATAAGCCGCACTGCGGTCAACCTTGGTAGGGTCTTTTCCCGAAAAGGCACCGCCGCCATGCCGTGCCATGCCCCCGTAGGTATCCACAATGATCTTCCGTCCGGTCAAGCCGGTATCGCCCTGCGGACCGCCTGTAACAAAACGGCCGGTGGGGTTGATAAAGATGTTGGTGTTATCGTCCATCAATTCCTGCGGAATCACGGCACGAATGACCTTTTCTTCAATGTCCCGACGCAACACCGACAAGTCTGTTTCAGCGGTGTGTTGAGAAGAAACCACCACGGCCTCCACACGAGCCGGCACACCGTCACGGTATTCAATGGTAACCTGTGATTTTCCGTCCGGACAGAGATACGGCAAAATGCCCTCCTTGCGCACCGCCGTCAAACGACGAGCCAAACGGTGGGACAACGAAGCCGCCAACGGCATCAATTCTTTCGTTTCACGGCAGGCATAACCGAACATCATGCCCTGATCGCCCGCACCGTTGAGATTATACACATCCTCAACGCCGTTCTTTAATTCCATGGAACGGTCAACACCCAAGGCAATATCGGGCGACTGCTTATCAATGGAGGTCAGCACGGCACAGGTATTGCCATCAAAGCCGGAGGCGCCGCCCACATAGCCGATGTCCTTAACCACCTGGCGAACCACGGCCGGAATATCTACCTGGCAAGAGGCGGTAATTTCGCCCATTACAGTGATAACACCGGTGGTAGCAAAGGTTTCGCACGCCACACGAGCCTGCGGATCCGTTTGAAGATACGCATCCAAAATCGCATCTGAAATCTGATCGCAAAGTTTATCGGGGTGACCTTCCGTCACCGATTCTGATGTGAATAACATTTTTGACATAAAAAAGCCTCCAAAAAAATAATCGCTCCCGTCAAACGGAAGCGAAAGAAAACACCCTCATCTTCCGGTAAAACCGCAGGATTTAGCACCTTGATAATCAGGTTGCCGGGCTTCATAGGGCCTGTCCCTCCACCACTCTTGATAAGGAAAATATGAAATTTTACCATGGCATCATATCACAATTTTCGTCATTTGTCAACACCATGCGCTGTTTTTGGAATTTTTTTGCAACGTCGATAAGCCAAAGCCCATCCCAAACGGTTCGGAAGAATACAACTCCCTAAAAGGCAGAATCAATACTTGCCGCGCAAAAGGGGTGAGATTTTTTTATAGACCGCAAAGCACAACAGACTGTTGGCCACACCCTTGACAAAGGTAAAGGGAACATTGAAAACCAACAGGCACTGGAACAAATTCTTAACACCGCCGTAGAGCAGTTGATACACCGCCACAACAGCATCCGTATCACCCGCAAAGAACAACTTAATATAGAACGGATAGACAATATATAAGTTTGTTAACAGGCTGACGGCGGCCATCAAAGCCGAGCCGATCACACACGCCCACAAAGCACCGCCTCTTGTTTTGTGCCTGCGGTAAAATATCCCGGCGGCGGCTGTAAAAACAGCCCCCAAAATAAAGTTGGACAATTCCCCTATACCGCCCGTCTGACTGACAAATAAATGAAGCAAATTTTTAATCAAACAGACCAACACGCCGTAAACAGGTCCAAAGCTAAAGGCCGTAATCAAAGCCGGAAGCTCTGAAAAATCCAGCTTAATAAAGGACGGCATCAACGGTACGCTGACTTCCAGTGCCATTAAAATTGCTCCCACGGCCCCCATAACCGCCGTGACGGCTATGTATCTTGTTTTAATACGTTTCATATCATTCTCCCCTTAAAAAAAGACGCCCCTATAACAGGACGCCATTGTTTGTTTCTTTCATCCGGACTGTGGCCAAAGCACTCAAATTCAAAACAGCCTAAAGAGCAAAAACATGATTTGAATTTGAATGATTCAGTAAACCGTCGGCTTCGGAATTTCACCGAATCAACCGGATAGCCGGCTCGCGGGCTTTACCGCCGGTGGGGACTTTCACCCCGCCCTGAAGCATACATATTTAAGTGTCAGTAAAAAAAGCACTGCTTGCAAGAAAAGCAAAAACGGTAATCCGATCATAAACCGTGCATGCTTTGTCTTATGACGAATGAGAAGCATGGTCAAATACACAGCCGGACAGCCACCGAGTACCGCAAGATAAAACAGGGTGCGTTCCCTGACCCGCCAGCCGCCGCACCGAGCCCGGTGCTTATCCCATATCGTAACAAAACCCGCCACAACATTCACAGCCGCTAAATAGCCAAACACGATCCATTTCAAAATGATCACTGCCTTATGGAATGAGTATAACACAGTCCGCCTTTTTTTGCAATAGGAATTGAAAGAAAAAGCAAAATCTTGTACAATGATTTCAAGGTGATTTCATGAAACAGTTTTCTTTATCTTTTTATCGATATTTCCTTGCCGTGTTTTTGACGGTTTGTTTAACCGTTCTATGGATGCCGGCTTTGACCGGATGCGAGCAAAAAAACGTCAAGCGAAAAGAATCCACCGGTCATTTTCTGCTCATCAGCGATTTTTCGCCGCAGGAGGATTTAACACCACAGGGCGGCGGTATTTTGGTTGTCAGCGTCACCCCCAAGACCGATATAACTGTCACGGCCACGCTGTTTGACACCACCGTCACGCTGAGTGCCGATACGGCCTACCAGGAGGACGGTGTGCCACCGCTGACCGCCGCCTTGACCCTGCCGATCAGCCGGCAGCAAGAAGTTGACCAAATCTGTTTTTGCTGTACCTTTAACGGACAACAGGAGATTTACTACAGCGGCTTCATCACGGTTGCCCCGTCTGCCAACACCGTTACAGACGGAGCAACCGTGACACCGGATGACGACTCCTACATAAATGTCGGCTGTGAACTGGTTGCCGAAATCACCGCCGAAAATGCCGAAACCTTTTGGGGCAACACCGTGGATGACGCCTCCCGCCCTACCAACAACTATTTACCAAAAGGAACCGTGGACTATGTGTCGGGTGCCGAAATCCTTCATCCATCCGTCGGCAAATCCTATCGATTGCTTAGATGCGGTCGACGGATATACAGCGGTGCCGTAGCCGTTCGCAAAGATACCCTACCGAGTGAAAATCGCATGAGCGTTGCCAAGATTGTCCGTGACGGAAAATACACTGTGTTTTCCTTTGACACCCTCTTCAAAGCACCCTTTACCCTGGAATTAACCGGACAGGACTACTTAAATCCCTTAAGCGGCGACTATCGGGTCAGCAAGGTTACCTTTGATGCCGTAAGCATCAATTTCCGTTACTGCACAGCCTTTAGCGGTTCTCTTGAATTGCCCGATAATCCGCTGTTTAACCATGCCTCTGTCAAACAAAACCCCTATGATTGCACCTTGACCCTGACACTCAAGGAACCGGGAGCCTTTTACGGTTGGTATGCCGAATATGACGAGGAGGATCGACTGAATTTTTACTTTTTGGAGCCCACAAGACTTTACCAAGCCGATAACGAATACGGCTATGCGCTGTACGATGCCACCATTGTGGTGGATGCCGGTCACGGAGGGGCTGAATCAGGTGCTGTATCGGCCAACGGCACCAAGGAATCCATCTGCAATTCCCTTTTAGCCTTTGCCTTGCAAAAGGAGCTAAAAAGCATCGGCGCAACCGTGGTAATGACCCGTGACAGCGATACAACCGTCCCGGCCGGCGCCAGATGTGATTTAGCCCGAAGTGCCAAACCCGATTTGATCATCTCAATTCACCGAAACGCCGGTGGCGGCAACGGTTTTTCAAGCTACTATTTTTCACCCTTCTGTGTATCGTTAGCCGAACAAATCCGACTTGAAACCGCCAAGACGGATTTATATCGAACAATTGATACGACAAGCTGGCATTATTTCTTTTTGAACCGGGTGGCCAGTTGCCCATCTGTGTTGACAGAAAACGGCTATATGGATGATGCCGTTGATTTTGCCGCTATGTTGGATGAAGAAACGCAACAAAAGGCCGCCCGGGCACTTGTCAGGGGGATTATCCGTTACTATCTAAGCCTACCACGGTAATTGTTTATGAATCGACCGAAAAAGCACCTCCCGTTATCGTCACAGCCTCTTGACCCTGTTAAAGCCCTGTTTTTGGCCTAAGGAAAACCGCACAGATGACACAAATATCGTCTGTGCGGTTTTTTTGATAGCCGGAAAGCGAATATTACGGATTTTTATAGCTTGGATTCCTATTTCCTCATCGTCTAACGACCTATGATAGCCTCTAATTCCTCTTTACGGGCGCAAAGCGTTTCCCATTCATCCATATAGCCCGACAAAGCAGCCTCTTTTTCCTCGCATTCCCCCGAAAGATTCAGAACAGCCTCATAGTCGCTGGCAATTTCGGGATCGTTCATCTCGGCCTGAATACCGGCGATTTCCTCTTCACACAAGGCCACCGTTTCCTCTAACTTTCGTATGCGTGTGGTCACCTTGCCCAATTCCTTAAGAGGAGATTGATTCTTAGGAGCTCTTTCCTTTTCCGTCACGCCCGGAGCCTTTTTGACCGGCGAACGATCGGGCTTGTTTGGGGTTTGACGGCGTGCCTCGTACTCCTCAAATCCAAAAGGAAAAACCGTAGCCTTTCCCGGCTCGACATATAAAAGGCTGTCGCAAATTTCCTTGATAAAGTAACGGTCGTGGGAGACGCACAGCAGGGTGCCCTCATACCTCGACAGCATATCTTCTAACGCCTGCTTTCCCACAATATCCATGTGATTGGTCGGCTCGTCCAAAATCAACAGATTCGGTCTGCGTTTGAGAATCTTACACAGGCACAGCCGGACCTTTTCACCGCCGGACAGCACATTGACCGGCTTAAACACATCCTCACCCCGGAACACAAACGATCCTAAATCATTGCGAGCCTGCGTTTGAGTCAGGGACGGAAAGGTGTCCCAGTAATCATCCAAAACCGTCTTATCGCTGACATACTGTGCCATTTGCTGATCGAAATAACCGACCTGCACATTCACACCGTACACATATTGACCGCCCTTTTTAAGCAGTTTACCGCACAGTGTTTTCAGCAAGGTAGATTTACCTACCCCGTTCGGACCGATAATGCCCATCTTTTGTCCCTTTTGCAGCACAAAATCCGCCGTAAAAAGCGGTTTCTCATAGCCCACAACCAATTCATGTGCCGTCAACACGGTACCGCCGCTCTCTAGTAGGGGCGTTAAATCGGCATAAAAGGAGCGCGTATCGGCGCACACGGGAGCTTCAACCTTTTCCATCCGCTCCATGGCCTTGATTTTCGACTGTGCCATCGCTGCCTTGGTCGCCTTATAACGGAATCGCTCCACCGTCTTTTCCAGGCGCTGTTGTTCCTTAAGATAGGCCTCATAATCCTTTTGCTGTTTTTTTATCTGTTCTCTTTTCTGCTGTAAAAAGGTGCTGTAGTTTCCGCTGTAGCGTTTGATTTTATGCCGCTCGATCTCGTAAACCACCTGTACCACACGATCCAAAAACATCTGATCGTGCGAAACCACCACAACGGCCTGCGGATAGTTCTTCAAATAGCCCTCCAACCACTCCACTGTCTCCATGTCCAAATGGTTGGTCGGCTCGTCCAGCAAGAGAACATCCGGCTTAGAAAGAAGCAAGCGCATAAAGGCGATTTTGGTGCGCTGACCCCCGGAAAACTCACTTAAACGCTTATGGCGATCTTCAAAAGAAAACCCGAATTTTTTAAGCATCAGCTCATATTCCTTACGGCAGTCATCACCGCCCAACAGTTTGGCCCGCTCGGTGACCTCCCGATAGCGGTCGGCAGCCTGCCCGGTCGGGTCGTTGCCGATCTTCTTTAGGAGCTGTTCGGCCTCGTTTTTCAGGTCAATTACCGCCGCAAAGGCCTTGTACACCTCGCTTTCAAGTGTCACGCTGTCATCGTCAAAGGCCATCTGCTTTAGGTAGCCGATCTCCGCCGAGTCCGTTTTGGAAAGACAAACCGTTGAGTCGGCGCCCGTATCGGATAAATCATCGCTGATAAGTTTTAACAGGGTGCTTTTTCCGCATCCGTTTCGACCGACAACGGCGATTTTTTGCTTTTCGCGAATTTCAAAATGTACATCCTCAAGAACCGTTTTTTCCCCGAAGCTGACATTGCCGCCTGCCATGCTTAAATACACGGTGTTTTCTTCCTTTCGTGCTTATTTCAAACATTTGTCCCTATTGTATCACAGCAAAAGCCAAAACACAACGAAAGAATCGCTTCTGTTTTGTCTATACTACAAAAAAGGATCCTTCGGACACTGATTGTCGTACAAATCGGTCGCACCTTTTTTCCTGACGGCACACGGCCCCGTGCCCCTTACCACATCTACACGGAAGGACAGACATTCTATGAAACAAAAGCCCCTGGTTCAAATCATCGCCGTACTTTTAGCCAGTGCGTTACTGTTCGGTGGTATGACCTTTCTGCTCACACGCAGTCAACTGTTGATCGGTGTAAACATTCCAAAAGAAAAAGAACCGTATGAAGCCCCAGTGGAGTACCCTCCGGACATAACTCTGTTATTCACCTTTGAGGACGGCTACGGCGTAGCCATGTCCCTTCACTTCGCCAATGGTTTTTTAAGCGCCGTCATTTTGGAGAGCCCCGACAGCGAAACTGCCGCCGTTTACGGCTATTTTATTGACCGAACGGTACACTGCTCCTTTACCTTTTTGCAGACCTTTATTGATACCTTGGACGGACTGACGCTGACCGTGACCGGCGAGCCTTTGCGGTACACCGGCGTGCAGGTCTGCGATTACCTGCTAAGCAACAAAGACAACATCGCCGTAAAATGCGCGGTTCTTTCGGCGGTGTTTGATAAAATTCATCAAAACGGGTTTTCAAATGAAACATTATCCTGTATAATAAACCATACAAAGACGGATCTTTGCCGGCCCGACTGTTACGGCTGGACCGAATATGTAGGACCCCTGTGCAGTGGCTATAATATTGTAAATGAGGGATAAATTTGAAACGCTTTTTGCGAATGACGGCTCTTTGTCTGGCTTTGTGCCTGCTTTTATGTGCCTGTGATAAGACAACCGACGAAAGACCTGACAAGGAGCAATCGGTCGGAAGCGGCGTTTTTACGCAGGCTGTGACTGAAATCAACCCTGACGAGATCGTCCCCGTTGAAGGAACCGAGGCCACAATTGATAATCCCGAACGAGACGGTCTGTACGGGTATCTTGACTGCAATGAGCGTCAAAAGACCTACTATCGCATTATGCTGACCATGGTACGCAATCTCACCGAGGGGTTTGTCAAACTGGGTGATGATGACGACAATCCCAACCGCAACGTTGCCACCGCCTACCGTGCCTTGATCGCCGATTTTCCCCAGTACTACTGGGCACCGTTTTCCTACTATATTGCGGCTGACGAGGGAAGAATCAGCGTAGCCTTCAAAAAATCCTCTCCCGAAAACGGCTACGCCTATGAGGCATTTCAAATCGAAAATAACCGCACGGAATGGGAAGATATTATTGATCTTCTCACCACCCGTGCCGCAAAAGAGGCAACGGATTTTCAAAAGGCTTTACTTTTGCACGATGAGCTTTGCGCCCGTGTGGTGTATACTGACGGCGACGAATCATCTCTCTATACCGCCTACGGCGCTTTGGTAAACGGGCAGGCCGTCTGCGAGGGCTATGCTAAGGCTTATGCCGTTTTGTGTCGGAAGATTGGGTTGTCCTGTCGTACTGTCAGCGGAACCTCCAAGGGAGTCGGCCATTTATGGAATATGGTCAAATTGGACGGCAAATGGTACCATGTGGATGTCACCTGGGATGATTTGCGCAAAGAACCGCTTCACACCTACTTCGGTTTGACAGATAAACAAATCCTAATCGACCACGACATCAATCCCGATCAAAAGGAGCCGTCCTCACAGGGAATTGCCGAGGGACGTTCCTTTAACTTCGGCTTGCCGAAAGCCCAAGACGGCGACGCCTATTATTTTCGTGCAAACGGTCTTATCTTTGATGAAGCCGATACAGAGTCCGTCGCCGCAGCCTGTGCCACGGCTTTTCATGCCGGTAAAACCTATGCCGAGTTTGCCTTCACGGACGAGGCACAGTTCACACGCTTCAAAGAGACCTATAAAGACCGTGTGGTGGCCGTGCAAGCCGGTCTTGTGCAGCTCTTAGGCGGTGTTCTCTGTAAGCTGAACACCATTTCCTTTACCCCCACCACCTGTGTTATTTATTGGGAAAACACTTAATTGCAAAAAAGCCTGCCGAAATGACGGCAGGCTCTTTTAGTTATTGACTTTGTAAACAATTGGTCTTATACTGGTCTTGCAAAATCAGTCATACAAGAAAGTGGATTATCATGAAAATTGAAGAACTGGATAAAAACTTTAAACTAACCGAAATCGACCGCACCGATGTCAAATTGTATGATGTCAGAGAGGCGCCATTCACCCTGTATGGGCATGAAGAGAAAGAGAGTGACACCCTGTTTCGTCGGATGCCAAGCGACAAAGCCGCCGCTGTCAACGACGGTGTCAAATGGTTACATACCAATACAGCCGGTATTCGTGTGCGTTTTATGACTGATTCTCCCTTTGTGGCCATCCGTGCAACCTGTCCGTGTCCCTGTTTGATGCCCCACATGACGGCCATCGGCGATAACGGCTTTGATTTATATGAGGATGACCGCTTTACAGGCAGCTTTCAACCCCGTATTAATCAATCCGGCAACTGCTATACCCTGCCTAACACCTATGAAAAACTAATCGAGCTAAAACAGCAGGGCCTGCACACCATTACCGTTAACTTCCCGCTTTACACCAATGTCAGTTCTCTATTGATCGGCCTGCAAGAAAACGCTCTTGTCAGCGCCGCACCGGCCTATCGCTATGAAAAACCGGTTGTCTATTACGGTTCTTCCATTACACAAGGTGGGTGTGCATCACGCCCGGGCAACTCTTATCAAGCCATCATCAGCCGGCGCCTAAATTGTGATTACCGCAATTTGGGCTTTTCGGGCAACGCCAAAGGCGAACAGACTATGGCCGACTATTTGGCCGATTTGCCCATGAGCGTCTTTGTGTTGGATTATGACCATAATGCCCCGAGTGTTGACCACTTAAAAGCCACTCACAAGTCTTTTTTTGATACCATTCGCACTAAAAACCCAACCCTACCGATTGTCATTGTGAGTGCGCCGGAGGCACGCAGGGGCTCTGCCTACTTTGAGCCCCGTAAGGAAATCTGCAAAGCAACCTATACGGCCGCGCTGGCCGCCGGAGATAAGCGGGTATGGTTTGTTGACGGCAGTGACATTTTCCATTTATATGATCCGGAAATGGTTACGGTAGACGGTTGCCACCCCAACGATTTTGGCTTTTTCTGCATGGCCGAGTTAATCGGCAAGGCTGTTAAAGAGGCGCTGGACTGTTCCGAAAGCTAAAGCGA
This sequence comes from Clostridiaceae bacterium, assembly GCA_016295355.1. Lineage (GTDB taxonomy): Bacteria > Bacillota > Clostridia > Oscillospirales > Acutalibacteraceae > SIG607. Next base: position 44,424 of record JAEDLK010000007.1, read on the forward strand.
CACAAAAACGGTTATACATCACGACCAAATATACACCATAGGGGCTGTGAAAAACGCTCGTTTTTTACAGCCCCTTGTTTTTTTACAAATTCATAAAGACGATAGATAACACGCCGAGAACAAAGCCGATATACTGCTTCGGCGAATACTTTTCACGGTAGAACACAACCGAAGAGAACATGGTAAGAATCAAACTGCCGGCCGATACGATGGGAAACAGTAAGGATGCCGGCAACCGTCCGGCCAAGGTAATCACCAAATAGTTTAATGACCCGTTTGCCAACCCGCAAATCGGTGCATTATACATCCCCTTAAACCGGCAACCTTTATTCCCCGATTCCTTTTTATACCTAAACCGCGGATAGGTTGCCAAAACCAACGCCGCCGAAAAAACGCAGGAAAATATCATAGACCATTCCAACATGGCAAACCGGTAGGTCACTGAGAATAGGTGCTGTTGTTCTGTCTGCACCACTGAACATAGGCCGTTTGTCACCGCAGCCACCGATACAAACAAAACCCAGCCTTTACCGATGGTGCGTTTTTTGTCAACCGGCTTGACCAAATACAGAGACACAAAGAGCAGCAACAGCCCTACCGATAACAACCATGTCAGCGATTCTTTGAAACGGATGAGACCGTATGCCGTAGGGATAATGAGTGAATAGGAAATTATTAAGGATGTCAGCCCCAGGGGTCCTGTTTCCATACTGCGGCCCATGGTGTACAAACAGATGACAAAACTCAAGGCAAAAACCGCCGCCAAAAGAATCGTCCCACCATGCAAGTGAAACGGTTCACCAATCAACCTTCTCATCACATCGAAGAAAACCAGTGCCGAAAAGGACACCAAAAAATTGAAGCTATTCTGACCGAACGCTGTATCCTCGTTAACCTGTGTGAAGTTTTTGCGGAAAATATTTTGTGCATACAAGCAAAGCGCTGTAACAATCAGCAATGCCCCGTTCATACAAATCCCCCTTACAAAACACGCTAATTATAGCATTACCGTTGAAAAATTGCAAGATCAATTATCCGTTTTTGCGGCTTTATGTATTAGTGCACCCCCTTTTGTCAAGCGCACACCGAATTTCATTCGGATCATTCACCAAACACCCTGTTTGTCGAAACCGGGAAAAATGATTGTTTACTTTTTTTTTGCATCATGGTATAATGACATTTATCAATTCAGCACGGCGCCGTTTTCGTGCCGGTTGACTACTTTTGAAAAAAGGAGCGTATTATCATGAAAGCGGTTATCACTGTTGTCGGCAAGGATTGCGTCGGCATTTTGGCCGGTGTTTCGGGTTGCTGTGCCGAATACGGCATCAATATTACGGAGGTTTCTCAATCGGTTTTACAGGAAATGTTCTGCATGATCATGATTTGTGACATTTCTAAAATGACGGTGGATTTCAGTCAGTTCAGTGAAACGGTCAATCAATACGGAAAAGACAGAGGCCTGTGCATCCATGCCATACACGAAGACTTGTTTAATTCCATGCATAGGATTTAAGGTGAAACTATGTTAGAAACAAAAGATATTCTCGAAACCATTCGCATGATTGAGGATGAAAATCTGGACATTCGCACGGTTACCATGGGCATTTCCCTGTTGGATTGCATTGATCCGGATATTGACAAAGCCTGTCAAAAGGTTTACGAAAAAATCGTTCGCTTGGCCTCTCGGTTGGTACCGGTCTGTCAGCAAATCGAAATGGAATACGGCATTCCGATTATCAACAAGCGTATCTCGGTCACACCGATTGCCCTGCTTTGCGGTGCATGTAAAACCAACGATCCCGTCCGCTTTGCCGTAACACTTGAAAAAGCGGCGCAAGAGGTCGGCGTAAACTTTATCGGCGGTTATTCCGCTTTGGTGCCAAAGGGCTTCACCAAGGGCGATTTGCGCTTAATTGAAAGCATTCCCGAGGCGTTGGCCTGTACCGAGCACATCTGTTCCTCGGTCAATATCGGTTCTACAAAGGCCGGCATCAATATGGATGCCGTCAACATGATGGGACAGGCCATTAAACGGGTGGCCGAGCTGACAAAAGACGATAACTGTATCGGTGCGGCCAAGCTGGTTGTCTTTTGCAACGCTCCCGAGGATAATCCCTTTATGGCCGGTGCCTTCCACGGTGTCGGTGAAGCTGATGCCGTTATCAATGTGGGCGTTTCGGGTCCCGGCGTCGTGCGTTCCGCCTTGGCTAAATCCAAAGATTTAGATTTGACCGGTGTGTCGGAACTGATAAAGCGCACTGCCTTCAAAATCACCCGTATGGGACAACTGGTAGCAAGAGAAGCCTCTAAACGCCTACAGGTGCCGTTCGGCATTGTGGATTTGTCCTTGGCACCCACACCGGCTGTGGGCGATTCTGTTGCCCATATTTTAGAGGAAATCGGCTTATCTCAGTGTGGCTGTGCCGGAACCACAGCGGCCTTGGCTATGCTGAACGATGCCGTCAAAAAAGGCGGCGTGATGGCCTCCTCTCGGGTCGGTGGTCTTTCGGGCGCCTTTATTCCCGTCACCGAGGACGCCGGTATGATTGATGCCGCCAGAAGCGGATGTCTGACCATTGAAAAGTTAGAGGCCATGACCGCCGTTTGCTCGGTGGGACTTGATATGATCAATATTCCCGGCGACACCCCGCCCGAGGTCATTTCGGCCATCATCGCCGATGAAGCGGCCATCGGTATGATTAACAGCAAAACAACGGCCGTTCGGGTTATTCCGGCTATCGGCAAAACCGTCGGTGAGGAGCTATCCTTCGGCGGTTTGCTCGGCAGTGGCCCTGTCATGCGCGTCAACACCGGCTCGCCGGCTAAAATGATTGCTCGCGGCGGTCAAATCCCCGCCCCTATTCAAAGCCTTAAAAACTAATTCTTTGCCTGAGTGCCATTACCCGACCCAGACAACCCATAAAAAACCCTTCTATCGGCTGTTTCTTTGCCATAGAAGGGTTTTTCAATGTTATGACTTTCAAAATCAACGGCGATATAAAATGCCGCCGATTTAGCAACAAGCGGTACTTTACGGCTTTTTGGAAAGACGATTTATCCGAAAGGCGGAAAAAACGGCATATAGAACCGTCAACGCAATCGCACCCAATGCCACATAAAACAACACCTGTTTTTTCAGCAAAAAATACAAGGCATCTAATAGGAAATACAGACTGATTCCACAAAACACTATGCCGGATTGACGATAATACGGTTTCTTATCCATGGTTTTTCGCTGCTCGTCACCCACATACAAATATGCGTTGTTAAACAGAAAACCCTTTTGTAAAAACTGAAACGCTGCCACAATACCGCACGCAACGGCAAACACTAGCAGTACAACGGTTATGGCGATTTCCATTGTCATTCTCCTCTACTGTTGTTGAGTTGTTTCTTAATAGCCTCAAAGGATGCCTCGCTGATGTCATGTTCCATCTTACAGGCATCCGCCACTGCCGTATCACGGTCTACCCCCAGACCGGTCAAGAACTCGGTCAGCACGGTATGACGCTCATAAATCTTTTTGGCCATATCCATGCCGACTCTTGTCAGTGATAGATACCCGTCTGCGTCCATCAGCAGATACCCACCGCTTTTGAGTAATCCCACAGCCCGGCTCACGCTTGGCTTTGAAAATTGCATATATTCCGCAACATCCAGCGAACGAACCGGTTCGCCTTTGCCGGACAAAATGTAAATGGTTTCCAAATACATCTCCCCGGATTCCAACAATTTCACGGTACATTCTCCTTTGCGATTCAGCCGTTGTCTCACAAGCTTACGGCGACTCAGATGACGGCTGTTGTGTGCCGGTTTCGGCACTGCTCTCGCTCTGTGTTTCGCTCTCTTCACTCTCTTCGGGTTTCTCCGGTTCGGGCGGCGGTGCTATAGAGATCGTTACATTGGTCTTACCTTGAACGATACCGCTTTCACCGGTCATGGTTTCGCTGCCACCCGAAACAGGGGCCAAAATATTGCCGCCATGCACCGAACAAACCGGCAAATAACTGTTTTTATAATAGCCGAGTGCTACATGAGGACAATTCTTGGTTGCCACAAGGCCGGTTTCACGGCAGTAATACCGACAGCTTGCATAAATACTGTCCTCAAACTGCTTGACCTCCAGTCCCTTATGGGCCTCGCTCATAACAGCACCCCACATTTTTTGGGCAATAACGGCCGACGGAATGGTTTCGTTCTGGTCGTATCCGCACCAACAGGACGCCACATAATACGGAGAACCGCCGACAAACCACAGGTCGTTGGTGGCATCGGATGTACCGGTCTTGGCGTAGATCTTCATATTGGGAATATAGCCCCTGGCTCCGGCACCGGTACCGTTTGCCCCATACACAACCGTCTGCAACATATGGTTCATAACAGTGGCGGTATCCGGACCTATGGCCTGCTCGCCGACCCCGCTGTATTCCAGTACCTTATTGCCCTTACTGTCGGTAACATAGTAGTAGGTAGTTGGTTTATAAAACTTACCTTGATTCCCGAAAATAGCAAAGGCTGCGGCCGATTCGGTGGTGTTAAGACCGCCGTTTGTACCGCCCATGCCGAGCGGCGCCAAGTTAGAATCAGCGGCATTCAGTGTGGTAATCCCCAATGAATCGCACAAAAAACGATACGAAAACTGCGGTGTCATTTCATTGACCAAGTAAACGGGAATGGTGTTAACCGACCGCTCCAAGGCATACTGAATGGTGATATTGCCCCAAAAACCGCCGTACCAGTTTTTCGGATACCAGTTTCCGTAAGTGGTGTATTTATCCTGCACTAAGGTAGAATAGGTAATCAAATTCGTGTCGATAGCCGGTGCATAGGCCGAAATAGGCTTCATGGTAGAGCCCGGTTGACGAGCTGACATGGTGGCTCGATTAAATCCACGATTGCCTTCCTTCTGACCAATACCGCCTTCCATGGCCACAATATGACCGGCATAATCCATCACCGTAATGGCGCCCTGCATGGTCGCACCGTCCTTGGCCTTTAGGCCATAAGCCTTTGAGTTGGTGAACACGCTGTCGGCAATACTCTGAATCTGCGGGTTCATGGTAGAATAAATCTGATACCCTCCGTTATAGAACATCATCTCGGCGTCGGCCTTTTCATAATGGTAGGTATCTATTAACCCCTTGACCACATCGTCAATCAAAGCATCGACGAAATAGGAGTTTGTTTCAAGTTCGTTCAGATTAGCCGGATCAGCAACAATGGTGATTTCCTCCGCCATGGCCTCATCGTACTGCTCTTTTGTGATGTAACCCTGGTCGAGCATTTGCTCAAGAACAATCTTTCTTCTGCGTTCATTGTTCTCGGGATAAATGTCCGGGCGGAAGGATTCAGGATTCTTGGTGATGCTGGCAAGCGAGGCACACTCTGCCAAGGATAAGTCGCAAGCCGATTTATTGAAATAGAAGTTGGAGGCCACCTCCACGCCGGAAATACCGTTGGCCATAGACACTACATTCAAATAGCATTCCAAAATGGTGTCCTTTGACTCGTTGATTTCCAACTCTCTGGCACGCATGATTTCACGCACCTTACGCTTCCAATCCTGTTGCTTATCGCCGGTTAGGTTCTTTACCAACTGCTGAGTAATGGTGGAACCGCCTTGGTTGGACGAATAGAAATGAAAAAACATATTGGCAAAAGCCGAAAAGGTCCGTTTCCAGTCCACACCGCCATGGGAATAAAACCGCTTATCCTCAATGGCAATAAAGGCGTTTTGCAGGTTTTTAGGCATTTCCTCCAGCGGAATCCAAATACGATTTTCACTGCCGTGCAGGCGTTGGTACTCTTGCCAGTCGCCCTCTTTGTTTTGCACAAAAATCGTGGTTGTGCCATTGAGCTTGTATTCTTCCAAATCAATGCCCATATCACGATCAATAAAATTGAACACGTACACTAAAAATCCGCCGACAATCAGGCAAACACAAATAATGCCGACCATGCAGACCGCCAAAACCGTACGAATGATTCTTTCCTTTTTGGTTCTGTCAATCTTACTTTTTTTATGATCCGGCTTCTTTTTCCGGCGGTAACTGTTCAGATCAAGCTGTTCCTCCGGTTTTCCTTCCATGCTTCGCTTCCTCCTTTACGGTACGCCACCCCTGTGACGCCCGGTGCGGTCAAAAGTGTTTCAGCGTTTTTACACCGAACATTAGAATAATACATATTGTATTATAGCACAAAAACGCAAAAAGTGTATTACAATTTTTTAATAATTCCCGGCACAACGCACATACTACCGAAAAAAAGCACAAAGAGGTTGTCGCATGATAACACGAAAACGAATTTTGATTTTTGCCGTTTGTTTGACGGTTCTTACCGTGGCCGCCAGTCTTATCACCGTCAGTGCCGTGCGTAAATCGGGCCATTCTTCAATGGAGCTGAAGAGCTACGGCGACCATGTTGCCCTCTATATTGACGGTCGGCCTGACACAGTCTACAGGGACATTGATCTGTCACTTTTGACCGACTATGACCGCTATTTATTACGCAACGGCATCGAAATAAGCAACAAAGAGCAATTAAAGGACTTATTGGAGGATTATGATGCCTTTTTGGAATAATCCCGTCAAACGACTTGAAAAGCGCGGAAATTCCTATTATAATAGTAGTCAGATTAGACTATTAGGAGGATTTTTATGGAAAAGGATGCTGTTTCTGCCGGTTTCGGCAGTCTGGTCAGCTCTTCGGAAATTAAAATACTGTTATGCTATATATTAAAAACCGTTGACACTCCCGTCCCCGGTCAACAGCTTGCCAACGCTTTTCATAGAGAGGGCATCGCCAACTATTTCGAGGTCATGGATGCTTTGCAAGCGTTGCAAAAGGCCGGCAATGTGGAATACTTCAGCGAAAATGACACCTATTTGGTTTCCAGAGAAGGAGCCGAGGCAGCCGAAACGCTCAAAAAGAGTCTGCCGTTTACCATCCGGCAACGAGCCTATGCTCTGACCGCTCGGTTATTGGCACACAATCGTCACACAGAGGAAACAGATGTAACCGTCACCAACGAGGACGGACAAATGTATATCACCTGTTCTTTGCCCGAAGGTAACCGTGTTCCCATGAGCTTTAAGCTGATGGTTGGGGATGAGATTCAGGCGCAGTATATTCGCGAACGCTTTTTAGAGGATCCGGCCGGTATTTATAACGGACTGGTAGATCTTTTGGTCGGCCGTCCCAACAAGAAATAAGATAAGAGGCTGTAATCCCATAGGTTTACAGCCTCTTGTTTACTTAGATGTAATCGTGGAGAACAAATTACCTAAAAAGGCACCCTCGCCGTATTGCTTTAGCGTAAAGCGGCCATCCTCATACAAAACCGTTGTCACGGTGGCATTACCCGCCCATGACAGCCGTTGCATTTCCCCCACAGGGTCATCGGCCAACAGTCCGCAAAAGCAACGAATGGCCATACCGTGCGAGCCGATGCAAACCGTCTTGCCCTCATATTGTTGGGCAAACTGCTCCATACGGTTTTTCATGCGTTCAAAAACCGCGGTCACCGTTTCCCCGCCGGGAAAATCAACACGGGCAATCTGTTCCTGCCACAAAAGGCATTCTTTCGGATAAAGAGATTGAAGGGTGTCCCAGTTCCGGCCTTCCCAGCTGCCGAAGTTCATTTCCCGAAAAGCCACATCGGGAATCACCGGCTTATGATGAGGCTTTGCCACAATTTGAACCGTTTCAAAGGCTCGACTCAAATCACTGGCATAAAAGGCTTCAATGGGTCGATCAGCCAAATAATCAGCCGTTAGGGCGGCCTGCTTGCGCCCTTGATCAGATAAGGGAGAATCGGTTTGTCCGCAAAACTTTCCCTGACCGTTGGCCTCACTCTTTCCGTGGCGAACCAAGTAAAATGTTGTTTTCATACTTTTCTTCTTTCCAAAATATGGCCGACCTTATAAATGTCGCCGCCACCCATGGTGATAACCAAATCACCTTTCTCATATCGTTCTTCAATCATATCGGCAATGTGTTCAAAGCCGTCAACTACCACTGCATTCGGCAATTTTTCTGCCAAATCAGCCGAATCAACACCGTAAGTATTCACCTCGCGAGAGCCCATGATGGGCGTCAAAATCACCTCATCGGCAAGTTTTAAGGCTTCCGCAAAATCGTCAAATAGTAACGCCGTTCTTGAAAAGGTAAAGGGCTGAAATATGCAAACCACCCGTTTGTAGTCCAATTCTTTGGCGGCCGATAGAGTCGCCTTTATTTCGGTCGGATGATGGGCATAATCGTCCGCCCACTCAAAGCCCTTACCGAAGGTTCCCTTGAATTCAAAGCGTCGACCGGCACCGGTAAAGCCGGCCACTGCCTCACAAATCCCCTTGGGTGACACACCCATTTCATAACAAACCGCAAAGGAAGCCAGTCCGTTCATGATATTATGACGGCCGGGGATCTGCATTTCCATTCGGCAGAGCTTCTCCCCTTTGTGCATCACATCAAAGGCATAACCTTTCTTACCCACGCAAACGGCCTGTGCATAATAATCGTTGTCCGGCGTCATGCCGAACCGCACCATGCGTGCCTTGGTATCACCGGCCGCCCTAACAGCCAAAGCATCATCGCCGTTGACATAGGCCACCCGGCTCATGGAGACAAAGCGATGGAAGGAATAAACCAGATTATCCATAGTCTTAAAATAGTCTAAATGGTCGTTATCAATGTTGAGTAAAACCGCCACATCGGGAGACATCTGCAAAAAGGTGTCCACAAACTCGCAGGATTCACACACCATGTTTTCGGTTTGTCCCACACGGCCGTTGGACTGAATGAGCGGCAACAGACCGCCGATCACAGCGGTAGGATCCATCTTGTTTAACAGAAGAATTTGTGTTATCATAGACGTAACGGTGGTTTTTCCGTGGGTACCGCAAACACCGATGACGTTATCATACAGCCGTGTAAGCACCCCCAACAGGTGAGAGCGTTCCATAGTGGGAATGCCTTTTTCCCGTGCGGCCACCAGTTCCGGGTTGTCCTCGGCAATGGCGGCAGAATAAACCACAAGTTGGGCATCCCCGATATTCTCCGGCCGTTGACCCATGGCCACCGGAATACCCAGTGCCTTCACCCTGCTTAACGGGTCACTCTCATTATTATCCGAACCGCTCAAAGCGTATCCCTTGGCGTGCAATATTTCAGCCAGAGGACACATACCCGAACCGCCGATACCGATCATATGAATGCGTTTCACCTGACGCAGAATCAGGTCTTCATCTCTTAAGTTTTTCATTGTCAAGCCTCACCTTTTTATAGCCTTTCTTCTATTATATTGCATTTCATGTCAAAAATAAACAGGAAATTTACCATAGGGAGAAAATGATGGATTTTTGCCTACCCTCTTATGTCACCGATACGCTCAATCGGTTAGAGCAACACGGTTTTGAAGCGTACTGCGTCGGCGGTTGCGTGCGAGATACTCTTTTGGGGCTGGTGCCGCATGATTATGACATTGCCACGGCCGCCAAACCCGAAGACTGTCATGCTCTGTTCGATCACACCGTTGATACCGGCGTAAAGCACGGCACTGTGACGGTGGTGTGCGACGGACACAACCTGGAAATCACCACCTACCGCACCGACGGACAGTATTCCGACCACCGTAAGCCCGACAGCGTGGTCTTTGTCACATCCCTTCGGGACGACTTGGCCCGGCGCGACTTTACCGTCAACGCTATGGCCTATCATCCGATTCGGGGGCTTTTTGATCCGTTTGACGGCAAAACCGACCTTAAGAACCGTGTTCTGCGAGCCGTAGGCAATCCGTCGGTGCGGTTTCACGAGGATGCCTTGCGTATATTAAGGCTGTTTCGTTTTGCTTGTCGCTTTAACATGACGGCCGATCCGGCCACCCTGTCGGCCGCTCTTCAAAAGGTCGAAGCGCTTTCCCTTGTCAGTGTCGAACGCATTGAAAAAGAACTCATCGACCTACTGCTGACCGATCACCCCCATCAAGCCGACCCGTTATTTCAGGGGATTGGCCTATCCTTTTTGGGGCTTCATCCGATTCACGACAGCCTTTCTTCTCTGGCTGCACTGCCAAAAGACAGGGTGTTACGATTTTGTGCCTTTTGCCGACTCACCGATACAAACCCGAAAGCGCTGGCTGTACGCCTAAAAAGTGATAAAAATTTACGGGATGGTGCCGACAACTGCGAGCAGGCCTATCTTGCCCTTTTGTCCGAGTCGGTTTGCCTAAAGGAACTGCTGTACCGTTACGGGGAACCGGCCGTCCGGCGTGCTTTACTCTTGGCAAAACAAAGCACTAATGCTCTTGATGACATTCTTGCCAAAAAAGAGCCCTACAAAACAGAGCATTTATGTTTGTCCGGTCGTGACTGCCATGCCGTCGGGCTAACCGGCGAAGCTATCGGAAAAGCGTTGTACGCTTTACTGACGTTTGTATGGCAAGACCCCGCCTTGAACTGCCCGAAGCGTTTGTTGCCGTTACTGACCGAAATAGCCGATTCACAAAAGCCCCTCCATTACTAACAAAGCCTTTTCTGAGGCTCTGCTCTTTTACCCCACAACTTACAAAAGTAAGGTAAATCGAACGGTTGAAACCGGCGATAGCACAAATTTAATATTCAGTCATAGAATGATAGTGAATCCCGCATGGTATCATGCGTCTGTATCCGCTTTGGTTCTATGGCTTTTATTATTTAGGGAGGAATCGCCCATGAAGTTGGTCATCGTCGGCACCGACCGAAGACTGTCCTTTGCGGCGCAACGACTGCGCCAAAAAGGTATAACCGTTGACTCTTATTTTCATACAAAAGACTGTCTTGCCTCTGCCGATGCGGTTTTATTACCCTTTCCCGTCAGTCGCGACGGGATCACTCTGAACGCACCCGGTGAAACAGCCATTCCGCTTACAGAGCTGCAAGCGGCCCTCCCGCCGTCGGCTCTCATCATGGGCGGTGCTTGGCCGGATATGCCGATTGTGGATTTGACCAAGAGAGATGATTTTGCCCTCTTAAATGCCATTCCAACCGCCGAGGGTGCTTTGTCCTTGGCTATAGAGAACACTGATCTCTCCTTATTTGACAGCAAGATTTTGGTGACGGGTTTCGGTCGAGTGGCACGAATCCTTGTTGATCGGTTAGCGGGGCTTTGCCCCCATGTAACCGTGGCCGCCCGAAAAAGCAGTGACCGAGCCGAGATTACCGCCTTAGGGCTGTGCGCCGTGTCAACCGATGAACTATCAAAAATCATCGGTGACTGCGATTTGGCATTCAACACGGTTCCCTATCCTCTGTTTACCGATGATGTTCTAAAAAAGGCCAACCGGCAAACGCTGTTTATTGAGTTAGCCTCTCAGGATGCCGGCTTTACAAAATGTAATCAGCAAAACATTCGACTGCTCTGTGCCCCCGGATTGCCCGGTAAGACGGCCTGTCGGTCGGCCGGTTACGCTTTAGCCGATACGGTTCTGACGGTACTACGGGATCATCACATTGATTAAGGAGATAATTATGAAAGGACTCACCGTCGGATACGCCATGTGCGGCTCCTTTTGCACCATGGCGGATTCGCTGAAACAGTTGGAGCATCTGTGCGATCTCGGGGCCGATGTCCTTCCCATTTTTTCTGAAATTGTTTATTCAGCCGACACCCGCTTTACCGAGCATGAAAAGTTAAAGGAGCAGGTCGAAGCCCTAACCGGAAAAAGCATTGTTCATACCATTGTACAGGCTGAACCCATTGGTCCCAAAGGACTGTTAGATCTACTGATCGTCGCGCCCTGCACCGGCAACACCATTGCCAAAATTGCCGCCGGCATGACCGATTCCTGCGTTGCTATGGCGGTTAAGGCGCATTTGCGCAACAACCGACCGGTTGTACTGGGCATTGCCACCAACGATGCTCTCTCGGCATCGGCACGCAACATCGGTACCCTTCTCAACACACGCAACATCTACTTCGTCCCGTTTGGGCAGGACAACGCATACAAAAAGCCAACCTCAGCCATCTGCGATTTTTCAAAGCTAATAGATACTGCTATAGAGGCTCTGAACGGCAAACAGCTTCAACCGCTACTATTGACTAAAAACGCATAAGACCGTATTTCAGTCATAATCATAACCACACGGGTGATTTGCGTAAGAGCTATAAGCCTATATAAATATAAAACATCCCGGAAAGGCAGCGGTCTTTCCGGGATGTTTTTATTCATTCGGTTGTTCAACTTCCGATTGTTCTTTTTGCTGCGGGAGCGCTCCGGCCTGATCGGTCATGATGGCTTTGAATTCCTCGCCTGTCAGCTTTTCTTTCTCCATCAACGCTTCACCGACGGCATACAACTTATCGATGTGTTCTTTCAACAGCTTTTCGCCGCGCTGATAAGCCGTCTTAATGATACGATTAACCTCATTATCAATCTTGGCGGCAATTTCCTGGGAGCAATTATTGATATGGCCGTAATCCCGGCCTAAAAATACCTCATCATTCTTGTTTCCGTACAGAATCGGGCCGAGTTCCTCGCTCATGCCGTATTTTACCACCATATCACGGGCGATTTGAGTAGCCCGTTCAATATCGTTAGAGGCGCCGGTCGAAATATCATCGCCCGTCAGCGATTCGGCAATCCGACCGCCCAACAGCATGACAATTTCTTCTTCCATTTCCTTTTTATACTTACTGAACCGATCCTCACCCGGCAAGGACACGGTAATGCCCAAAGCCATACCACGGGGGATGATGGTGATATGATGAATCTCGTCCTGGGTGGGCAAATAATAGCCTGTGATGGCATGGCCGGCCTCATGATAAGCGGTGTTCAGCTTCTCCTTATGGCTCATAACACGACTCTTCTTCTCGGTACCGGCGATAACCTTTAAGGTAGCTTCCTCGATTTGTTCCTGGGTGATAGCCTTTAAGCCGGCACGAACCGCCAAGAGCGCCGATTCATTGAGCAGGTTTTCCAAATCTGCCCCCGTAAAGCCGGCGGTGGACTTGGCAATGGTGGACAGTTCCACATCCGGTCCGAGAGGCTTACCTCTCGAATGAATTTTCAAGATTTCTTCACGACCCTTGACATCGGGGTAATTAACCGTAATCTGACGATCAAAACGACCCGGACGTAACAAGGCCTTATCCAAAATATCAGGACGGTTGGTGGCGGCCATCACAATGACGCCGGTGTTATCACCAAAGCCATCCATCTCTACCAACAACTGATTGAGCGTTTGCTCTCTTTCATCGTGACCGCCGCCTAAACCAGCGCCACGCTGACGACCGACGGCATCTATTTCATCGATGAAAACGATGGCCGGAGCACTCTTCTTGGCTTCATCGAACAAATCTCTGACACGGGAGGCGCCCACACCGACGAACATTTCCACAAAATCGGAACCGGAAATGCTGAAGAACGGTACGCCGGCCTCACCGGCTACGGCTCTGGCCAACAGGGTTTTACCGGTTCCCGGAGGGCCTACCAACAAAACGCCCTTGGGAATATGCGCACCCATCTCGCTGAACTTGGACGGTTGCTTCAAAAAGTCAACGATTTCCACAAGTTCTGCCTTTTCCTCATCGGCACCGGCCACATCCGCAAAGGATGTTCGCTTATTGGTGTCCCGACGATACTTGGCCTTGCCGAAGCTCAAAGCTTTATCGTTACCCATGGTCATGTTCATGCGGCGTAATAAAACAACGCCAAACACAATCATCGCCGCCGCCAACAAAACAGACGGCAACAAATTCCTCAGCCATGCCAAGCTCTCTCCGCTTTTGTAATCCATCTTGATGGGTGCATCGGGATGCTGTTCGTTATAGGCCATGACCGCTTCATTGACATCGTTGTAAAAGATAGAAGGATCTGCCACTTTATAGGTGTATTCCTTATCCTCACCGACCTTTTTATAGGTCAACTCACCGCTGTACAAATTCAGCGTATATTCGGAAACCTCACCGTTTTTCACCATCGACACCATATCATAGTAGATGGTTTTGTCATCTGTATGGCCGAAACCGGACACCAATGCAATTGAAACAATCAAAATCACCGGAATACCGATATACAGCAACAGATTCTTAACACTTTTATTCAAACCCTGCACATCCTTTCATAAGGGGGAAAATGCTTATTTTTCGTAAACGGCTTTTTTCAATACACCGACATACGGCAAATTGCGATAACGCTCAGCATAATCCAAACCGTAGCCGACCACAAATTCATCCGGAATGACCGTGCCGACATAATCGGCCGAAATTTTGGCACGACGATTGGCCGGTTTATCCAGTAACGTACAAACTTTCATGCTGGCCGGCTCTCGCATTTTTAACACATCAATGAGGTAATGAAGCGTCAAGCCGGAATCCAATATATCCTCGACAATCAGCACATGCTGACCCTTAATGTCAATATCCAAATCCTTTTTAAAGGTCACCACGCCGCTGCTTTTGGTGCCTCCGTGATACGAAGAAACCGCCATAAAGTCGATTTCACAGTCACAGTCAATATGGCGCATTAGGTCGGCAAAGAACACCACCGCTCCCCTAAGCACGCTGACCAAGATAACTTTTTTCCCTTTATAGTCTTGTGAAATCTGTTTGCCTAAACGCTCACAAATTTCTTCCAATTCTTCCTTTGTGACAAGCACCTTCAGAATATCATTCTGCATAGGCATCTTTACATTTCCCCCATTAGCTGATTTTCTTCTTTACAATCCACCAGATAAACACGCCGTGTTGTTTCGTCGGGACAAACCCGACTATCAACACCGAAGCCGCAGACCCACACAACGCCGGCCTCATCGGCCACCACAGGAAGACTGTTACGACGGTTTTGCGGAACACCTTCCTCGATGAACAGTTTTTTCAGTGACTTACCGACCCCACGGTGTCGAAGGTGAATTCGATCACCGGGAAGGCGTGTGCGCACCTGTAACCTGCCCTTAATTTTATCACAGTCTATTGCATTTTTTACGAATAAATTATGAATTTTTCCGTCTTTTTTTATGACCTCAACGCTATTTTCTGTTAGCTTTGTCACATACTGCCAAACGGTATCGTCCTCTAAAAGCGTCAACCGGCCGTTTTGCACATAAACTGTTTTGCCCCGTACCAGTTCTCGCCGTCCGCTCCCCACAGACAATGCCTGCAAAGCGGACACAAAAGCCTGTGTTTCGGGCAACCCGTGCACACGCAAAAACACTAATAGAAGCCGATTGCTGATCGCCTTAGGCAGTTGTGCCCAATCCAAGAGCGAAAGGCCGTCTTGACTCATGCGAGCGTTGTATTCGGCTGCGACGAGCGACTCAAAATAGGTTTGATCCTCCCCTGCCGCCTGACTAAAGCGACCGACAGCCGTTTCCAATTCGGGATTCAGCATTTTCAGCAACGGCAATACCCGGTGTCTTAAGAAGTTGCGTGTGTAGCGGTCATCGTTATTGGTAGAATCCTCCACAAAGGATAATTCCTCTTGCTGACAAAACGAACGAATGTCCGCTGAAGTACAGAAAAGAAGCGGTCGAATAATCCCGTTCTTTCGCAGTGACATCCCACACAGACCGTTAACGCCGCTGCCCCGACAAAGGTGCATCAGCACGGTTTCAACCTGATCGGTGGCATTATGAGCCGTCACAATGCTACCAAGAGTGACGCGACGCAAAAAATCGTATCGCACCGTTCGAGCGGCTTCCTCCAGGCCCAAGTGATGAGTCGAAGCAAAGCCGTCAACATCGGCCTTTTCACAGATAAGCGGCACCTGCCACTTTTGGCAAAGTTCTCTTACAAAGGCTTCATCCCGATCGGATTCTTGGCCCCGAAGGCCATGATTCAAGTGAGCCGCTTGCAAGCAAAGCCCCATCGTCTCACGCAACTGACATAAGCAGTAAAGCAGCGCCACGGAATCGGCGCCACCTGAAAGCGCCAATGTCATGTGTCGTTCTTTCTCTGTTAGATAAAGACTGTCTAAAACAGCCCTGACTTGCTCTATCATTCGGTCATCCCACTCGGAGCCGGTGAAGTAAAGCGTGTGTACTGACCGTCCCAATGCAACTGTACCGTACCGGTTTCGCCATGACGGTTTTTAGCCACAATACATTCGGCCTTATTAGGATCTCCCCGTTGGGACTCATCGGTTTTTTCGCTGTCATAGTAGGTCTCACGATATAAAAACAGCACAATATCGGCATCCTGCTCGATGGAACCGGAATCACGCAAATCGGACAGTGCCGGACGGTGTGATTTTACACCCTTGCCCTCGGTGCCGCGGGAAAGCTGGGCACAGGCAATCACCGGAATCCTTAATTCCTTGGCCATAATCTTCAGGTTTCGGGTGATATCCGAAATTTCCTGCACCCGGTTATCAATCTTTTGGGCTGAGTGCATCAATCCGAGATAGTCCACCACGCAGAGGTCGACCTTCAAGCGGCGCAATTTTGCCTTCATTTCCTGCACCGTAATCGTGGAGGTTTCGTCAAAATAGATTTCCTGTTGCGACAACTGGGAGGCAGCCTGTGCCAAACGGGTCCATTCCTGCTGCTCTAACTGACCGCTACGCAATTTTTCACTCTTAATGGCAGCCTCACTGGACAGCATTCGCTGTGCCAACTGATCCCTGGTCATTTCCAAGGAAAAAAACGCTACCCGTTTGCCGGCGTTCACCGCCACATTGCGGACAATGTTAAGGGCAAAGGAGGTTTTTCCCATACCCGGACGGGCACCCAAGATGATTAAATCCGATTTGTTAAGACCGGTAATCATACGATCGAGCTCGCCGATTCCACAGGGAATTCCCACATAATCGGCTCTGGTTTCGGGATTGGTGATTTTACCCAAGCGGTCAAACGTTTCGGTTTCAATAACCGTTTTGATGTGTTGTAAATCGGTGACCACTCGGTTTTCACGAATTTCATAGATTCGCTGTTCTGCCGCATCCAGTAATTTGCCGGCCTCCATGGTGTTATCGGTCGCATCTTGGATGATTTTTCGAGAGGCCTCAATCAGGGCCCTGGCATAATAGCGTTCCCGAACAATGCCCAGGTATGTAGTCAGATTGGCCACCGAAGGAACACTTTTTGCCAGCTCCTTCAGATAGGCCTTTCCTCCTGCTTCATCATAAACACCGTTCTTTTTCAGCCGATTTAACAGCGTTACAAAGTCGATACGCTCATTGGCGCCCATCATGCTGTTCATGGTGTGATACAACTCACGGTGTTGCGGAATATAGAAATACTCCTCCTTCACCTGTCCGATCACCTGATCCAGCACCGCTGGGTCGATCAACACCGAACCCAGCACCGCCTGTTCCGCCTCAAAATCAAAGGGC